>JBHPEA010000006.1:0-51523 GCA_042577505.1 Nanobdellota archaeon
GGTTTAAATCATATATTATGTGACATTGCTCGTCAGAACAAGAAAATTATTATCTTTAATTTTTCATCACTTTTTTCTGAGAAAAATCGTGGGGTTGTAAAGGGAAGGATGTCTCAGAACATTAAACTGTGTAGAAAATATAAAGTTGATACTGCAATTGGTTCATTTGCGTTGTCCCCCTATCAGATGAGAAGCCATCATGATTTGTTTTCATTATTCCATACATTAGGGATGACTAAGTCTGAAGCAAAGAAATCTCTTGAATCTGTTTTTAGAAAAATTTTACAGAAAAAAGAGATTTCTAAGCAAGGTTTTTACTCGGAGAAGGTTAAGGTTTTGGATTGACGTAAACCTTTTTAAAGTCTATTTCTAAAAATTACTCTTTAATTAGTCAGTGGGCTAAAAAGAGGAATGATGAAAAATATTGTGGGGAAAATCTTCTTGTTTGTATTAGTTTTACTAGCACTAGTTATACCAATTTCTTATCCATTTTGTGGATGTGGTCCTGGAGAAGTTCCTTGTCATTGTGAATGGTATGGGATGAGAGATATTCAGAAACAGTGTGTTTATTATAATGGATATACAGAGTGTACTGATGAGGATAACTCCGAATGTAAACGTTGGTGCAACGACCACCATTGTGATCTTCAGTGCGGAGGTTTACCTAGTAGAGATGAGATTGGCGTTGAGTCTGTTGTAGATAATATGATGATCGCCAATGCATATTATTGTACTGGTTGTCAGCTTGCTTGGTCTACAGGATATAGTCGTTGGATGGATATGACTGCTCAACAGAGGTGTGAACAGTCAAGGAAAACGATAAAGGTAAATGCACCAAATGTGGATTGTATGATAAAAGCAACATTAGACAATAATCATATGGATGATGGGGGGAATATTAAAATTGGGTCAAGCAGTATTTGTGCAAGGCAATGTACTCAATTTCAATCTGGAGGTATGTGTGATCCTTCATCAAGTGACTTTGTTGATCTTTTGAAGACAGAAATGGATCCCATTTTCAAAGAATCTGAATTGACGATAATTAACGAGGCAAATCTTGTTTCGGGGAGGACCGAAGCATGGTTTAAGTACCGCTATCAAGATCCTGATACAGATAGTAGTTTGTGTAGTTCTTGTGAATCATTGTGTAAGCCTGAATTTAATAATCCCGATGGGCAGTTGTATTTGGGTTGGTGTACTGAAGATGATCTCACTAAGAGGGCATGGGCTAAGGATGATGTTTATGGAGAATTGTGTTGTGGTGATGACCCCCTAGGAACTGGGCCATGGGAGCTTGATGAAGACAATCCTGATAGGGCAGAACAGTTTTGTACTAAATGTCCCAAGAGAGGAACTAGTGATCTTGGACCGGGTAAAAGGGTTTGGTTAGGTGCGGATGCAAATGCAGCGACCCTCGGATTTGGATTGTGTTGTGGTGATGATCCAATGGGTTGGGGAGACAATCAGGATGAACCTGATAAAAGTGAGAGCGCATGTCACGAATGCGCTATGGGAATGAATTATGATGATCCAGATGATAGGTCATGGGACCCTTCCGTCTCTAATCGGGATAGAAGATGTTGCGGTGATGATAGTAATGACGATCCAGACACTTCAGGAATTCATTGTTTAGGGGACGGTGATAATGATCCCTGCCCGATTGGAGAGGATGTGGCAGATATTGACTTAAGATCCTGGGATCCTTTAGTTAATGATTCAGCAAGAAGATGTTGCGGTGATGATTGGGCTGATGATGCAGATGTTTCAAAAATTCATTGTGAAGGAGTTGGAAGTAGTAGAAATCCATGTCCACTTGGAGAGACAATTACAGACAGGGTTTACTTCCATTTATCTAAGTCAGATCCGAGGAACGGCGGTGGCTCAACAAGCGCCAATGTAGGATGTTGTGGGGATGATCTGCTAGATAGTTTTTGTGGTGGTGCAGGAGAGAATACTGCATGTTTCAATGGTTTGCCTTTTGGAGGAATTTATGATGGAGACCCCGATGATACCTCGAAAGATCCAGCAGGATGGGTGTGTAAAACTTGTATTGAAAGGAAAACATCGGGTGGAGAAACGGCTCCCGCCGAATGGCATATTGTTAATACTGGGACTGGAGCTGGTCCAGGGGCTGGTCCAACAGGATTAGTGACAGGAATGCAAACGGCAGGAGCTGGTACTGGTTCGCCACCATGTTGTGGAGATGATCTAGGAGAAACGTGGTGTATTAGTAGCGAAAAAATATGCTATTCACAAGGAGAAATTACAGATATAATTACAGAGCCAGATGATAACTCAATGTTATGTGAAGATTGTGCTTTGATTGATCCAATTAATCCAGTAACAAGAGATTTTGACATAACAATGCCCACAAACAAATGTTGTGGGGATGATTATGAAGACTGTGGATCTCAACCAATTAGAGGTAAGATGTGTGGTAATACCCAAGGGGATACGGTTTTTTCTTGGATTTTTTCTTATGATAAACCAGGAGAGATTATAAAGTTGCCTTGTAATAGGAAACAATACCTACAAACAGATGAAGAGTTCCTTATTTGCGAATCTGGGGGATTTGATGATCAAGATTTATTTAAGAAAGAAGTGGGTTTGTTGGAAAAACATGATTACATGTGCGTAATGGGAGAGGTTATCGAGTGTTGTGGATTACTCCAATGTAACTCGGGAGGGTCTGCAGGAACACAAAAAATTGCTGGAGAACCACATAGAGTCGGGAATGTTACCTATTATTGTAGCTCTGAGGGCGAATGGGTAACTGATTTAGATGGAGATCCTGGAACTTGTAATGTATCGTCAGATAACCAAGGATACCCTTTGGTTTGGACAGGAAGATATTGTTGTTCAGAAGCAGAAGATTATCCAGAATATTATAATGATGAGGGATCAAGTTTAGGGGCGTGTTGGAAATCAAGTTTTATTAGAAATGGTTTGCCTGTAGAGTATGGAGGAATTGGGCTTGGGCATACTTTAGTTTCTAACGGAGAATTCCAAGGATGTAAAGTAACAGCAACAAATTACATAACAGATAATGATCATTATCTGAACATCACAGACTCACATACAGGAGAACAATTAGTCACGGATCATAATTATTGTACGAAGTTGGTAATGGGAATCGGCAATGGTACATTTGGGTGGCTGTCGACAGATATTTACTGTTCTTACACAGAAGAGTGGAAGGCACTTTACAATTTTGTTACAAGGCCTTCTTTGAGCACAATTGGTTGGCAAGATAATAATACGCAGGTTGCAGAGTGTTGTCCAGCAGATAGATGTTGGATGGGTAACTATACAACAGACGTTAATGGAACCTTTGGACCCTACACTATTATTGATGGATGCGTTCAAAATATGAAAGGAATTTCTTCTCCAGGAGCGGTTTTCAAGGCGAAAACAGGAGATAGTTACAGATGTATTGATGGAAGATGGGAAGATCCATTCCTTAAAACCTCTCCAATAGGCATCACTGGATTTTGTCCTACACAACCAGAATGTTTAGTGGATCCAAGTGGCAATCCAGAACATAATGGTAACACCTCGATAGACGCATTTCCAGTTTGTATTAATGATGGGCAGTTTTTAGAATATACAGATCTTTATTGTAATAATGGAACGTGGACGTCAAGAACCAAGTTTGTTGCTGAACAGATGATGAAGACATCTGCTACAGAGTATTCCTTTGCATGTGGCGGTTCCTATGAGATGTTGAATACACTAGATTATTTTTCAGACCAGGGACTTTCAATGGGGGACTATGTGTATTATGCAAATCAGTTTTGTGTTTTGAAGTCGGACGATCAAATTGTTATTGGAACTTCGTTAAATAGAAAATTAAATGATTCTTATGCAAATTTCTTGAACGCTATCGAAAAACCATCTACTTATTGTGATAATGCAAGAGTTAATGATGGAGACTGGAGGCCATGTTCTTCAAGCGATGTTTATTATAATCATAGATTGCAAGCATTAATCTTTTCAGAAACTCCAGTGTTAATTGCAGGCTACAGCGACTTTTCGGTTTTCTTGAATAGAATGAATGTAATTCAAAATGATATTTTACCAGGAATTCCAATTGAATATGGGGATCTAAGTTTATTCAGACAAAGGAGATATTATAATGAAATTTATTTTGATAGGCATGGAACCACAAAGGCGTATGGGATTATTGAAGCGCCAAATATGGGGCAAGGCGTACTTGTTGTTTCATATGAGAATCCAGACCCAAACTTTTGTAGGTATATAACAGAATACAATAACAACAATAATAAATATATTTATTGTTTGCAGTCGGGCACTAACACTTATATACTTACACCGTCAGATACTGTTACAAATTTATTTCCGGAGCTTACATATAAGCTAAGGCAAAAATGAAAAAAGAGGGATTAAATAAAGTAGGTAAGGTAGTCACTTTAGTTTTCATCCTTTTAATGAGTTCTTTTTTTTGGGCTGATTTTGCATATGCAGAATCTTCACAAGGAGATCCTTGTGATTCACAAAGTGATTGTACCGGTACGTTTCCTAAATGTTGCTGCGATGGGTGTCAGGGAGCAGGTTACAATTGTGCAGATCATGGAGGTGTCCCGCCGAGTTGTGGGACTGATGAACTCAATCCAGGTTGCGATCCTTCTGGTGGCTATGAATGTAGTTGTGCTGATGGATCACTTTGGTGTTACGCTATGAGCCAAAATGATTGTAATGATATTGTGTGTGATGGAAGGGGGGGCGACGGGAGATTGAATCCAAATGGAAATGTTGGAGGAGTAGGCGCACAAACTACGGGAACATGGTGTCAAACTAATCCTGCTCCCGAAAATACATGTGATAATAAGGCAAATGGTGCAGGGGATAATCATTGGACATCTACCATCATGACACGTCCTGGTTCAACAACGAAGTATATATGTAAAGACAACTTCAATTGTATTGAACCACCTGGGACTGGCTCTTGTACAGAAGCTACTAATCAATATGTAGTTATGTGGGCAGATTGTTTGAGGAAATTTCAAATACTTGATGGAGAATATGATGATGGGGTTAGAATCTATGGAGGAGCTTCGTCAACTCTTTTTGAAACGAGCGGTTGCCCAGGTATTGGAGGGATATACCCTGCGAATAAAACAGATCTTGTTAGGCCAGTAGCAACAGGACTTCAAGGATTGGCAAATATCTATATAACTAATAGAAACAGGGTGAGTTATGGTTTATCGTGGGCAAAACTGAGTTATGAATATGGACAGCCTGATGATGCAGAAATTTTTTGTACTGGCGGCCCAACTGCAACAGCGAGTACAATAAAATGCGATTCTTTTTGTGAGGAGGGCTTGGATAGTTGTGATTACAAATCTTCAGCTAAGTTTAGAGTATGGGTTCCAAATGGTACAAATGCAAATCAATGTTGTGGGGATGATAAGTATGGGTATCAATGCTCAGAAAGCCAAGACCCCTCAGAATGTACGGAAAAATCTCCTGCCGCTTGGAATGCTGAATGGAACTATCCTTTGGTAACTGCGGGGAGTTTAAGTAAGACACTACCTCATAATTATTTTGATTCTCCAGACATGTCAATGGAAGCATGTCAAAAATGTGGATTGGGTCCTGAGAATATTCCGATTGGAGGGACTCCAGGTGTAAGATCATGGGATGGAGCTTTAGCTGGACCTTCGAGATGTTGTGGAAATGATTATTCTGCACAATACAAATTATTACCTGACTGTATTGCCGGGGACAGTAGTGGCTATAGAATAAATACAGATAATCCTGATTTAAGTATATACCATTGTATGGGTGGTGGAGTAGGGGGGGGTGCTGGATGTCCAGGAACTCCTGATGAAGGTGGCGTAGCAGGAGTTAGGAAATTCTTTGATACTGCACATACAGATCCGAGGAACACAGGAACCGGACAATATGAAAAAGGATGTAATCTTTTTGGAGTAGCTCCTGAGTATCCAAGCGATATTGGAGATTATGCTTTTACGAACAGATGGGAACCAAGAATTGGAGCTTCATGCACTGAAGAATATGGGGGAAAACCGATTACTGGAGGGACCTGTGGTGAAGATGCAGGATGTTGTGGAGATGACTTAAAAGAAAAATGGTGTATAAGTTGGGAGAGCAATTCTGCTTGTTATGCTAACGAGGGTTTGGGAAAGCACCTGACTCCTGATGGTTTGGGAGGAGATGGAAATATTGATAATCCCACAATGAGTGGCTTATTTGCATGCGAGGTATGTGTACATAAAAAGAATGTTAACGAAATAAATACCCCTGGTAATTGGAAGGGATTTAAATCTTATACCACAGGGATAGCGGGGTATTATAACCAACCTGGTCCAACAACCTCTTCAACAACAAGTGACCAAACCTCACCAGGGGCTAATGCGTGTTGCGGAGATGATCCTGGAGAGGATTGGTGTACAGATGAATGGCAGGGATGTAACACTTTATCAGGAGGTAGAATTCAGTGGACAGAGGAACCCGATGGTCATAGGGATATTTGTTTGGGATGTGATATGGAGATATCTGTAAAAGGAGATCTTAGGAGAGATTGGAGTACAACAGATGAACGGTTGGGAGAATGTTGTGGAGATGACTGGGATGGATCAAGAGCTTATTATCCAAATATGAAACACCAGATAGGAGATTATGTTCCTGATTGTGCTTTAAGAATGTCGGAAGATAAAATTTGTGGATCTTTTGTTGGTGAAGATACCTGGACCTGGGAAGGGGCTCAAAATCTTAACGGAATCATTTTGGGAATGGATTGTACTGGAGAAGATGGGCCAATGGAATCTTCAGATGGTTTTGAAGTCGTTGCTTATTACCATCAATGGGCCATATGTGATGATGAAGGATTTAGGGGGGTGGCAGCACTCCCCCATGCAGGAGATTATGAGCTAGAGATTGGTACGGGATATGGAGAAGAAGAAGAAGAAGAAGAAGAAGAAGAAGAAGAAGAAGAAGAAGAGCCACGTGGGCCGCTGGGCGACGTAACTGCAGAAGTAAGGGGATCACTTTCAATAATAGGGTACGCAGTCCAGGGTGAAGAAGAAGAGGAAGAAGAAGAGGAAGAAGAAGAGGAAGAAGAAGAGGAAGAAGAACCGGATGATGGAGAGAAAATCTTTGAACAGGACCCTGCGAAATTACCCATAATTAAGGATATTGGAGCATATTCAAATGATTATTTATGTACTGGTTGTCCAGGACAAAAGTCAGTAGTAGAATGTTGTGGAGACTATTCTACAAATAGACAGTGTAACAACTTAGACCCTGGTCTTTCAACCCATTTTGGGCGTGGAGGGGTGTTGGCACAAACAGGAGATGTTGTCTATCTTGATTTGTCTGGAACAAACTGGGGAGAGAGAGGAAATGGACATGCGACTCAGTATTACGGGAGGGAATTAAATTCAGGTTGGTATTTCTGTACAAATGGAGGCAACTGGACAGACGATTTGGATCCTCCATGGGGGAATGAAATATCTTGTGAAGCGGCAATGTGGCCGAATGGAACTGCTGCCCCTTATAGATGGACGGGAAGGTACTGTTGTGGGGAACCTGATGATGTGCCAGACGAATATTACAATGATCCTGAATCTGAAATTGGGGCATGTTGGGCTTCCAGCTTTGTATCTAATTTGGAATCTCCTAATGGTTCTTGGTATACTGATAGTCCAAGTATAATTGTTGATGATGGAACATTCCACGGGTGTGAGGTTGATGAGAGTAACTATCATCCAGAAAATGATCAAGATCTTTATCATATAAATTACCACAATATTTCTGAATATGTTGTTAAGAATCATAATTACTGTGAGCGGTTTGAATCAAGAAGTTTTACAGGCACTGTATTGTGGTGCTCTTATAGGGAGGAATGGAAAGTTGCAGCGTCATACTATTTTAATGGATACCGGGCAAGTTTAAGTTTTGTTCCATCATCTTGGGAGCAGAATGTTTCTCAGAAGGCCGAGTGCTGTCCTTCAGATAGGTGTTGGATTGGAAATCGTACTGGCTTTTATACGCCCAGCGGCCTTGAAGTTAAGGATGGTTGTATTGAGGATATGACTGACGATACTGGTTATGATGATTATTATCTAGGTCCTGATGGAGAGCAATATAGATGTATTAATGGATCTTGGAATTTAACTTCAACAAAAATTTCTCCTTATGGCTACCCTGGATTTTGTTCTGATCCGGGCATGTGTTTGAGGGATCCATCTGGAGATGCAGGTCAAAATGGCAATACCTCTAAATATGCAAACCCGGCTTGTTTGAATAATGGCCAGTTTGTCGAGGATGAAGACTTTTACTGCTTAAACGGAGATTGGACTTCTAGAACAGCAATGGTAGCAAAGAAGATGATGAGATTATCTCCAGGAGACTTTGACATCTCATGTGGAAAGTGGGATGATATGCTTAATTTTATGAACTACACAACTGCAGGAGGAAATTCAATTCCTAATTATTTCTCAAATAGAGTCAACAATGTTTGTGTTATGGAATATTTAAGTGCAGGAGATCAGAGAAAAGTGGTTGGGCTTTCATTGAATTACCCAATAAATAATTCCCACTTACCTATTTTAGAAGCATTTAATTTATCTCGGAATTATTGTACAATAACTCAAGATGGTACATGGAGGGCTTGTACTACTCCCACGACAAAAGTATTATACAATTATGGATTGAATAGTCTCATGTTTTCTGAGAGTCAAATGGTTACTCAAACCCCCAATCCTTGGCCAGCTTATGTCCAGGACATTCAAGAGATAGTTAATGATATTGTTGGTGAGGTTGATCCAGATACATATGGACTTTACGAAATCTTTGATAAAGTAAGATTTTATAACAGGATTTATGCAAGTAAAATAGGTAGTAGATATATTTATTCAATTGTGGAAGCACCTTATCAAGATCCAGGAAGAACTTATATGGGTATATCCTACCAATCCCCCCAAGAAGACATTTGTAATTTCACAACAACATATAATGCTGAAATGCCTGGAGATGTGAAGTTATTTTGCACACATCAGGGACAAAAGTATTATATACTCAACAATGACGTGAATGATATAAATAGGGCATTGCCCGAATTAACATACAAATTAAGACCCAAATGAAAAAAAGTCAGGTGACAATGTTTATAATAATGGCAATTTTGGTGTTATTCGTTTTCCTAGTAGCACGTTTCATTACTACAGAAACTATAGAAGATGATCTTCAATCTGATAAAGAAAGATCAGAGAGATTTAATGAAAAAATCCAACCAGTTCAATCTTTTATCACTTCTTGTTTGGATCAACAAGCTAAACTTGGAGTAGAATTAGCAGCGAAACAAGGAGGGGTTATATGGGATACTACTCCTGTTGGATCATGTTCTACTGGATCTGAAGATCAAAATGGGAGCGTTGGCGCACCGGCAAAATCTCCTGAAGATCACCCCCTTTATCCAGATCTTATGTGTGTGAAGTATGTTATTTTAGCAGATTCTGATGAGGACATACCTGGAGCTCCTTGGCCTACTTTCCCTTGGAATACTTCTGCATCCACTCCCAATCTTATTGTTAAAACCTCGGAGGTTTTTGGAGATGTCGAATTGAATGGATTAAGTGGGAATGCTAGTGATACCATTTCATCGATTATTGAAGATTATATTGATAATACTATTCCTTTATGTTTGAGGGGGCTGTCTACTTTTGATAATCGTTTTATAGTAGATGAAAGTGGAGGTACTGAAACAGAAGTAGTATTTTTGGAAAACGATGTATTTTTCCGGATGAAATATGTTGTTACCCTCACAGATAATGCAACAAGAGAGAGTAGGACATTGAAATATCATACGGTAACATTACCTATAAGGTTTAAGAAATTGTACGAGATTACACAGTTTATTGTTACAAAAGACACAGAAATTGCTGATTTTGACATTCGCACCAATCTACCTGGAGATTTAGGTGTAGGAGGATATGATTGGGCCACAAGCGCCGCAGGATTTTATGTAAAATATCTACATTCCGATTTTCATTATGATATTATAGCAGTTGGAGATAATAGGTCAAGAGATACTGAAGGGGAAGATTTTGAGTTTATTTTTGCAAGAGAGAATAGAAAACCCGCTTTATATTATATTGAGAATAAGGATTACGTTGAAATTGACCGAATGAGTGATTTTACTATCAGTTCTGCAATGCTTAGTACATTTTTTGATTACAGCAGTTATCGACCTCTTCCTGATGATCAATTTATTGTTCCTGGAAAACCTGATGCACTGGATCCTGATGAGGACCACACAAATGCACACCCAATAAGTGGTGTTAACGCTTCCTTGTATTATAATGTTAGTGCAGATAGATGTGTTAATTCAGCAGGGGACGTTGCCAATATTTTACTCGAGCCATGTATAATCCCCCGCGTACCAGACACTAGACCAGAGATTATTAATTTTACTGTATATGCATACGAACCTGGCGCAAAGTATGATTTTCAAGGTGGACAAGGAATGGGTTTGAATATAACAATTAACTGGAAATGGACTTAAGAAAAATTAATCTTGGAATGTGCATGATTATCCTAGCTTTCGCTGTACTGGCTTTAGCTTCATCTGCAGAAAAATGTTGTATTAACACACACCCCAATGTTTCGACGAGTGATATTTGTGATGAAGGACTGGGTCAAGATCTTTGTTGTCGTGCAAATACAGTTGAAAATGGAAGCACTGTTTATCCTACAACTGTTGCTGATTGTTTGGCAAATTATTATCAGGAATGCAGCAACTTCGCTGCAGAGTGCGTAGAGGGATGTTGTTGTAAAAATAATGTGGCTCTCCCAGGCGAATTTCCAAAAATTGTTTGTGAAGATGAAAAAAGAAAAAACGGAACTTTTGTTCAAAAAGTAGGATCTCAAACATGTGATCAAGCATGCGGGGCGGTTAATTGGACATGCGGAGATGGAACATGTAATATGCCTGATGAAGATCACGAAACTTGCCCAGGCGATTGCCCTTACTCTGCTAATTGTTCTACTCCAACCTATCAACCAAAATTATCTAATTTAAGAGTCCAACCGATACAAGGATCCAATACTATGAAGTTATCTTGGGTGGATGAGTGTGTTACGGAGATACAATTTTATGAGGTAACAAGGTGTAAAGATAGTGATTGTCTTACCCTCCCCCCAATCGTTTTTAATGAGTTCTCAGACGGGAATCTAGAATTTGGTCCTAGATATACTTATAAAATATTTGCAAAATATGGGGATGCTAGAACTGCGACAATAAATGGATCTAATTTATTAGGGAATTTGGAATGTCTCAATCAGAGAGATACAAATAATAAATTTTGTATAAGTGCTTCTTATTACGATCAACCTGTGATTCAAACTTATTTTTCTCGATTTGGTGGCGATGCAAATGAAACTTTTTACAACACAGGATTTCAGTGTTTAAGTGGAAACAGACTCACGAAGATAAGAGAGTGCGCAGAGAATACGTCATGTACAGCTTATGGTCCGGATATTGAATGTATCATTGGAGGGGGAGCATGTGATTTTAGTGACGGTAATCCTTTCGGTATGTACTTTTCAAGGGAAGAATGTGAAGGGCCAGATGATAATAGAACGTTCTGTTTCTTAGATAGATCCACTACACTTATTGATACTTGCTATCCTTGTGTAACCTCCATGGTTTGTTATGATTATAAAACAGAAGGGGCTTGTGAGCAAGATAATTGTAGGAGTGGAACAAATAACTGTACATGGGTAGATATAATTCCAAGATTAGGTATTGGGGTATGCATAGACCCTGGATTAGATAATTGTGAATATTGCGCTAAAAAAGGATCCACTTGGGCACTTAATACTGATGCCTTCAATTCAGTTTTTGATATATGCACATCAGAAAAAATTCTTGCATTAACAAATGGAACTGGATGTACTTGCGAACCTATAGGGGGAAGACAAGAATGTCCTCCTAACCATGAGACAAGAGGGAAATGTCATCCAGGTTATCAAGAATGTTTACAAGGTACTCATTATAATACTTGGGGCCCTTGCACTAATGTCACATACAGAGACAATTTCGAAACTTGTGGAAATAAAGATGCTAATGGTTCTTTGATTGATGATAATTGTAATGGTATAGTTGATGAAGGTTGTGCTGAAACAGAATGTGATGGAAACGATGATAATGGTAATGGGGATATTGACGAAGGGTGTGATGATTGTGATGGAGATAATAATGAGACCTGTTGGAATACATGGCCACATCCAAAACCTTTATGTGGAGCAGACGCTATTGATTTAGATGATGATAATGATGGTGTTTTGGATATTAATGATTCTCAAAAGTGTACGAGGCCAGTAGGTTTATGTGTTGTATATAATCAAACAAACGCTCCAAATACTCCTTCAAAATGGGGGGTTGCTATAGATCGAGATGAAGATGGTTATTGTTTGGGATGGGATTGTAATGATAATAATGAGTCTTCCGATCCATATAATTGTACTACTCAGGAATTATGTTCGAATAATTATTTGGATCCTGGCGAAGATGAAGTAGATTGTGGTGGCGTTTGTATTAAATGTAGAATTAAAACGATGAAAGTGGTTGTACCTAAGTTTAATGTTTCTTCTAAGACTAAATTTGATCTTAAATTTAGTACTGATAAAGCAGGAACTTGTAAGTACTCAGTGGGTGTTGATCTTTTATGGGGTAGTAAGACTAGCTTCGATACCACAGGAGGAATCACACATATTGCAAAAGATTTCACTAAAATAAGTGATCAAAGTACTAAGAAAATATTTACTGCTTGTAAAGATGGAGTATGGGATGGAGAATTCAATATGTCGAAATGGGATTTTGAGATTTCTGTCGACACTACAAGACCAGGATGGAAACCAACCAACCCAGAAGCAAATCCTAACCCTATTGTTCAAATTCTTTCTGGATCAGATTCACCTCAGACTAATTTGAAAGTTTACTCAGATGATCAAACCATCTGTAGATATGGTCCACAGGGAGGAAGTTTCGCCTTGTTAAATGGAACGTTTAAAGGATATGAAAACAACTCTTTTAAGAATTTCCATCAGCAGACTTTAGTATTCTCGCCTTTCCACCGTAAGAAAACCTATGATTATTATGTAGCATGTAAGAATCCTGGCGATCCTGAAGGGAATAACACAATATCATTCCTATTCAAGGTACCGATATTTGTAGATCTTGATCAAAAAATTGGATTTATTGAGTATACAAAGAAATACTTCTCCGGTAGCGCAAATGATCAGCCCATCATAAATTTCTCAGTAAATAAAATCTCAGAGTGTTACTGGGGGGAGAAATCAGATGACATGCTTCAAGCGTACGGAGAGTATGATTTCAAAAAAGGTCCAGAGTATTTCTATTCGCACAAATATGATAAAATGATTAATGGAACTTTGTTAGGAGAGGGCTCTTATACATTATATACTGTCTGTTATGAAGGAGCTGATTCTGTTAATGCAATACATAACTTTGCAGTAGACAGTTCTCCACCATCAAAACCAATAGTAGATGATTCCTCTAAGTATGCGAATAATTCCAATATTACTTGGGTTACAGATGAATTAAGAGTTAAATTTAAAGCAACAGACAACATCTCTGGAATAGATTATTACACCTACTGGTTAACTGATTCAGGTAACACAGTTATTGTTAATAAAACGAATTCAACTGATCATGATAGTTACTTCTTTGTCTCGGGATTAAATTTAACAGATAAGGTAAAATATTACTTCCATGCAGAAGCATATGATCTTGCTGGATGGAAAGGAGATGTTGGTAAATCGGATGGAATATTAGTTGATACTTCGAAACTACCTGCTACTTGTTCAGATTCAAGGAAGAATGGAGATGAGACTGGAATCGATTGTGGGGGATCTTGTAAAAGATGCGGAACGAATGTCACCTGTAAAGTAAATACTGATTGCGCTTCACAATTCTGTGACACTAACAAAATACCTGCGGTTTGTGCAGCAGCAAGATGTGATGACGGTTTCCACAACGGAAATGAAACAGATAAAGATTGTGGAGGACCTTGTACTAATAAATGTGAAGTTAATAAGAAATGTAAGAAAGATGCAGATTGTGTAACAAACAACTGTGACGTAGCTGTTAAAATTTGTACAGGAGTTGATCTTTGCGATAATAAATATCTAGATCCTGGCGAAACTGATACAGACTGTGGAGGAGATAAATGCAATCCATGTGAGGATGATAAGCTATGCCAGATTAACGCCGATTGTGGTTCTGGATGGTGTAATCCTTCTTTCACTTGTAAAACTCCTACTTGTACTGATGGACATAAGAATGGAGGGGAGGAGGCAACCGATTGTGGTGGAGGAGTTTGCGTAGCATGTAACGTTACATTTAGTGATGCAGATAATGATGGCATCTCAGATTCATGGGAGGATAGATATTGTGATGGTAATTGTGATCCAGGTGGAGACGAAGATGGAGATGGTTTGACAAATCTACAAGAATTCCTTGAGAGAACAAATCCCACTAACGAAGACACAGATGGTGATGGATTTAGTGATGGAGACGAAGTAGATGCAGGTACAGATCCTTTAGATCCAGATGATCATCCTTCAGGTGCAACAGGATTCTTATTGACATTCCTACTTATACTAGCTATACTGGCATTATTATTTGTTGGAGGTTACTTGTTTTACACATATTATTATTTACCTAATCAGAAAAAGAAAGAAGGACCAGTAAGACCAACTCAACCAATGGGTCCAAGACAACAAGCACGAATGCCTCCTAGAGGAATGGTACAGCCAGTAGGTAGGGCTAGAGTAACTCCAAGAGCGCTAACAAAAGCAAAGCCAGGAGAGAAACCCTCAATAAGACCAATTGCCCCTATTACTCCGAGACCAGTGTCTCCAGAACAACAAAAGAGGAGAGACCAAATCAAAGAATTATTAGAAAAGAGGAAGAAAGAAAGAGAGGCTGCGAGAGAAAGGGTTTTCAATGTCTTTGGAATGAGTAAAAAACCAGAAGTTAAAGCAGCCCCGAAACCAGTTGTGGGTAAACAAGCCATAGCTCCTAAACCTGCGACATCTAAACCAGCTCCAGCAAAACCAGCTCCGAAAAAGCAGGCTCCAAAACCTAGAAAGAAGAGGAAGGCAAGGAAGAAAGTTCAGAAGAAAACAAAGTCGTTTGAACAACTCAGAGATCTTTCTGGAAAGGGATCTTCATTGGAGAAGTTATCTAAAATTGCTAAGAAGAAATGAAAAAGAAAGGATTTTTAGCATCAGAACTATTTATCTACATTCTAATCGTTGTGGTCGTTGCCTTAATATTAATTTTTGGTTATAGGGGAATTAACTTTATCTTACAAAAACAAGAAGAAATTGCTATGATTGAATTCATTAATAGTCTGAAATCTAAGATGAAAGCAACAGCTGATTACGGATCTGTAAGGGAGGATAGGTATCTTGTTCCAAAGGGAGTAAAGGAAGTTTGTTTTATTGATTATAGACAACCACCTCAAAATGAGACTAATTTCACAGAGAAATATCCAGTCGTGGCTCTAGAATGGGATTTAAGTTATACAAGAGACCTTCCAACTAAGAATGTATTTTTATGGAAAGAGCCACTCGAATCTGATGGATTCTTTTTAGGGATAAAGGAAAATAAAAAATCTTATTTTGAAATAGATCCGAATGAAAGATATCAATGCTATAAGACTATAGGGAATTACGTTAGAATTAGGATGGAAGGAAGAGGAGATAAGGTGGAGTTGTTTAAAGTTGGTGTATCATGAGAAAAGGAATTGTTACAATACAATTTAATTGGATTTTGGTTTTAATCTCTGGGGCCGTAATTATGGTCTTTTTCGTTAGTGTTATTAATTGGGCAACTAAACTTCAAGAGGAGAAAACCAATGTTGTAATACTGAATACTGTTAGCACAATCACGAATTCTATTAAATCTGGAGATAGGTTGGATAAAATATTTAGATCTGTCCCGGAAGCAGATATTCTATACAAGTGTTTTAGATCTGATCAAGGCACCCCTTGTACTTGTTCTCTGTCGATAGGAGGGAGGGCTCTAAATTTGGATGATCCCTCTATAATTTTATTTGCGCCTACAAGAATGAGGGTACCGAATATACTTTCTAAATCGCAGGAATGGAACTCCCCCTTTAGAATTGCAAATTTCCTTTACTTTACCTCTACAAATGTGAGGTATATATTTGTTAGGCCTACAGCAAATGAACAACTGAAAAAAGATATTTTGGAAGCTTCGCCTTCTTTACTTAAGGCAGATGAACATTTCGATGACACTTTACTGGATGATTTTGTAGATAAGAATGATGATAGGTTAAAGTTTGTTTTTATTAATACTGATCCTGCAGATTATGAGGATCTCTTAGATGGGGAATTGTCAGATATGAAGGATGAAGATGTAAATGCAGTGTGGATTAAACCAGACCCTACGAGAACAGTTACATTTTATAGAAAAAATGAAGATGAGTGGAAAATGGTTTCTGCTGGGGATATCCCTTATTACGATATAACTTCTTTGGTTGGTGCAGTTTTTAGTGAGGAGAATGATAAAGAAGGGACAGAAAATTATTTTTGTATGTTGCAAAAATCATTTGAGACACAGCATTACGCAGTGAAGGCTATAAAGAAGAGAGCGGAGAATATTAGTGGAGTTTATACTTCGAACGTCAATTGTAGAAATACTTATGTTAATGCTATAGCAAATTTACAAGCTCTTGAGGCGGCAACAATTGACCCTTATTCTCATACTGAGGTTTCTGTTGGGACAAATTTGATTCCAAGCGTTGAAGGTGCGGCTACGGCTTTGGGTACAAATAATGATCAGGCTTTGTTATATTCTTGTGCTTTGATATATTAAAATGAAAAAAAGTCAGATGCAGTTGGGAGAGACAATTGCAATTTTACTAGTTTTCATGTTACTTGTGGGATTGGGATTTGCTTTTTATGCTAGGGTAAACAGTATTTCTGTTCAAAGACAATTGATACAATTAGAAGAACAAAGAGCAATCCATAAAGTTCAGACGATAACTAACTTACCCGAATTGATTTGTTCTAGCAGAGAGGTCGTTACTGATTACTGTGTTGATTTGTATAAAGTTTATGCGGCTTTGGGCCCAGATGGAGTTTTTCAGAAAGAAGTTCCTTATTATAGGAGGTTGTATGGAAATTCTTATGTGAAATTGCATTGGTTATCTGGCATTGATACTCCAATTGATTTTCTTTTGTTTAATAGCACTGTTGGTGGTTCAGCTAATGTTTTTCATTTTCCAGTTTTAATTAACGATCCGGTCAATAACACGAATCATTTTGGAATGATAGAGGTAGGGGTTTCAATACGATGAAGAGGTCTCAAATGGAAATAATGGGATTGACAATCATCATTGTACTTTTAGCTTTTGCGTTATTGTTTGTGGTTAGGTTTATGATTCTTAAGGAAGATCCTCTTACTAAACTAGAGGTAGTTGAATCAAAATTAGCAGCTTCTATAATGAGTACAATGCTTAAAACAACAGCTACTGATTGTAAAATGCACACATATGGAGATTTAATTAAGAATTGTAGGGAGGGGATGGGTGCGAATCTAGTAGCATTAAGTGAAGAGGACCTCAATGAATCAGCATTGGATAAGGGCAGTATAATTTGTGATGATGGAAGGCAATCTTGCCAGTATATCTTGAATAAAGCACATCAGATCTTTACAGAGACATTTAATACAACATTGAAATTTAATTATAAGTTTTTTATTTTAAGTGATTATCATCTTGGAGAGTGCAAGGAAAAAGAACCTAACCCCCCAAGTGATATGACTACAAATATTATCTTTGAGATGGGTCCAGGTTGTACCGAAAGAAGGCAAGTATGTCAACCCTGGCCAACAAAGGTAGGGACAATATTGCTTAGATTAGATATCTGTAGTGGATTGAGGAGATATACGGGGGATCCGGACTTTGGTCATGTAGGAGACGTAAACTGACCGATATATTTATATATCATATATGTTAAAAGTAGATATTAAAAGAGGTGAATATTAATGAAAAAAGGACAAGGAATATCATTAAATACGATCATTATTGCGGCAATTGCCCTTATTGTTCTCGTTGTGATTATTGCTGTATTCACAGGTAGAATGGGCGGATGGACAGTTGGATTGAAGAATATTGTTGGAGATACAAACACAGATTGTAATGAAATCAATCCATCTTGGGTGTTAAGGAGTATGGATGATTGTAATTCCATCGAGGGAGCAAATCACGTAAGATCAAAAGACGCTCCAGGTTCTACAGAGATGGTGTGCTGCACCAAATAATTTTTTTTCTTTTTTTTAGATAACTTTTTATAGAGTAATTCTTAGGTTTTATGTTATGACAGATTCGGGTACTGAGCAATCGTACGATTTTATTTTAAGGATGATCGTATATGGAGCAATGGTAGCTGTGGTTGGGTTGGCAATTTATTCAATTGTAACTAAGTTGTTAGGTGTAGAATGAAAAAAGGGATGGGATTTTTAGTTAAACTGATCTTAGCAGTAATAGTCTCAACTGTGTTTATTTTGATGGGTAGTATTTTTTATGAAACTTTTTTTGGAGTTGAAGAAAAAGTAAAATGCTTTACGTCAGTGATGGCTGATAGGTTTGAACCGACGAAAATAGAATGTCCAAGAAAAATGATTATTTTCGAAGAGAATAAAATTGAACAAATTAAAAATGGGAAGAGATCGAAATATGATGTAGACATTTCTGAAATTGATACTAAAAGATATGTAGGCAATACAAAAGTGTATAAAATTCTGTCCGATGAAATGGTAGATTGTTGGGATAGAGTTGGAAGCGGTAAGACTAATATCTTTAAGGATAACTTTTTAGAGTTTAGCCAGGTTTGTTTAATATGCACCCAAATTAAATTTACTGATGAGTACTTATATCAGGCTAGGATTTTTGAAGATCTCGATCCACAAGGCAATATCCCCCTTACAAGTGAGACGATGCCCCTTCCCAGTCTTTTTGAGTTTATGAGAGAGAATGTAAATGAGGATGGAGATAATTATTATGAGTTGGTATGGAAACAGTATCCCTCTGAGTTGTTTAAGAGGGAAGGTATACTTGATTGGGGTTTAGGGAGAGAAGATCTACCGAGTGTAATCCAACATGGCAATATTATCATCCCTAATAATGGGGTAATTGATCCAAAAAGTGAACTTGTACTAGCAGTTGTAGGATTAAAACCAGGTTTCCTTATTCCTGCTGGTGGACCGGCAGCGTACTTTTTAGTTATTATGCCAGTAGAATACCTTGAAGAATTTAATATGTGTGAGTTAATTCCAAATTAAAATGAATAAAAAAGGATCTTTTATGTATTATGTTATGATAATAATCTTCTTTATAATATTATTAATTACTTTATTGTTGTTTGTTACTAATGTGGGAGATCTTTTAAGAAGTCACGAAAACGAAATAATCTGCAATAATGAAGTTAATACAATAGCGTTATCGCATATAAGAGGATTACCTACTCCAAGATTTATAGATTGTCCAATTCAGGATGTAGTAATCAGTGCAGATGAAAACCCAAAGAAGGAACTATCCGATTTAATGATGAGGGCTTGGGATACTTTTGAAAGGGGAGAGCTACAGTTATTTGAACATAAGACCTTAATCGATAAACATTGCGTTATTATGCATAAAATTGAATTTGAAGAAGGAGTGAAAGATATTCCTGCAATGGAGTTAGCAAGATACCAAAGTGATACCATGGTAAAGGATAGAAAAACAGGAGAAAGTATGCCCATAAGAGATTATTTAGCAGGAGTCAACACAAATCCAGAACTTTTTGAAGATTATCAAGTGGAAATATCAAATCAAGATCCCAT
This sequence comes from Nanobdellota archaeon, assembly GCA_042577505.1. Lineage (GTDB taxonomy): Archaea > Nanobdellota > Nanobdellia > Woesearchaeales > JACQSR01 > JACQSR01. The sequence goes on from JBHPEA010000006.1 coordinate 19,925, forward strand.
AAAGACAGACAAGCATTATGCAACTGTATTTACTTATACGAAAAAAGGTTACATGGTTGATTGGATGAAGAGTTCTACGTTTGCAGCCTTAGGGGCTGGAGCAGGTATAGGTGGCGGGACCGTTACAGTAGTAGCTTTAGGAGGTTCAATAGTATCTATTGGAGGTTTATTTGTAGTTGCTTCGACGACAGCAGTGTTAGCAGGAGGGGGAGCGATATATGGATATGAAACTGCAAATGATAAAGCTGCAGATTGGGATGCAGCGATATTTTTAATACCTTATGATGTGGCAGACTTGAATAAAATTGGGTGTACACATTTTCCAGCAAAGCAAGAAAAGGATTTATAAAGAGGTAAGATTGAGAGTATAATATGAATAAAAAAGGGCAAGAAGAAGGGGGGAGTAGTATGTTTAGGTACACCCTCATCGGAGTTGTTTTTACTTTATTAGTTTTCGTCTTCATTTTAGTCATTTCACAAGGATTTAGAGAGACTCTAATTAACGGAGCTAAAGATATGATGAAAAATTTATTATCTTTTTTAAGATGAGAAAAAAAGGAGAAATGACCATTTACCATATTGGAGGGATAGTGTTAGTTTTGTTGTTATTCGGGTTTTTACTTTACTCATTAGATATGGGAAGAAGGGTTGCAAGTATTTTGAATCCAATTTTGTCTTTTTTTGATGATGATGCCTCTCCTTTTGAAGCTGAGAGAGATCCTTTTATCAAGTTTGTTGGAGGATGTATGGATAAAGAATTGGATACAAGCAGGTTTGAGGAAGAGATGGAAAAAGGTAAGGATAATCCCCATCTCCCATTCCCTTCTCCACCAAAATGTTATTGTGGTAGTTATATATTACCCGCAGTTGAAAACATGGATATAGAAGTGATGAGTTTAACCCCTTCAAGCTTTAAGATTACTGTGTTTGGAGATGGCGAATTGATAGATGATAAAGTTGCGAGCGAGAGTCATTTTTGCATTGTAAATCCAATTACGAAGTCAACAACTAATCCCTCAACCATAAAAGTTTTGGGAGAAGATCAGAATACCCAAATTATTAAAAATCGACAGGTGTATTTAGTTAAATATAGTACAAATACAGTTTGTTTCATTATTCCCTCAGTTTCGGAAGAAGAAATGGGAAATCTGTATAATGAATGTGGGTGATTAATATGAAAAAAGGACAAGGTGGCACGTTTTGGTATGTTATTGCCGGTATTCTTGCGATTACAATACTTGTTGTAGTTATACTTGTTGTTGGACGTCATTTAGGTTTATTTTCAGAAACTACTAAGTGTGAGAATAGAGGGGGAAAATGTTTAGCACAAGTTCCAAATTATAAAACAACAGGTAGTTGTGAAGAAGGATATGTTAAGATATTCTCTGCTGAATGTATAAAAGTGGTAAAAGAAGAAGGGAGTACTACATATATAGAAGATCCAAAGGGAAAGAAGAACGGTCAATGTTGCATACCGTTAGGATGAAAATGAAAAGAGGAAGCCAAATATCTATTGTGGGTGCTGTCATTATAGTAATACTAATAGTTACTATCTCTATAGCAATAGCTCGTCCCGGGTGGTTAGCTTCAATTTTAACTATTGGGAGCAATATTGAAGTATTATCAAAAGAAAATTGCATTTCGTTATCAGCTCTTGGAATAAACCAACCTAATTCTGATGGAGATGATTTAATTGACGAGTGTGATAGGTGTATACTGTGTGATAATCCTGAACAGGAAGATTTTGATGGAGATGGAATAGGAGATCATTGTGAGGACGAAGCAAATAGGAATGTTAAAAATAAGTATAAGAAACAATCGGAGCTAATTGAAGCTAGGAAAAAAATTGGGCCAGAAACCAAACCTAAATGTGCAACTGATAAGGATCTTATCAGTTGGAGAGCTGACCAAGAGGAGAAGGAGTAAATGCCTTGTGAGAAATGTATAAGAAAGCTCAAATACCAACAATTCTTGAAGCCATTGGGCTTATTATTGCAGCGTTAGTGGTCATTGCAATAGGATTATTTATTTCTCACGTAATTAATATTTTATCTACCTCTGATGAGAGATCACTGTTATATGCTGAAAATAATTATGATGAGCTCATTGGAATTGTGGATAATCTGAAGTCTCGCGATCAGTTTCTAATTCCAATCCAATTATCCCTCTATGAGGGAGATTCTTATGCCATATTTGGATTTAGCAAAGGCGTGTCGACTTACAGCTGTGAGTACACTAGGTATGATATGCACAAGTTTAAGGATCTTAAGAAGCCTGCAAAATGTTATGAAGATTCATGTATTTGTCTCTGTTCCTTTGATTTGGTGGCGGAGACAACTCATAAATCCTATAAAAATATGGACTGCCCACGATGCAAAAGGTATGATAATAAACTTTTCACGAGTTCTCAAGATAAATGTAAAATGGGTTTTGTGATACCTAATAAGAACCCAATTACAGTTTCTATATCAAAAGTAGGTAATGTAATTACATTTGAACCTACTCCAGAACCTCCTACCTCACACGTACCAGATTTGTGGAGTGATATTATCGTACCTGGTTTCAAAGGATTATTGGATTAAAAGATTTCTAGGCAAACGTTGATTACCGACCACAATTAATTTAAACTATAGTAAGGAGAGGAGAATATATGAAAAAAAGAGGGGCTGCTTCAGAAGAACTACTTTTCACTATATTCCAATATGTTGTAGCTTTTGTTGTTCTCTTGATTCTTTTCAAGTTTTATCAGTCTGCGTCTGATGAAACACTGTATAAAAAAGTGTATTTGTCGAGAGATATGGCTATCACAATGAATACTCTTCATATATTTGATGATGGATTATCCTATAGATACACATCTGACGCTGCTGATGTTTCTGTGTTCGATTATTACTTTGATGAAAATCGGGCAGGCATAGTGGAACACGATTTTCCAAATTCAGTAAGGATATCATATCCTTATGCTAGTAATAGGGGCGTGGACATACCAAGGACTGTAGCATATGGTCCTGGAAAATTAATTTTTGAAAAATCAAAAAATGAACTTAAGATCACATCGGAATAAGAAAGGAATCACTTCGTTTGAAGTTATTATGTGGGTTCCAAGAATCATTTTTGTAACTATAGTTATCTTTTCAGTTGTTTTTTTAATAAGGGCCTATGTTAAAATAAACATAGATGTTTCCCAAGTAGAGTCTGATATTTTTATCTATAGGACCTTATATGGTCAAGGTGGATTATCTAAATTAGACCCTGTTTTAGATCAAATAGATTTGGGAGTTATAAGGAAATCAGATATCAATGAGGGTACGTTTGAAAAACTAGAGGACATACAATATTACGGAGAAAAAAATTCTGCTGTTGGCGCCGAATTTATTTTTAGTGAAATTGGCTCTTTGGATTCTCAGAAATTTTATTACAATAAAGAACTATATGATAGGTTTTTACCTGTTGCAAGTTTGGAAGAATCTAAAGGTCCAGGAGGAGCCAGAAAACAGAAAAGACAAATTTACATTTTGTTTGAGGATGAGGAGTCAAAATTAATTCCAGCATTAATGGAGGTTACTGTTGTCGTTCCAAATTCATAAAATGAATAAAAAAGGATTTATTGCATCATCTGTAGTGGATTTTTATGCTACAGTAATTTTTCTAGTTGTTATTATCTTGATTTATTCATTTTTTCAATATAGTGGTGTTAAAGATATACCAATTTATGGAAAGGCAGACGATTTATTTACACAAGCTTACTTGCAGACATATCTTAAAACACCCATGGAATGTGGATATGGCTCTAAAACTGTTGCCGATTGTATAGAATTATTACATGAAGCACAAGGAGGAGCAGATTATGACAATGTTTACGATATTTGGAAAGAAGAGTCAAGCAAATTATTCAAGGAAACTTTACGGGGCGTTCATGTTACGATCTCAACAGAAAGAATTTCTCTATCAGGGCCTGTTAAAAGTGACATATTTAATGAAGAAATTGAAGGATCTGATGCAAGCCCATTGGTAAAAGAAATTGGATTCCAGTGTGCGATACTAACTTCTGATAGAGGGTCTTTTGCTGTAGATATTTTGTTAATAAGTGATACCTTTTATGGTCATCATTCGAATGATCCAAGAATGGTGAGAACATGTTAAAATCTAAGAAGGGCCAATTTTTTAATTTTATTATTGTAGTTGGGGCTTTAATAGTATTATTACTCACCTTTGCTTCAATTGCCGATATTTACTCAGATTTCTCTGATCACCCCATTGGAGAGAATCAGCTTGATTTAGTGAGTACTTTTGGAGAATCTGAAGTGATTAAATTTTATATAAAAGAATCAGCAGAAAAAGCTTCTGGAGTTGCTGTTAAAGAATTAGCTTTGAAAGGGGGGTTGTATAGCGAACCTTGTGGTTCTTATTTTGGTTATAATGTATGGTCGGAAAAGTGTGTTCCTAATGCAGAAAATGAATTCTCTGGGATTATGAACAATAAATTGGAAAAATATTTTCGAAGTTACCCTATACCCCTACCACCTGTAGGGTACAGATATATGATAAGTGAAAATGAACTGTTGGGCCTTTCTCAAAATACTCTAACGATTAACATTTTGGATTATGGATCTCGAACAAGATCTTCACTTTCTGATTTAGCAGGGGAAGGTACACTGATACCTGGAGTTGGCGACATTGGAGATGTTGAAGGATACATAAAGCCACCACCTTCAGATAAATATAGTTATCAAAAATGTGATGCATTTGATTCCTATACTTGCGAAGAGTGTTTCTGGACTCCAGAAAATGCATTTAGAAAGATGGCCTCTATAAATACAGGTCAAATACATTTTATCGAATTTAAAGTGGCCAATACCAATGTGATGAATGAAAGTTTGGCAAAGGTTCTGATTTTAACATTAGGAGAATGGAACAGACAAAATGGCGATAAGATCTTTATTTCCTCAATTTGTACTGATAGACATAGTGAGCAAAGTTGGCATAACAAAGGGAAGGCTGCTGATATTTCTAGATTAATAGACAGTGAAGGAAAAACTCATTATTTTACGGCCCATGATGATCCTTTGATTAAGGCATTTAGTAAGTATATGTATGAAACCTACTCGTGGAGGGAATTTTTTGATCCTTGGCACTGTAAGCGAAGTTGGGAGGATCATACAGTCACAACTGCAACAGGTACTGAAATGGGCCCCAATTGCCCTCAAAAAATTGTGAACTCACATCAAAATCATTTACATATTTCAATATGGTAAAAAAGATATTATTCGGATTGGGTATAGTGTTTTTGGTAGTTGCGTTAATCGTAATTGCGCCTTTTAATGATGTCGAATCACAGTATTGTCAGGGTGCGGATTATAATGCATTAGAAAATAATAAGGATTCGAAATATGCTAATTGTTACAGATTTTTAGATTCTTTTGTTGAATTTTCAGGCGAGGATTCCGAAATAGATCCTTTGTTAATGATGGCAATTGCAGCACAGGAAGGAGGGTTCTGTAGTGATGCTTACTTGCATTCTGATATTGGTATAATGCAAGCTGAGAGTTGTAGAGGAGGAAGATGCCCAACGGCTGATAGACAAATAGAAGAAGGGATTAATACGTTTAGACAAAAAGCTTCGATTTTTAGGAATTTAAATGTGGATGAGGATATTCCTATCATGGATTTGATACTTTTTAGTTATAATCGTGGGGAAGCAGTTGCAAAAAATGCTTTGAAAATATTAAAAGAAAGAGATGATATTGCTGATTTAGGTCAGGCATTAATTGAAGCCTGTAAGGAATATTACAATGTTGATGGATTGGGATGTGAGAGATGTAGTAAGGATTCTCATGGTAATGACAAATGCAATCCAGATAAGTTAGATGATGGAAGTCTAAGAGCATATAGTGTTGGCTACCCATTAGCAATTTATGATAAACATGCTGAAATCTGTAGCGATGCTGGAGGAAAAATTGATTCGACAACCTTGATAGGTGTAGATCTTGATTATATTTATTCAGACCCTACTAAGATATATGGAACTTATACATTTAATCCAAATTTTAGAACGTCTTTTGACTATGATTTTATTGATTATGAGTTGCTTTGGGAATATTCGACGACAGCAATGAATGATTGTGTTGACAAAGAAACAGATGTTGAGTTTGAGGAATGTATAAAGATAATTTTTGAAGTAGAGCCTTTTGTTATGGAAGAGTGTGAGACTGCAGAACAAAAAGAGTTTAGGCAGTTTGTAGAGAAGTTTTTATCGTGTAAAGATGCTGAGTTTCCTTCTGGTGCTAATAGTTGTAGATGTAAGAATGTTTTTGGAAATATTGATTTAACTGAAGAGTTTGTTGTTGAGATTAAACCACAGACTGCATCTTATGCAGGATCAGAAGAGCAAACAAATTTTTTATTTAGCGATGGAGATAATCAATTTGTAGTTGATGATGAAATACGAGTTGTCCATAATATAGATCAAGATTTTGATACTCACAGTATTACTCCAACAACCCCCATTAAATTTGAAGGTTATCTTAGATTACCAGGATTTCAATCGAGAATGGTTAGAGGACAAACAACGTTTCATAATCCACATCTTCAACTGATAAAGACTAACAAGTGGTTGGGCATTTTCCTCAAAAGTAATGACGATAGGGCACAGATTGATTTATACGAAAACTTGCCTAAATGTGAGGAGAAAAAAGGAATATATCCTATGTGTATAAGGAATACTAAAACAGATATTCTGTATAAATTCGCATTAGATTTTTCAAATGGTGAGGCCACAAGAGTTTCTCTACCAACAGATTATGCGCCCCCAACAACTTCAACAACCGCTTTATGTAGGAATATTCCTTCTGATTTAGAAATCCCTGAGTTGACTGAGGCAGAAGTGAGGGATCTGAGCGCAGAAAAAGTATGGGAATATAGATGGGAGATTCCAAAAGCAAGAGGGATGATGAGAACGTCTAGTCTTCCTTGCGTTGACCTTTTAACTAAGATGATTGGGACAAGGCCTGGTTTGGTAGGAACTAAAGAAGATGCAAATGCTTCAATCTCTGCGGTTCAGGGTGAAGTTGAAACTGCGGCTCAGGCACATGATGTACCGAAAGCCCTAATCAATACAGTTATAACGATCGAATCAAGAGGTAAATATAATGCTGTTTCTACTACTGGAGCGATGGGGATAATGCAATTAATCTCTGACCATTATTATCCAAAAAAATCCAATCCTGCAGCTTATGGAGGGGTGAATATAGCCCCATTCGATACTGCCCTAAATATTGATAGGGGTGCAAACCTATTGAAAAATATTGTTTCTGAATCAAAAACCAGGAATAATGCAGTCGAGGATGTTGATGTTATGTTGTTTATTTATAGTAGAGGAGGAAGAGCATTTAGTGATGTTAAAGATCTTTTTTGGGGGAAGGGTAATGGTCCAGAGCCGAGAGTTCATTGGAAGGAATTTGTCGGAAGCGAGGAAAAATTAGAACCCTATGCAGAACAATTGGATGAACCTATTGAATATTATCTAGAGGGGGGTAATTATATTAATGTTGTTAAGGATATTTGTAAGCAAGATTCTAGTTCACCATATTCGTACCTAAATGATGAATTCTATCAGATTAGTGATACTGATCCTGGATGGTTTATAACCTGGTATAACGAGCATTGTGTTTAAAACCGTAATAATTAAAAAGGTCTGTGCAATTCACTTTTTTGAGGTGTTTTATGTTCAGGGTACCATATGAACAAATAGTGGAGAGAATAAAAGAGGAGGCGTCTTTGTCAGAGGCTGAGATTGAGGCCAGAGTAAAAGGTAAGCTAAATCAGTTATCTGGTTTGATTTCTAAAGAAGGTGCTGCTACTATAATAGCTAATGAGCTAGGAATTAAGTTACTAGATAAGTTTACAGGTAAATTACAGATTAAGAATATACTTTCTGGAATGAGGTCTGTAGAGGTTGTTGGAAAGATAGTTCAAGTTTATCAGCAGAGAGAGTTTGAGACTAAGAATGGAAAGGGAAAGGTGGCTTCTCTTGTATTAGGAGATGAAACTGGAACAATAAGAATGGCAATTTGGGGAGATAAATCAGATATTATTACCCAGCTTAGTCCCGGAATGGTTCTAAAGGTTAAAGATGGTTACGCAAGAGATAATAATGGCAGATTGGAGATCCATACAAACGATAATTCAGAATTACAAATTAACCCTCCTGGTGAAACTATTGAAGTTGTTTCTCAAGGAGCAACTCGAAAGAAAATAGACGAATTAACAGAACAGGATCAGAATGCTGAGGTTTTAGGGACAATAGTACAAATATTTGATCCTAGGTTTTTTGAAACTTGTCCTGAATGTAGGAGAAGGATTAGGCCTAGGGGAGAAGTTTTTGTTTGTGAGACTCATGGTGAAAAAACTCCTACTTATGGATATGTTTTGAATGTGTTTTTAGATGATGGAAGTCAGAATATAAGAACAATATTCTTTACAAATCAAGCTGAGTCTTTGCTTAATATAAAGCAAGAGCAGATGTTAACTTATCGTAATAATCCTCAAGATTTTGAGAATGTTAAGAAGGATTTATTGGGTAAAATAATTATGGTTTCTGGAAGGGTAACTAAAAATCAAATGTTTGATAGGTTAGAGTTTATTTCTCAGAGTGTGAACATTAATCCAAATCCAGAGGAAGAACTTAAGAAACTAGAAAAATGATGTTTTTAACACATGTTGCATTATCGGTATTAGTTGGACTTTTAGGTATTAAGTACTTTCATCCCTCAAATCAGATATTATTTTTCTTTTTGGTAATATTATTTGGAGCATTGCCCGATATTGATACTGGAAAATCTAAAATTGGTAGAAAATTACCTCTAATTTCACATACGATTAGCTTTCTTTTTGGTCATCGGGGAGTATTTCATTCGATTTATTTACCTATTGCGTTGTTTTTTGTATTTAATTTTTATTTTGGATTTTCCGTCGCTGTTGCAGTTGCATTAGGGTACGCTTCTCATTTACTAGGAGATGCATTAACACACCAAGGAATAAAACCATTCCACCCACTTCATGATTTTCAATTAAAAGGATTTTTCTCGACTGGTTCTGCGACAGAATTAATCATAATGGGCATTATTATTGCAATGGATGTTTATTATTTGTTTAGTTTTTGAAAATCTTCCGGATTCTGTTGGGAAAGACATATTAAGAAAAACATCTTCATTCAGATAAATTCTATATAAAATGGAAAATCAATTATATTTCGACACGTGCATTTGGCTAAATTTATTTAAAAAAGAGGGAGATTTGTTGAAGGGCGAGTCTTATTGGAAGATTGCAGAGGATCTTATCAAGAGGGCAATGTTTTCTCAAGATTTTGAAATTGTCTACTCTGGAATTGTATTAAAAGAAATGAAATATAAGTTAAATGACGATTTCATATTCAAAGAAAAATTGAAATTTTTTAAAAAGGAATTTCGATTTGTTAAAACAACCAATGAAGATTACTCCTTGGCAAGAAAGTTAGAATCAGAACACAATTACCGGTTAAGTTTTTACGATTTCCTTCATATATCCTTATGTAAAAGAATGGAGTTCACTCTGGTTACGAGAGACAAAGACCTAATGGTTCTTTCAAAAGGACTAATTACTGTAAAAAAACCGGAAGAATTACTTACCTAGTTTATTTATTTCATCCAAATCGATTTTTCCTTTTGATAATTTTTTTCTAATCTCCCTAACTTCCTTAACAGAATCTCTTGTGTTGGGAATTGATCCAACTTGATTCTCTAAAATCAATTTCCTCACTGCATCCCTAATAACATCTGATTTGTTGGAATACATACCTTTGTGGACTAACTTATTAACTTCCTTAATTAAACCAGGGGGTAATCTTATTTGTGTTGTGGACATTACCATTGTAGTACAAATGAATTACTATAATATTATAAAGATTTCTGTTTTTTCTCGCAATTCTTCCGGATTCTGTTGAGAAAAACTTATTAACTTGTTCGTCCTCTAAAAAGGTAAACTATTTAAAGTACGTAAGTACTTAAGTACTTATGGTCCTAAAAGTAGAGATAGATGAAAAAATTGAACAGAAATTTAGGAAGATGGCTATGAAAAAATTTGGATATAAGAGAGGAGCTATTCAGAAAGCAACAGAAGAAGCGATTTCAAATTGGTCTCAATTTCAGTCTTTAGATTGTCCGAAAGTAAAAGATCCGTTCAAACTAGTAGAAGGAATCCTAAGCCATCTCAAAGGTAAAAAGACCTCTATTCAATTGCAACATGAGGTTAAAGAGTTATGGACCAAATCTTCATAGATACCAATATTACTACTTTAATTTCGTTGGATAAACATTTCGATAGGATAAACGAAATCAGAAGAGTTAGTTTTTGAAAAGTTTATGAAGCTCATCAAATCTTTTTAGATTTTCTTTTCCGTACTTAGAAATTCTTTTCCTTATGAATGGGATCGAGTTAATGCCTTTGTCTTTAGTGTGGAATTTATCGGCGTAAGCGATTATTCTTTCTTCGATTGAAATTGGGATCATGTTTCTTTTTGGTAATGGAAGTTTGTTCCTTATGATTTCTTTTTTAGTGATTCCCACTCCAATGTGTCTTTCACATACTTTTGCGTGTATTGGAAGATTTTCTTTCTCTAAGATTTTTCTTCCAATCACCCCATGTTTTATGTAAGGTTCTTTTCCATAGCAATTTAATGTAGGAGCGTCGCATTTATACATTCCAATGTCGTGCAATATTGCCGCTTCTTTGATGAATTTAATATCTGGTTTGAGATGTTCTACTTTCTTTGCTAGCTTAAGAGAAATCTTTGTAATAATCTTCCCATGAGTAATCAATCTCTTGTAAGCTTTGCTTTTTGGGTCGTAATATTTTTTTATTATTCTATATGGGTCCATAATATTTACGATAAAATTAGATTATTTAAAAATATCTACCTATATTACCATAAAATCTTTAGAGGTTGTCAGAAATAAATTTATTAGGGTAATTTTTCTTACGAATTTTGAAGATATATACTTATTAAGAAGCAATTCTTACTTATTTTCGCATTGGAAAGATGGAAGGTACCTTCTGAATTCATCCCACTGGTCACTGGTCATGCCTGTGTGAGATATATAAATGAGTTTTAGGCTATATAGTATAGCAACTCGTGGGATGAAATAAAATGCGAATAGCAAGGAGGTGCTAAAAAATGGAAGAAATTGTAGAAGAAGGAAAAAACACACCAGAAAAGAAGTTCTCTTGTGGAGCTGTAGTAGCCACTGTTTGGAACAATAACGGTAAATCTAAGGACGGAGAGAAGGTAGCATTCAGGACTGTATCTTTTCAGAGAAGGTACAAAATGGGCGATGAGTGGAAGACGTCAAACAGTCTTAGAATAAATGATTTACCAAAGGCAGCTTTAGTTTTAAATGAATCTTACAAATTCCTCGTTATGCGATCAGAGGAATAATTTTTATTTTTTTTACAAAAAAGGTGATAAAAAATGGAACAAATACTAGAAACAAAAACGGTTAAGAAAAATATAAAAACTGAGAAGGATACTCCTAAGACTATGACAAAAAAAGAGATTAAGGTTAGTGACCTTGCAGGTGTGGGAGCAGCTACTGCTGAAAAGTTAGAAGCATCAGGATATTTAGATCTAATGAGCATTGGGATGGCAACACCATCCGAATTAGTTGAAGCTACAGGAATGGGAGATGGAATAGCAAAGAGAATTATTGCTCAGGCAAGATCTTCTTTAGATATGGGTTTTGAGTCTGGAGAAGATTTAATGAAGAAGAGAGAAAATATTATCAAGATTCCAACAGGTTCGAAAGCATTTGATGATCTATTAGGAGGAGGATTTGAATCTGGAGGTATAACTGAGGTATTTTCGGCATATGGCTCTGGGAAAACACAAATAGGGCATACACTTGCTGTCAATGCTTTGAAAACATTTCCTGATAGTTATGTTGTTTATATCGATACAGAATCTACTTTTAGGCCTGAGAGAATAAAACAAATTGCAGAAGGTGCTGGACTTGATCCTCAAGAAGCTTTGAAGAGAATCAAGGTTGCGAGGGCATTTAATTCTGATCACCAATCTTTATTGTCCGAGAAGGTTGAAGATTTGATTAAAAAGGAGGGATTAGATGTTAAGTTAGTTGTTGTTGATTCATTAACTGCACATTTTAGAGCAGAGTTTATTGGTCGTGGAACGTTGGCAGATAGACAACAGAAGTTGAATAGGCATATGCACACTTTGGCTAAACTTTCTGACGCTAATAATATGTGTGTTTATGTGACAAATCAAGTTATGGCTAAACCAGATACCTTCTTTGGTGATCCAACTGAAGCGATTGGTGGGCATATTGTTGGCCATAATTCTCAGACGAGAATCTATCTTCGAAAGGGTAAGAAAGGAACTAGGGTTGTTAAGTTAATTGACAGTCCACACTTAGAAGATGGAGAAGCTACAATTCAAATTGTGAAAGAAGGCGTCAGAGACGTCTGATATTTTTCTTTTTAGAAAGGTTTATATACCAAATGGTATCTATTGGTATCATGACTACACAAATAAACTTACGGCTGTCTCAGGATTTCATGGACAAGGCTCAAAATTATGCTGATAAACATGGATATCGTAATTTACAGGATTTTATTCAGGAGACTGTAAGAGAGAAGTTGTATGAAGAACCAGTTTCAAGAACAGAACTTAATCTCGTTAAGGGATTAATTAAAGTGAATAGATACGGTAGTGAAGATGAACTCTTTAAGAAACTCCAAAAAAGAATTCATTCTAAAACCAAGTGAGTTTTTTCTTAAGCAAGTAGATTATTTGAGTTCAGAAGCTTAGGAAAATTTAAAGCCCCCTGATTATCCATCTAATCTTTTAATTGTCTCAGGCAATTGAAGATCTTTTCTTCCATTTTTGAATGTGATGTATGCGTTTTGAATATCTCTTCTTTCACCCTCGGATGAAGTTTCTATTAGAAATCCGCAACAATGATCTATCCCCTGAATTGCAGAAGGACCGTCGATTATAATACTTATATCTCTGTTACTTACTAGTCTAGAGAGTGCTTCATAAGCTTCATTGGCAATATCTATGTTTCTTGAATCAGTCATAGGTATTGCATTATTGTATGCTAATTCTAGATAATATGGCATATAGGTTAGAAATTCCGGTTATTTATTAAGGATTATTGTGATAGAATAGTTAGAATTAGTTTAGCTTTCTTCTTCTTCTTCTTCTTCTTCTTCTTCTTCGCCAACGCCACAAACTTTCACTTGTAGATTTGACATACCACTTTTTGGATCCTCCATATCTAAAGTACCGTAATTTTGACCCTGAGTTGCTGCAGCAGTTGCTTTACCTACAATATCTTTACTTTCGATTTGAGGAATTTGGAATTGTTCTCCAGAACTAGTTTCATAATATTGGATAGTGTTTAAAGCAATTATAAGACCTACTAAAACTATTGAAATTACCAAAGAAACCATTAAAACCCTCTTATTGTTCATGTGAATTACTTTGAGTTATGTTTATTTAAAATTATTGGTTTTTAAAGTCATATTTAAGTGGTAACATGGAGGAGATTTAACATTACCTTTATAAATGATTATTGAGTCCTATTTGGTAATTCTCCTCTTGGAGAAGCGGTTTAAGGTGATGTAGATGAAGAAAGGATTTAGGCCTCAGGGCCCAAGTGCTCCGGTTAAAGTCGGAGAAGAAATTGACGTAGTAATTGAGGCTGTCGGCGAGAAGGGCGATGGTATTGCTAAAGTTAAAGGCTTTGTTCTCTTTATACCAGGTGTAAAAGAGAATGATAATGTCAAGGTCAGGGTCACAAGAGTACTTCGTAAGGTGGGCTTTGCTGACGTGATTGGAGCAGGATCTGCACCATCAGAGTCAGGGGGACAACCCCAGCAACAAGAGGAAGAACCAGCACCTCCAGATACAGAAGATTTTGGAGAAGAAGCTCCAGCAGAAGAACAAGCTACTGAAGAGGAAGCTCCTGCTGAGGAAGAAGCTCCAGCTGAAGAACCCTCTGAAGAGGAAAACAAAGAGGCTTAAGCCTCGTTTTTTATTTTATTATGAGACTTTTTATCGCATTACATTTTGATGAATCTATAAAAGAAGTACAGGATCAAATACAAAAAGAGAATGCAGGTTTTACTTTTCCTAAAGATTTCCATTTGACTTTAAAATTTCTTGGTGAAACTGATAAGGTTGATGAGATAAAGAAGAAACTTTCTGAGATTGAGATTGATCCTTTTGAAGTTGAGCTTTCTGAAATTGGAGTTTTTCCTTCTCCTCAGAGTGTAAGGGTAGTTTGGGTGGGGGTGAAAGATGGTTCGAAAATATTAGAATTGCAGAAGAAAATTGAGGATTCTTTGTTGGATTTTTTCCCAAGAGATGAAAGGTTCCATCCTCATGTGACTTTGGCTAGAGTTAAGTTTGTTAAGGATAAAGCAAAGTTGAAGGAGAATTTAGGGAATGTTAAAGTAGGGGAAAGGAAGTTTAAGATTACTGATTTCTATTTATATGAGTCTAAATTGACACCTGATGGTCCTGTCTATAGTGTAATTGACTTTCGAAATTTATAAATAGGGAGTATGATTACTAGCTCAGGGGTGGAATTCACGGGAGGCAAAAGCTTACTTGAAAAGTTCATTTCTGGCGTAATTAATCCTAGTAAGCCTAAAAAGAGGAAAAAGTTAGTTCTTGCTCTTGATTTAGGGACGACGGGTATTAGGGTAATTCTTTTTGATCACGAACAAAATGTTGTGTTTAAGTCTTACAAAGAGATAAAATTATATCATCCAAAATCTGGTTGGGTTGAGCAAGATCCAAACGAAATACTTGAAACTACAAGGATTCTTTTAGATCAGGTAGTAAAATCTGGAAATAAGGCGAGTCAAATTGTTACCATAGGTATAACAAATCAAAGGGAGACGACGATTATTTGGGATAAAGACACTGGAGAGCCAGTCTATAATGCTATTGTATGGCAATGTAAAAGGACTGCAAAATTGTGTCAAGAACTTAAACCAAAAGAAGATTTTGTGCATAAAAAAACTGGATTGTTTATTGATCCTTATTTCTCTGCAACAAAAATTAAATGGATATTGGATAATGTTAAAGGAGCGAGGAAAAAGGCAGAGAAAGGCAAATTGATGTTTGGCACTGTCGACACATGGATTTTATGGAATCTAGCTAACGTTCACCTGACCGATGTATCCAACGCTTCTCGTACATCTTTATTTAATATCCATACACTAGAGTGGGATAAGGAGTTGTTAGATTTATTTGATGTTCCAAGGAAAATATTACCTTCAGTAAATGAATCAGGAGGAGAATTTGGGTGTTTAGATAAAATTTTCATGGGCAGGGAAATTCCTATAAATTCTGTTTTAGGTGATCAACAAGCTGCAATGTTTGCACAAGGGTGTTATGGAAAAGGTATTGTTAAGAATACTTACGGAACTGGTTGCTTTATGTTAACTAATACAGGGAATAAGGTTATCATGTCGAAGAATAATTTAATCTCAACAATAGCTTGGAAAGTTGATGGAAAAGTTGAATACGCATTAGAGGGAAGTATATTCATGGGTGGAGCTTCCGTGAAATGGCTTAGAGATAATCTGGAGATAATCGATCATGTCGAACAGACAGAGAAAATTTCTTTCAATATGAAAGGTAATGGTGGTGTTTATTTCGTTCCTGCTTTGGTTGGATTGGGTGCACCTCATTGGGATAGTAATGCGCGAGGAATCATTGTGGGCATTAATAGGGGAACGAAGAAAGGGCATATAATTAGGGCTACGTTGGAAGCAATTGCATATCAGTCTGAGGAATTAATTAAATCAATGGAAGCTGATTGTGGTTACAAAATAAAGAAATTAAATGTGGATGGTGGCGCTACAGCAAACAATTTCTTAATGCAATTTCAATCAGATATTCTTGATATTAAAATTGAAAGACCAAAAGTCATTGAGACAACTGCCCTTGGAGCTGCATATCTAGCTGGATTGTCCGCAGGATTTTGGAAGGATAAAGATGATTTGGTTAAGGAAAGGAAAGTGGGGAAGGTTTTCAAACCTAAGATGAAAGAAAGTGAGAGGAAGAAACTACTTCTAAACTGGAAAAGAGCAGTAAATCGTTCTAAGAATTGGGAGAAAAGTTAAAGTTTATAAGTTAGGTATGTATAGGTAGGTGAATGGCTAAAATAAATTTGAGTACTTTCAAAGCATCAATATTTTTTGTTTTAGGATTTTCTGTAATCTTTTCTATCGTTGGTATATTACTTCAAACAATATTAAGCAATGTTGGATATTCTGTTCAAACCTGGCTAAGTAGGATTGGTGGGATTATTATTATCTTTTTTGGATTGTATATAGTTGGTTTGATTAAACCAAAATTTTTACAAAGGGAACATAAGTTGAAGGTTACTAAGAAGTTTAATTCGTCCTACTTAACTTCTTTTATTTTCGGTGCAGCGTTTGCTGTAGGTTGGACACCATGTGTTACTGCTGCGTTGGGAGCTATACTCGCATTAGCGGCTATTAAACCAACAAGTGCATTTATCCTTTTAATGAGTTATACAATCGGATTAGGACTACCTTTCTTAGTAGTGGGATTGTTTGCAGAACAAGTTCAAACATTGTTGAGTAAGGCAGGAAAGTTTGTCAAATATCTTCAAATTATATTTGGGATTCTCTTGATTCTAATTGGAATACTAGTTTTTGTGAATCAGCTGAGTAGAATTGCAAATGTAGAATCATTAGTAGGCGTATTTGATGCTATTTCAGTATCTGTTGGTGGGGCAGACGTCATGTCTTTGAGTTTTTTTAATATTGGGATTGCATTCTTAGCTGGGCTAATATCTTTTCTGAGTCCTTGTGTACTTCCTTTGATTCCTGGATTTTTAACTTATCTTGCGTCAATATCATTAAAAAATGAAGGGTAAGAATATTATTCTAATAATCGTAATGATTTTGATAATTGTTGTTATATATTATTTTGAAAGTTCTAAACCAGATATCGATACTTCCACAATAGAGTCTGATATTAAGATCGAAGAGCTTGAGAAAGAAGATGTTGAGGAGAAAGGGACTATAACTGAAGAAGAGAATAAAACAGAACCGGATGTTGAGGTACAACTTTCGGAGGAAGATCTTTTGAGGATAGATTCAAAAACAGAAAGGTATCATAGAGCAAAAGAAATAGTTGATCCTGAAGGATACATAAATGTAGATTATATTAATATATCAAGTTTGATTGGTAAAAAGATTATCTTGGTAGATTTCTGGACTTACAGCTGTATTAATTGTCAGAGAACACTCCCTTATTTAACTACTTGGTATTCTACATACAAAGATGACGGTTTAGTTATTATTGGTGTCCATACCCCTGAATTTGGATTTGAAGAAGAGTATGATAATGTAGTTGAGGCGACAAAAAAATGGGGGGTTGAGTACCCAGTTGTGCAAGATAATGACTATCAAACTTGGAGAGCATATAAGAACCGCTATTGGCCAAGGAAGTATCTAATAGACATTGATGGTTTTATTGTTTATGATCACATTGGTGAAGGCGCTTATAACGAGACTGAAAGAAGAATCCAGAAACTTTTAATGGAAAGAAATGAGGTTTTGGGATTGAGAGATGTTATTAAAGAAGAAATTTCTGATGTTGAGGTTGAGACTCCTGAGTTTAGACAAATTAGGACACCTGAACTTTATTTTGGATATGAATTTGAGAAGGGCCAAATGGGAAATGAACAAGGATGGATGCCTGATAAAATTGTTGACTATAAAATTCCTTCTGGTTTAGTAGGAGATAAGTTTTATTTAGATGGAAGTTGGAAAAATAATTTAGATAGTATGGAGTTAGTTAGTAACAAAGGGAAGATTGTATTGAAGTATAAGGCAAAAATTGTGAATTTGGTTGCTGGATCTGAAGAGCCACAGAACATTGAGGTTTATTTGGACGGGAAGAAAATTTCTGATATTGAAATATCTCATTTTGATCTCTATAATGTTGTAGATGGAGATTCTTATTCTGAACACCAGTTGGAGTTGCGAATTCCTAGTGGTGTGATGGCATACACGTTTACATTTGGGTAGGGAAACATTTTTAAAAGGATGTTGTCTCCTCCTCTATATTGCCCATTATCCCGCTTTGGGATGAGTTACTGCAGGGCAATAATAATGCAGTAGTATGATTCTACTGTTGGAGGCTTTAATATGACTGAAGAAACAACTCAATTTTTGGTCCCACAAGATCAATATTTGAAGGCTGGAATACATATCGGTACAAAGTTTAGAACAAAATATATGGAAAAGTTTATCTACAAAACAAGACCAGATGGATTATCAGTTCTCAACTTACAGCAAATTGATGAAAGGATTGGAATTGCAGGCAGGTTTTTGGCCCAATTTGAACCTGATGAGATTTTGATTGTAAGTAGAAGAGAAAATGGATGGAAAGCTGTAAAAGCATTTCAACAAGCGACAGGTGCTAGAATTTATGCAGGTAGATATCCTCCAGGAACATTAACTAATCCTGTATTAAAGAACTTCTCAGAAGTCAAAATAATCCTGGTTACTGACTCATGGCCCGATAGAAATGCTATTGAGGATGCAAATAGGGTGGGAATTCCAGTTTTAGCTTTGTGTGATTCAAATAACCAAGCTAATAAGATTGATTTGGTTATTCCATGTAACAATAAAGGAAAGAAGAGTCTTGGATTATTCTTCTATATTCTTGCAAGAGAGTTTATGAGAAATTCTGGCAAGATTGGTAAGGAAGACGATATCTCTGTTCCTTTAGACGATTTTATGGAAGAATAAGTCTTTCAATTTCTTTTTTTATTTTTCTTGTTCCTTGCTGGACATTCTTAACTTTAATTGGTTTTCCGAACTTTAGTTTACACCTTCTTGGTCTAATTATCCAGCTTCCTTTGGGAATTATTTTTTCAGTACCTATAACCCCTAGGGGAACTACTTTAATTTTTAATTTGTAGGCTAGTGTTGCAGCACCAGGTTTGAATTCTGCTAGTTTGTTATCTTTAACGATTTTTCCTTCTGGAAATATTCCAATGACCTCTCCTTTATTGATGTAATTTGTGGCAAGTTTTAGTGCTCTTTGGTTCACTTTATGTTTATTATCACCCCTCACTCTGACTGGGATAGTTTGGAAGTATTTCAGAATATTTTTTAGGATAAAATGTTTCATGAATCTATCATTGACATAGAAATGTGATTTCCATTCTGAGAGTGTGCTTATTACATATGGTACGATTACTCCATCGGAAAAACTCTTATGATTTGCTGCAATGATGTAAGGTCCTTTCTTTGGTACATTTTCTAATCCTTTAATCTCTTTAATAAATGGTCTAACAAGAATTGCCAAAATACTCCTTAGGACAATGTTTACCATAACTAATATCTAGAAAATATCTTATTTAAGTCTTTTCAATACCTTTGCTTACAATCTCAAACATAGTTTCCTTTCCTGCTTCAATGCTCCTGTGTTTTCTAACAATAGCTTTTCTTCTTTTACCATGGAGTGCTTGGAGTTCGATGATACATTTACTTCCATATTTTAATAAATCTCCTCCGACCATCTTAACTTGCTCTGGAGAATCAAATTTTGCATAAACCTGGTTGGTTATTAGTATAGGAATATTTTTTACTCTTGCTATCTCTGTTAAGGAGGCGACTTGGCTTCCTAACTCTCTGATTAATTCATAATTTTCACTAATACCCAGCTCTAGTCTATAAAGCATCGATATTGTGTCTACAACAATTAATCCAATTTTACTTGTTGAAACGTCTTTTAGTTTTGAAAAAACACGTCTTTGTTCTGCAAAATTTACAGGTCGCATGAAAAGTATTTTTTTAAGGGTTTCTTCGTAATTTGGATCAATTTGCTTTAGCCTTTCTGGAGAAAATCCTCCCTCTGTATCAACGTAAATTACATTTTTACCATTTTTTACACATTGAATGCAACAATGCATACAGAATAATGTTTTTCCTGACCCAGGTGGACCGTAAACAGTGGTGGTTACATCATTCTCCAGACCACCATTTAATAGTTCATCAGTTGCATTTCCAGTAGAGAGCTTTGAAATTTGCATAATCTTAGTATGTTTTATGACTTTATAAATTTTAAGAATTTATAAGTATAATAGTAAGAATGTCAAGGCCTTGTATAGCAATATTCCGGAAGTAATTCTAACATCACTGAAGATTTTTTCAGGAGAGCGGACTTTTGGTGACCCTGCATAAGTCAAATAAATGTACCTTAGAACGATATATAATACAATCGGGAATGAAATTATTAATTCTGGATTGTTACCTAGAAAACAATACAGTGCATAACATAATAGTAAAACTCCTGCGTTTATTTGGAGCATGGCATTTAACATCTGGTCAGAGTATTTCTTTAAAACTGGCCTGAATAAAGTTGCTTTATCACTTAGTATGTTAATTTCTACTTTCCTTTTGGCCGTGGCTAAAAAAAATGCTAGGAAAAAAGTTCCGATAATTAACCATGGCGATACCCAAACCCCGATAATATATGCTCCCGATACTGCCCTAATAACGAAGTTTGTTGATATTAAAATTAAATCGATAAAAATTTCGTTTTTTAGGAACATAGAATATATTGTTGATAATAGGAAAAGAGCAAGTAATGATACCATAAAGTGAAAATTAATTGTATAGCTTAAGAAAATTGAAAAAGAGAATAAGATTAATGCAAATATTGCGCCGCTTGTCACACTTATTTTTCCACTAGCTATTGGTTTGGATAGCTTATCTTTACTAAAAAGATCCCTTTTTCTATCATAAATATCATTTAGTATATAATTTACGGAAGACATCAAACTTAAGGCAAAAAAACCCATTAATGTCAGAAATATCAAATCGAAATTGAATATGTTGCCGGAAAAAAATATTGCTAAGAAAATTACTAAATTTTTGTAGTATTGTTCGGGTCTACAAATTGAAACAAAGTTAGAGATTTTTTCCTTGAAATATCTGCTCATAAAAATCAACCGTTTTCTCTATATTGAATTCTCTAATGATGTCACTGCGTTTCCTTATATAACCTTTTTTATTCCCTAGTATAGAAATGACCGCTTGGGCAATATCGTCCGGATTCTTCCTTTTAACAATCTTTCCCATACCTGTTTTAAGGATGGGCATCCTCACACCAGGTAGATCTGTGGCAATGACTGGGGTACCACACAACATTGCTTCAATTTGGACTATTCCAAATGCTTCCAGTGGATCGATACTAGGTAAGACAAGAATATCGCATGAAGAGTAGAATTCAGGAAGTTTGTCATATTTGACGTTTCCAAGTAGTATGATATCTTTATTTTTTAAGTCTAATTTTTTGATGACACTGCCCCCAGCAACGTTTTTATATTCTCCAGCTAGTACGAATTTTGCATCAGGATATCTTTGTTTTATCTTGGGAATTGATTTTAGTAGAAAAGGGAGACCTTTTTCATAGACTAATCTTCCTGCGAAGCCAATTACAGGACCTTCAATGTTGTAGTTTCTTTTGAAATTACTCTTTTTATATTTGAAATGGTTGTGGTCTATAGGAGGGTAGGTGTAAATACATTTTTTTAATCGTTTTTTTAAGAGTCTGGAATGGGACGCATAATCTTCAGTGTATGTTATGATCTTCTTTGAGTTCTTTATTGCGTTTTTTGCAGATAAATAATAAAGTCTTTCAATTATTTTGTTATTTAACTTTAGGTCGCAGTGATAGGTGATGATTGAGTTATTTAGTTTCTTAAAAAAAGCAGCTTCAAATAAAGGTAGATGAATATTGACTATATCATATTTTTTTGATAGTTTTTTTCCTTTTGAGATGAAGGAAGGCATTATTAGGCCTTTGGATACTTTTAGCAAAGGATTACATCTAATAACTTCAACACCACTGATAAGTTCTTTATTTGGTAGTTTATCAGAGTGATTTGAAGTAAGGACCGTTACTTTATGCCCTCTTTTTACTAATTCTTCAGATAATCTTTTTACATACTCACTTATGCCGCTAATGTAGGGAAAGTAATAACCCAGAATCATTAGAATTCTAGAATTTGGCATAGATGTCGCCCCAAGTACCAATGTTCTCTAAGTGGGATCTAATCTTATTATCATCAACCCAGTCATCGAAAGATAACTTCATACTCTCTTTTTTTGAAAAATTAAAAAGAACGTATCCTAATGAGGAGAGGTAAGATATGATTTCTAAAGAGTTTTCTAGTAATTCGGGATTGAATTCAAGTGATATGTATTTGATTGGTCTGGATAAACCATTTAGGGCATTTTTTTCGTAACCCTCTACATCAATTTTGCAAAATTTTGGTAAACCATAATCTCGGATACATTCATTAAGAGTTGTTGTGGGAACATTTCTTGATTCTTTCCATTTAAATCCCTTGTATCTTCCCTCTTTTACTTTAGATATCCATTCTTTAGACATAGATGAAACAGAATTTACATTGCAGAGTAAGATTTCTTTCTCATGAACAACCTTGTCCACTGCTTTATTGACAAGAATTACGTTTGGATTGTTTTTGAATTTATCTTTCATTTGTAAAATACATTCTTCCTGAGGTTCTATTGCAATAACTCTACATCCTAGTTTTAAGAAAATCTCTGTTCTATTGCCAATATTAGCCCCAATATCAAACACTAAGTCATCTTTTTCTAAAAATTTTTTATAGAAATTGTATCTAGAATTTAGATGTCTAATGTTGTTTTTTTCTTTAAAATATCTTGCAACTGGTTTAAATTTGCTAGAGTTTAACCAATAGTTTAGTTTATTTATAATTTTCATTGTATCACTGCTTTTTGTAAATCTTTAATTCGCAATTACCTTCAATTTTTTCAAAGATTATATTGTAATTATCTGATATCTTTTTTAATAGGGCTGTCTTTTTTTCTTCACAATCATTTTCTTGACTAGGACATGGTATATCGCATGTATCTATAAATATATCGTTAGCACGGTCCAGTTCTTTT
Source organism: Nanobdellota archaeon (assembly GCA_042577505.1). Lineage (GTDB taxonomy): Archaea > Nanobdellota > Nanobdellia > Woesearchaeales > JACQSR01 > JACQSR01. The sequence goes on from JBHPEA010000006.1 coordinate 42,980, forward strand.
TCTATTTCTGCTATTTTTTTAGAGTTAAAAATGGGATAATACATTAGATTATTAACTTTTATGTCATTATATAAAGAGATATAGGGATTTGTGGATAATATTCCTCCTTTTATGTCGTAGGTGTAGAATTCTTTGTGATTGGTTGAAAACCCAGGTTCTTTTTCAAAATCATAAATGAGAATACTCGAATTTAGGATTTGTACAATTATTAAGATTATTAGCAAGATTTTCATTTTTTTATATAAAAAGGCGAATCCGATTGCAGATAATATGAGTAAGTAGGGTAGAAAGATAAATGCGTATCTGATATCCTTACAGTTTAGAAAAAATGTATGGTAAATTAAAGGAACAAAAGCTAAGAGGGTAAGGAGTACGATCCTCCATTCTCTCTTTTTGTAGATCATGTAGAAAGGGATTAATGAAAGCATTAAGACTGGCAATTCTTTTAAGAGAGTTTTTATGTAAAAAGTAAAGGAGTTTGTACAGAATTCATTTCCTGTTACTGTAGCTATTAATTCTTTTCCTAGAATTAAACTTTGGAATGGATTTTTGTAAATCAGAAACATAATGAAGAAGTAAGGGAATAAGATTATGAATAATCCTAGAGCATATTCTACTAAGGGTTTTTTTCGGAATGGTAAAAGGATGAAAATTAAAGGGATAAATAATAGGTAAACAAACTTCGTAAGACTTGCTAATCCAATAAAGATGCCCACCCAAAAATAATGTTTTTCTTTGAAAATAAAGTATATCGAAAGTAATGAGAAAAACATTGCAGGGATATCTACAAGAATTTTGCTTGAATAATTTAATAATGGAATGCTAAGTGAAAATATGAAAGAGAAGATGAGTGCTGTTTGGGTATCTTTGTAGTCTTTTATGATTAGGTAGATAAGGTAAATTGAGAATATGCTCAATAATGAACCAATGTATGATGCTAATGGGATAACTTCTAGACCGATTTTCCAAAAGAATCCTAAAAGTAAAGGCCAGAAAACAGGACGGGCAGGTTCCCAAAGTCCTAAGTCACCTAAGGACCATATGTACTTACCCATGCTGATGTAAACAGCACTATCCCACCAGACTAGGTTTGAAGAAAATGCTGTGGTAAGGATAGCAAATATGAGTAGAACGATATATATTCCATACTTATACAAAAACCCCTTCATAATTTAGAATAATCAGAATTTGCTTTTAATATTTAGTATTCTAGATCAAATACCAAAAATACTCAAATCTAATTGCACTGGGATGTAACATAGCTTTCGATCATTAGTTTCTACATCACATATACTCATTATGTAAAAATCAGAAAGATCAATTTCTTTGTCAGATGTTAACTCTTTGTTGACTGCCTTAGTATAATAATTCAGATCATCTCCTGGTCTGAATGTGTTTGGAACGGCTATGATTTTTCCTCTTCTAGGATAAGGAAAGTCCTCCCAAATTGAAAGGGAAATTACTGTTCCCCAAACCTGGTCAGAATAAACTTTTACTTGATCGACGCCAAGATAATAATTTGTACCTCTTATCTTAGCTGTTGAAAAACCAAAACTCCTAGGTTCTAGGAAGACTACACTATATTGATCATCTTCGCCAGTATAATCCCAGGAACTTAAATACGGATATCTTGCAAATGTAAAAGATTGCGGTCCTTCTGTTAAAAAATCAGGATTGTCAATATTGAAATTTTCTGGAAGTGAGGTTTGATCCCATGTGCCTCCTTTGTATGAGTGAAATTCTTGTGGTATTCCTGATTCATTAATCCATGCTCTCGCAACTTTCAACCCACTTCCTTTACCCTCCCAAAATGGTCCATCACTGTAGTCAATATAGAACACATAAAGAGAATCATTAATGATTATAGAGGTTGGATTAATAGCACCTCTCCTCGTTTCTGGTTCATTAGGTCTACCATAACCTGCAGATGGCCAGATAATTGGTCCCACCTCATTAAATCCAGTTGCCCCCCATCCATTCACATCAGCAGCTTCTACCCAATTCATAGTAACAAATCCATTATATGTGCATTCGTGTTCATCACTTATAACACAATCATTACATAAACGAATTGTATCAACAGTATTTTGAACACAGAACGTTTGATTATTTTCCCATGTGTTTTTGTTTTCTCCATGATTTATAGTTATGACTTTTAATTTTCCATCTCGCCAAACGTGTTCGACACTAGTAATCCCCTGATAATTTCTTTTGTAATATCCTTCCGGACTATTACCCTCAATATCTTCATTGGGACATATCCATGAATTCTCTAAAGTATAATCTATTGGCCAAACACAATGATTTCCATATTCATCAACAAATACATCACCGCCTGTAGAAAAAGTGCAAGAATTTGGATCAAGTGCATTTGGATTTGTTAAAAAATCAGGAGCAATTGGGCACATGTAAGTCCAAGCACAAGAAATATATAATCGACCCTGATCACCAAAAGGTACTATTGAAAATGGAGCATCTAAACAAAGCGGAAATTTTTGAGAAATATTAGCTGCAATATTTTGAATTTCTGGACAAGTTTGGAAATTTCCATCACAATTAAAATCTAAGCCACAAGCTTCGGGTGCACCCGGATAAATTCTATCATCTTCATCGTTGCAATCAGTTTCACCCCCATTAGGGCATTCTGAATCTCCAGGATTCCCATACCCATCTCGATCAGAATCCACATTTAAATTACAAGGACAACCCTCATCAATTTCACCATCACAATCATTATCAACTTCATCCCCACATATTTCTGACGCTCCAGGATTAAAGTGAGAATCCCAATCCCAACAATCTTCTCCCCAATTAAGACAACTGTCTCCACCATACTGACCCCATCTATCACCATCTTCATCAAAACAATGACACATTACATCTATGAATCCATCACAATCATTATCTCGTCCATCACCACATTTCTCTTTCCTACCTGGATTAATCATATTTGTTCTGTCATCACAATCTGTTTTTATACCTACCCTACAACTTATATCTCCAGGATTTCCATATCCATCGTGATCTAGATCTTCGCAATTTGGTTCTACACAATCTTGTTCATCCATATATCCATCACAGTCATTATCTCTATAATCACCACAATATTCCAATGCGCCCGGATTAATTGCAGGGGAATTATCATCACAATCTTTTTCTGGACCCCCAGGACAGTATTCATCACCTTCCCTTGCATATCCATCCCTATCTTTATCAACAAACCAATTACAAATACAACCCTCATCTATCATTCCATTACAATCATTATCAAACTCATCCTCACAGATTTCTACAGAACCTGGGTAAATTTGTGAATCCCAATCACCGCAGTCCCTCTCAGGACCATTAGGACAATCCCCTCCCTGATAAATACCATATCCATCCCCATCATTGTCAACACAGGGTTTTTTCAATACCACATTTTTTTCTAGTGCAGAATTAGAAACTTCAACTGTCAACCAATGGGGTTCATAACCTTCAAGAGATAAACTAACAGTAGTGCTTCCTTCCGGTAAAACTATAGTTAATGGAGTAACGCCCATGAAATTTCCCAAATCAGCAATCCAAACACTAGCACCTTCTGGTTCAGATTCAAAAGTTACATATTGTCCTAAAACTACGCTCTCAACTATGGGCACCGTAGAAACATCTAATGATAGATACTTTGTTGTATAATTCTTTTTCTCAATGACTATCTCGTGTCTTCCTTGTGGAAGTTCAACTGTTACGGGGGTAGTTTCCATTAAGGGCATATCATCGACCCATACAATGGCATCACTGGGATCAGATTCTATTGTGACCAGTTGGTTTCTTGGATCACAGGACATTAACATAAAACTAACTAAAAATAAAACAAAAATAAGTTTCACTCCAAAGAAACGTTTCATACCCTTCTCATTTTTTTATAATTTAAAAGCTTATCTGCGATAGGCATTATTATTATAATAAGAAAAACAGTATGTCTAATATTCTTTCCTAACAACCATGATTAGTGTGAATATGTTGTAGGAGATTATTATTAATAATGCTAGGCCTAATAACGATATTGGTTCTGCAAATAATGTTGCAACACCTCCAATGTTAGAAGCCTCATTTCCAAAGGATTCTAGCTGGGCAGAGGTTTTAACTATATCTTCACTTACAAAGTTGTGAAGGAATAAACCACTAACGACTAATAAAATACTTAGCGTCCCCATTAATATGAAAAGGATTTTCTTTTTGATATTATAATGGCTGAAACCGTGGATTGTAAATAAAGCGATTCCTGATAGTACGACAAATCCCACTAAATATACTAAAATCCAAGAATTAACAAACATACTCCACCAGATTACCACACCTACACCTATTACTCCACCAATTAATGCCCATATGTATACAATAACTAAGAAAATGGGATTGATTAAGACGGAAGGAGATAGGGAGTTTTGAAATGATTCTAAGATTTCTGGTTCTTGATAGCCTTTCTTCTTTAGGGATTGAACACTTTTTTGAAAATATTTGTCAAGCTTTGGATCTGCCATTGATGGTTCTTTAGAATTGGAGTATATAAAACTTATTTCTTTTTTATCTTAATGAAATCTCCTAAAGTAAATGCGCCTGATTTTGTTTTTTCTAATTTTTCTTCAGAGACTTCTTCATTCTTTACTAGTTTTATTCTTAAGAATCTTTCAAATTTCTGAGCTAAGGGTATACTCAATCTGAATGTCCCAGTTTCAATTTTATGGATGATTGCCTCTTTTTCATTTAACTTGATTGCAAAGTCTTTTTGAGTTAGGTTTAATTTTTCTCTACCTTTTCTTATTAGATTTGGGTAGTCATCATCTATTACCTGGACGATTTCTTTTTCTTTGGGAACTTCGATCTTTTTGTATGACCTATTCTTTTGAATTGGAATTGGTTTCCTAATAACCTTACCATAAACAGAACAACCTTGACAAACGTCCATTTCTGTACCTTCAATAATGGCCCTATAGAGTTCAGTATCCTTGCCACACATATCGCAGCCCATGGATGTAAGAAGGTGGTTGGAATTTATATAAATTTCCAATAACTTCAATTTGGGTTGAATCTATAATAAACTATTTAAAAAGGGTAAAGTATCGTTTATATATGGTTAAAGAGAAATTCCTTATGTTGTCTTTAAAAGACACACAGTCTAAGAAACTGGCACAAGTTCTTTCTAATGATACATCTAGGCAAATACTGGATTATCTAGCTGAAGATGAAGCAACTGAGTCAGAATTGGCTAAAATTTTACATTTACCCCTTTCCACAGTGCATTATAATTTACAGGCATTAGTTGATGGTGGTTTGGTTGTTTGTGACGAATTCCACTATAGTGAGAAAGGGAAGGAAATTATGCATTACAAGCTTGCAAATAAGTATATAATTATTGCACCTAAGACCACGTTTGGAATTAAAGAGAAATTGAAATCTATTTTACCTGCTGTCCTCATAATTGGAGTTGTTGCTCTTGTTATTCAGTTCTTTTTGAAAATTACAACAAAAGGAACATTCACAAGTACACTATCTGAAGTGTCAAGAGAGAAGACAACTGAAGCTTTGCAGGATACTGCTGCAGAAGCCCCTCAAGCAGTAAGAGCTGGAATCGAGGGCGCTGTGGAAACATCAAAATCAGTTGTTGGATCAGGAGCAGAAGAAGCAATGGACCAAGTTGTTGCTAATGCTACAGAAGTAGTTAATGGGACGCAAGATGTTATAGTGAATAACATTGTTGTTGGTTTGGAACCAATGCAAATCGCTATTTGGTTTGGTGTTGGAGCTTTATTTGGATTAGTACTGTATATCTTCATTGATTGGTTAAGAAAACAAAAATAAATTTAAAGGAATCCTTATTTGTATTCATTATGAAATGGATATTGTTTGTCGTTTTGATGTTATTTATTGTTGGCTGTAGTGAGCAACAGTCTGTTTGTGTTCAAGAAAAGTTAAGTGACCAACCTTTAAAGAAACTGATGGAAAGAGGAGAATATAATCCAGGTACAATCTTATTGACCTTAGAACATAATGTTAGTAAGGATAATGTTAAGGGTTATGCAATATCAAGAGGTTTGGTCGTTGAGCATGATTATAATACTTTAAACATATTGGCTATAGGCGTTCCTGAAGGAGAAGAGCTCGATTGGATTTGCAAGTTTGAGGTAATGGATGAGGTAAAAAATGGAGAACTTGATTTGTTGCTCAAAATATAAGTATATTCTAGTTGTTTTAATTGTAGTGTTACTTACTTTTGTTTCTTGTGAGGAAGATTTGGAACCTACAGAAAGGGAATGTAAGGCAAGGCCTTGCGGTTGTGATTATGTTTGTAGTTTTGAGGATCCTAAAGATTGTGGTAATTGTGAAGATGAAACAGAAAGGAGTTTAGCTCAGGTATGTATCCAATCAGATGATAAATGTAGGAATGCAGAAAATGCTGAGATGTTGCATTGTTCTGTATCGGGTGGAACTTGGACAGATTGTGGTCCGGGTTGTGGCCCAATAAAATTAGGGGAAAATCTTTTAGAAGAGAGACTGTGTGTTCAAATTTGTTTACCTCAATGTAAATGTCCTCAAGAAGCACCATATTGGTATGAGGGTTGTTTAGAAGATCCTCGTAAGGGACCTGTGTTTCTTATTCAAAAAAGATCAGAGGATGATTCATTAAAAGTTAGTTTTAGAACCTTACTCTATAATTATCAATCTTTGAAGGAGAAATTACATTGTGCAACTGTTACTTGGGATTTTGGAGATGGTGAAACTCAGGTATTTGAACCGACCTGCGGGGAGTATGAAGGGGACATTCAAGAATTATTTCAAGCAAGTCATACTTATTCAGAGAGGGGAGATTATTCAGTTAAGTTTACTCTGGAAAAAGGAGATTTGAAAGTAGAATCTGAAGTAGATTTAACTATTTAGTATGAAAGCCATAATTATTACGGGAACACCAGGTACTGGTAAATCGACTTTGGCTAAGCTGATTTCTAAGAAATTTGGTTTTAAGCATATTGACGTGAATAAGGTGGTTAAGGATAAGAAATTATCTGAGGGAGTGGACAAGAAGAGGAAGACAAAAATTGTTGATGTTAAGAAGTTGAATAAAGAATTGATAAAGTTGATTAAAGAATCTGATGAGAAAATGGTTATTGATTCTCATATGTCTCATTTTTTACCAAAAAGATTTGTGGGTATGTGTATTGTTACTATTTGTGATATTAAAGAGTTGAAGAAAAGGCTGAAGGGCAGAAAATATCCAGTATTGAAAATTAATGAAAACATTGAAGCGGAGATTTTTCAAATATGTTACGAAGAGGCTAAAGAAAAAAGACATAAGATCGAGGTTGTTGATACTTCTTCTTCTAAAGAGCTTAAGTTGTTACTTCAAAAGATATCTTTATATAACAAAAAATAAACTTCTAAGATATGAAAGCACAAATTTCAGGTGTTGAGCTGTATTTTTTAGTAAAGGAATTGCAGGGTTTAGTAGATGGTAAAGTTGAAAAAATATATAATCCTAAAAAAGAAGAAGTTATTTTTACATTACACCTTCCAAATATAGGTAAAAAGATTCTTAGAATTGTTGCAGGTAAGTATATGTATATTTCTGAATCTCGGGAGAGTGCTGTTGAACCTACTGGATTTTGTACTTATCTTAGGAAACAGCTATCTAATGCTCGTATAAGGGAGATAATTCAATTAGAGTCTGAGAGGATTGTTAAAATTGTTTTTGAGAAGAAAGAAGGGAAGAAAAATTTGATTGTTGAATTATTTGGTCGTGGGAATATCTTGCTTACTGATTCAAATGATGTTATTTTAACTGCTGTGGATTATCATAAATTCAAAGATAGGACTATAAGACCTAAAGAAACGTATACTTATCCTAAGAGAGAAATTAATGTATTTTCATTACATATTGATGAGATGAAGAAAGCTATAACTTCTACTGAGAAGGATAGTCTTGCTACGTTTTTGGCAGTAGATTTAGGATTAGGTGGTGTGTTTTCAGAAGAACTTTGTCTTAGAGTAGGATTTGATAAGAAAAGGAAACCAAATGACCTTTCTCTTAAAGAACAGCATAAGATTGTTGAAGAATTATTTACTTTGCTTAAGTCTAAGCTGAAACCCAATATCATTACAAAAGAAGGTAAGCTTAAGGATATACTCCCAATTGAGATGGAAGTTTATAAGGGATTGGATAAAGAAGATTTTGGTACTTTTTCAAGTGCTTTAGATTCTGGAATTTCAAAATTTTTATTGGAAAAGAAACCAACTTCGAAGGAATTGGAGATTAAAAGATTGCAAAGGATTATTGATGCTCAAGAAAAGAAACTGGAAGAGATGAAAAAGGCTGAAGTTGAGAATAGGGAGAAAGGTGAAAAGATATTTGAGAATTATCAAGTTATTGATTCTTTGTTGAAAGATTTGAATAAAATTGAGAAAGAACATTCCTGGCAGGAAATTAAAACTAAATTGAAAGGACATAAATTGATTAAGAATGTTGACGTTAAAGAGAAGAAGATAACTGTTGATGTTTAAATGTTTTAT
>JBHPEA010000007.1:0-49417 GCA_042577505.1 Nanobdellota archaeon
ACATGGATTTTGTAAATGTAAAATTTATTTCTCTTGATGAAGATGTTAAAGATGGGGATGAGTTAGTTATCTATTGTCCAATTCTCATAGAAGATGATGATGTTGCTGAGGCTGCAGTTAACCTATTAAAACGATGTAATTATGGTTTGTGGGTTGGCACGAACAGAGCTGAAAATGCTGCTTTGTCTGCAGTAAAGGTTTTGAATAAAAACGGTAAGTATACCAAAGCATTGTTAGATTATAGAGCATCGAAAGCTGAAAAATTAAAAAAGGCTGACGAAAAAGAGAGGGTGAAAAAATGATTGATGAAGAGATTATAAAAAAACAAATTGGAAATACTTTAGAGTCTTTTGATCTTGGAAAAGGGGAAAAATATGAGGGCAAAGTTAGAGATAATTTTTTACTCGGTGAAAAAAGATTGATAATCACTACTGATAGAATATCTGCATTTGATAGAGTATTAACAACAATTCCTTTCAAAGGGCAAGTTCTAAATCAAATATCAGAATTTTGGTTTAATAATACAAAAGATATATGTCGAAATCATATGTTACAGGTTCCAGATCCTAATGTGATGGTTGTTAAAGATGCAAAACCGTTTGAAGTAGAGATGGTAATACGGGGCTACATTACCGGTGTAACAAAAACTTCAATTTGGTACAACTACAGTAATGGCGCTCGTAAATTCTGTGGGATTGATTTACCTGAAGGATTGAAAAAAGATCAAAAACTTGACGAGCCAATAATTACACCTACAACAAAGGCTGCACATGGTGGTCATGATGAATCAATTTCTAAAGAGGAAATTTTATCTCGGGGTCTCGTAAGTAAGGAAGATTATGAAAAAATGGAAGAAGCTACTTACAAATTGTTTGAATATGGGCAAAAACAAGTAGCTAAGCAAGGATTGATATTAGTCGATACAAAATATGAATTCGGAAAAGATGCGGAAGGGGTTATGGTTATTGATGAGATGCATACACCAGATTCGTCACGTTTTTGGGTAAAAGAGTCCTATGATGAATTGTTTTCAAAGGGAGAGGAGCAGCAGAAATTAGACAAAGAGTATGTAAGGAAGTTTTTAGCAGACCAAGGATTTATTGGTGATGGGGAAATTCCCCCAATTCCAGATGAAGTAAAAGTTGAAGCTGCGAAAAGGTACATAACTGCTTTTGAAAAGATTACAGGTAAAGAATTTTTAGCCGATAATTCAAATGTTACCGAGAGGATTAAAAACAATCTTAAGGAGTTTATATGAGTTATAAGAACGTTGGAATTAGAGCTGCTAAAGAAGCTGGTCAACTTATTATGAAGGAATTTCGGAAGGAGAAGAGTTACAAATCAAAAAGTGTCGACCAGAATGTTACTGAAGTAGATTTTAAGAGTCAAAAACGAATTATTAGTGTGATCAGTAAAAAATATCCTGATCATGATATCATCGCAGAAGAAAAGTATCATAAAAAATCAAAATCAAAATATGAGTGGATAATTGATCCTATTGATGGAACTGATAACTATATCTATGGATTACCTCATTTTTGTGTTTCCATTGCATTAGCCCATGAGGGGGGTGTAATTCTAGGTATCGTGTATAATCCTGTTATCAAAGAATTATTTACGGCAGAGAAAGGAAAAGGTGCTTACTTTAATGGGAAAAAGATTCATGTGAATAAGGGAAAACAATATCCGCAACCACTAATTTTATTTGATGCTTCATTGCATTTTATGACGGATAAGAAATTAAAAGGATTAAGAGCATTGGCAAAAAAGGGATTTTATATTAGAACAAAAGGTTCTTGTGCTTTGGATATGTGTTATATTGCAAAAGGGTATGTACAAGGGAAGGTAGCTTATAATATTAAAGCGTGGGATATTGCAGCAGCGGGTTTGATAATTGAGGAAGCAGGTGGCAAAGTAACTGATCATAATGGTGAACCATGGAGTACAAAGTCGACTAGAATTATTGCTTCAAATAGATTTCTTCACGATACAATAATTAAATCAGTAAGTAAAAGTTAACGTTTTTTCTAATTATTACCGAAAAGTTTATAAATAATTAACATTTATTTAGCTCTATGGAAGTTTCAGAAATATTTACTAAGAAAAATATTGAAATATTGAAATTGTTAGGTAATGAAGGATTCCATGTTAGGGAAATTGCTAAAAGGGCGGATTGTAGTGCTGCTCATGTCACAAAGACAATTCATCTTTTTTTAAGAGGGGGGATTGTAAAAGAAGAAAAGATTGGGAATAAGAAAGTAATTCGTTTGAATCATGATAGTGGTAAAGTGCAGGAAATTCTTAATATGATTAATGAAAAAAATGAACCTAATGCATATTTGAATTTATATGACGGGATAAGTCCTCTTGATTTTAGATACTATGGTCGGAATAATAGAAATTTATCTGAGTTTTCACCATATCTTTCTGAGAATGGATTTATTCGATACGCATTGAAAGTTGAAGATTCGTTAACAAGGGCATTAGCTAAAAGGAAAATTTGCTCTGAACAAGTTGCTAAGGAGGTTTCCAAGGCATGTTTAAATGTAACTGCTCAGGAAGTTTATCAAGAAGAAGATAGGATTAAGCATAATATTAGAGCATTAGCAAACTCTATTAGAAAGCGGGTTAGTGACAAGGCAAAACCCTATGTTCATTTTACTACTACCTCTCATGATGTTATTTGTAGTGCTGACGCTGCTCGTTTTAAGGATTTTACAAATAAAGTTATGGTGCCTCACATGGTTCAATTAGAGAAAACAATGATTTCTTTGGCATTGAGAGAGAAAAATACGTTACAGATTGGAAGAACACATGGTCAACATGCAGAACCAATAACATTTGGATTTGCGATTGCTCAATACGTTAGTAGATTTGGACATGCTATACTTAAAGTTAAAAAAACTGGAAATGAGCTTAGAGGGAAAATTGCAGGGGCTGTTGGCTCGTACAATGCTTCTTCGATATTTTTTAAGGATCCTGTAAAATTTGAAAGAGATGTTTTATCGAATTTGGGTATAAAGCCTTCCCCCATATCGACTCAGGTTGTTGAAGCTGAATATATGAGTGACTTTGTTCATGCTGTGATTAATGCATATGGAATTATCGCAAATTTAGCAGATGATATGAGGCATCTCCAAAGATCAGAGATAGGAGAAGTTGGAGAAGAGTTTGGAGCAAAGCAAGTTGGTAGTTCAACAATGCCTCAGAAAAGAAATCCAATAAACTTTGAGAATGTTAAAAGTATGTGGAAGGAGTTTATGCCAAGGATAATGACTGTTTATATGGATCAAATATCAGAACATCAAAGAGATTTAACGAATTCTGCATCATCCAGATTTGTTCCTGAAATACTTACTGCTTTTACTTTATCTGTTAAAAGAATGAATAGGGTCTTATCAAAATTAAGTGTGGATCAGAAAAACATGGAGAGAAATTTTAACACAAATAAGGACCTAATAATAGCTGAGCCATTATACATTCTACTAGCAGCTCACAATCATCCAGATGCACACGAATATGTAAGAAATTTGACACTCGCAGTAAAAAAAGAAAATAAAAGCATGATGGAAATTATGAAGAAGGATGTAAGTTCTAAAGAATATTTAAGGAAATTCACTAAACAACAAATTGAACTACTAAAAGATCCTCGTAAGTATACTGGAATTGCAACTAAGAAAACTATTGATATATGTAATTTCTGGAATAAAAAATTTTAATCCTGAGTTCCAATAACATCTCTTGAGATATATTTTATCGAGGTTGTCATTGCGCTTAAGTTTTCAATAATTCTTGCGCTATCTGCACTATCTGACTTTTTTAATAATTCGTTACAGTTATTAATTCTATTTTTATTTGAAGTTTCTACTTCGAATGCTATTGCAAGGTTGTTTGTATAATATGACTTCATAACATCAAGATATTTATCGCGCATATCTTGGTAAATTAATGATACATCATTTTTCCATTTCTTGGATTGTTTTGAATTTAAACATAATGTAGCTATCCTCTTTTGTCTATCACCTATCTTTTCCAATCTTAAGATTATTAATGCAGATGAATATAGCTGCCATGGATCCATACCTAGTGCTCTTCCGAAAGATGGATTTTTTAGAGCGTTTTTAATTACCCTGTGAGAAAGGAAATAAAGCCTATTAATGTCCTCATCCCTCTGTCTTATATTAATCTCAAGCGTTTCCATTTTTTCTCTATTTGTTTCAGAAAAACAAGAAATTCCGTCATCTATCATTGATCTTAGAATAACATCCATTCTTCTAATAATGGAGTTTATATCAACCTCTTTTGGATTAAGTATGTCCTTTGCAGCCATCTTAGAAGAAGTTTGTTCCATAATCTCTAATCCTGAAAGATTACGAATAATTTCCTTAATTTGGGGTAATCTTGTTTCTAATCCGTTGAATCTAATTTCAATTAGATCATAGCAATTTAAATATGATCCAACAACTTCAGCTTTTATCCATCCTATCGACTTGTCTTTAGTATCAATTATAATCTTTTTTTGAGGAAGTTCTTTTTCCTCGTTTGATAATGATAGAATTATATCACCTGCACTTTCTTTTAGGTGGAGAGAGTCTCCTTTTTTTAATTTATTACTCCTAATCCAATTCTTTGGTAATGAGATTATGTAAGAAGATTTTCCAAACTCCATTAATTTTCTTGAATCCATTTTATCCACCCCACTTATATGTTAAATGACTTTCTCTATACCCTATATATGTTATATAGTAAAGGTATATATATTTAAACTTTACTATAATATATAACGTAAGGAGGTGGATTATGGACTCAATTGTATTTAATGACGACGATTTTGAAGATTTTTTTGACAGATTTAACTTTAACGACCACATGGAAGAATTTCATGAAAAATAAAAAGAATTCTTGATTATTTCGTAGGTTGGGCTATTTAATTTTGCAAAAGATTTATATATACGCGTTATTTGGATAATTACTCGGGAAATACTTAAAATGTTCTACCGAATATCGTCGATAAAAATGGAGATTTAATGAGGAGACTAAAATGACAGATGGCAGTTATGAAGCGAGTGATATCCAAGTTCTTGGTGGGTTATCTGCTGTAAGAAAAAGACCTGCGATGTATATTGGTAGCACTGGATTGAAAGGATTGCACCACATTGTAGAGGAAGCCGTCGACAATAGTATTGATGAAGCACTTGCTGGCTTTTGTACACAGATTGAGATTAATATACACAAGGATGGATTTATCACCATTAAAGATAATGGTAGAGGTATTCCTGTAGATATGCACCCTAAGTTTAACATGCCTGCACTTCAAGTAGTTATGACCAAGCTGCATGCAGGGGGAAAATTTGATAAGAAGATCTACAAGGTTTCTGGAGGATTACATGGAGTAGGAATCTCTTGTACTAATGCTTTGTCTAAATCACTCATAGTTGAGGTTAGAAGAAGTAATAAACTGTATAAACAAGAATACTCAAGGGGGGAACCCTTAGGAGAACTAAAAGATTTAGGAGCCGCTGAAGGTACTGGTACTGCAATAAAATTTCTACCCGACGATGAAATTTTTTCTGATACTGTCTTTCATTATGACACTCTGAGTTCAAGGTTTCGTGAATTAGCTTTTTTGAATAAGGGTGTGAAGATACTTTTGAAGGATGAAAGGACTGGGAAAGAAGATGATTTTAACTATGAGGGTGGAGTTATAGAGTTTGTTGAGTACTTAAATAGAAATAAGAATCCTGTTCACAAACCAATATATTTCTTTAAAGAGAAGGAAGGTATTACTGTTGAAATTGCAATTCAGTATAATGATGGATTTCAGGAGAATATTTTTTCTTATGCAAATAATATCAATACTGTAGAAGGTGGCACCCACTTATCTGGATTTAAAACTGCGTTAACTCGTACATTGAATAATTATGCAGATAGGTTGAAATTAAAGGAATTTAAATTAACAAGTGATGATGTTCGAGAAGGTTTAACTGCTGTATTGTCAATAAAGATTGTGGAACCTCAGTTTGAGGGTCAAACAAAAACAAAATTGGGAAATTCAGAAGTTAAAGGAATAGTTGATTCAATAGTATCGTCTACACTTTCTCAGTTTTTTGAAGAGAATCCTGCAATTGGAAGATCAATTGTGGAGAAATCTGTCAATGCTGCAAAAGCTCGAGAAGCTGCTAGAAAAGCTCGAGAGTTAACAAGAAGGAAGACTGCTTTAAGCACTGGTGTTTTACCAGGAAAGCTTTCTGATTGTTCTGTTAGAGATCCTGCTAAAGCTGAGATTTATCTGGTTGAGGGAGATAGTGCAGGTGGATCGTGTAAGATGGGCAGGAGTAAGGAGTTTCAGGCTGTTCTACCTCTTCGAGGTAAGATATTAAATGTTGAGAAAGCTCGAATGACAAAGGTTTTTGAGAATGAGGAGATCAATACTATGATAACTGCTTTAGGTTGTGGGATTGGTGACGAGGCAGATATTTCAAAAATAAGATATCATAAGATCATTTTGACATGTGATGCAGATACTGATGGAAATCATATTACTACATTGTTATTGACATTCTTTTACAGATTTATGAAAAGTGTAATTGAGGGTGGTTATTTGTATATAGCAATGCCTCCTCTTTATAAAATAACAAAAGGTAGGGCAATTAGATATGCTCAGACTGAAGCTGAGAAAGAGGAGATATTAAAGGAATTGGGTACAGAAGTTTCAATTCAGAGATATAAAGGTCTAGGTGAAATGAATCCTGATCAACTTTGGAATACAACAATGGATCCTTCTGTTAGATCGCTCAAACAAGTAACTATCGAAGATGCTGTAAAAGCTGATGAAATATTTACCCTTCTAATGGGTGATCAGGTAGAACCTCGTAAAAAGTTTATAGAGGAGCATGCTCTCGAGGTAACTGATCTCGACATATAGGAGAAACCTTTATAAACAGACCCTTTTTCTTTTTGAACAATGGCAGAACAAAGAAGTTCAAAGGTAAGAAAGAAATTATGGTACCAAGTAGTTTCAACTAAGCAATTTAATGAGCAACCACTTGGTGAAACAATAGTATATGATCCTAACGATATGATTGGCAAGACAATGAAAACAAATTTGATGACACTTACCAATGATATGAAGAAACAAAATACAATTATTTCTTTTAAGGTTGATAGAGTTGAAGGCAATAAAGGGAAGACTTCAATTGTTGGTTATAGTTTGGTTCCTTCCTCAGTTAAAAGATTGGTAAGAAGGAATAGAGACAAAATTGATTTGTCTTTTGTTTGCAAAACTTCTGACGGTGTTTTAGTAAGGATAAAACCACTAATAATCACAAAGGCTAATGCTAAAGGTTCTGTTTTGAACAAGATGAGGCAAACTTGCGTTCAAGAATGTACAAACCATATATCAAAAATAACTTATGATAGGTTAGTGGATCAGCTTTTAGCACGTAAGTTACTTGAAGGTTTATTCGGTCAGCTAAAAAAACTGTATCCTCTTAAATTATGTGATATTAGGGTTATGAAAGTTTTACCTACTGAATCTAGAGTTAAAGTTGAGAAAGCAACAAAGGTTGAAGCTCCAAAGAAAGTGGAAGAGAAACCTACTGGAGTTCCAAAAGTTGAAGCTCCCAAAGAAGAAAAGAAAGTTGAAGTTAAGGAAGAAGTTAAAACAGAAACCGCTTCCGCATAATTCTATAAGAATATTTATAAAGCGAATATCACCCTTTTTAGTTTTATTGCCAGCGTGGCACAATCTGGTACTGCGCAACCCTGGAAAGGTTGTTTCCTAACGGATTTCCCGGTTCAAATCCGGGCGCTGGCGTTTAAAATGAACGAAACAATAAAAACAATTTATTCAAGAAGGGCTGTGAGAAAGTATAAGGACAAAGCTGTTGATAAGGAGATTGTTGATCAAATTATTGATGCTGGGAGGAATGCTCCTTCAGCTATGAATAGACAGTTGTGGAAGTTTTTTGTTGTTTCAGATAAAGAGATGATAAAAGCGATTTCTTTAGATATTGAAAAATTGGCTGTGAAGGATTATCCTCATCTTACCAAAAGGAAAGAAGAGAAAGGTCTCGATGACGTTCTTTTTTATGGTGCACCTGTTGTTGTTTTTATTGCTATGCCTAAAGATTATAGGTGGGCTGGAATGGATGTTGGAATGTGCGTACAGAATATGATGTTAGCCTCAAAATCTTTAGGGTTGGACACTTGTCCGATTGGATTAGCACGGTTTATTAACGAGACAGATAATCTAGAGAAACTTGGAGTTGATCCAACTGATAAAATTGAAATCGCTATAGCTATTGGGTACGGTGATGAAGTTCCTGGGGATAAGGAAATAAAAAAGGAAAATGTTTTCTATATGAGTTGAATTTTTTTTACGCCTTTGAAGTCTATAAAATTAAGTTATAAAAATAAATGCAAATATTTATATATGGGACTATCGGGTAGTTACGTATGGCAAAGAAAAAAAAGAGGGTAGCTAAAAAGCCAAAGAGAAAAGCCGCAGCTCCAAAGAAGGTTGCTAAAAGACCAGTTGTTAGAAAAAAAAGTAAAGTGCTTCCAGTTATTGGACTTATTGTTAATGTTCCGATACCCGGTTTGGGTACAATAATTGGTGGTGGAGTAAAAAAAGGTTTAATGCAACTGATAGTGCTTATTGTAGCGCTAGTTTTTGGAAGGGTATTTGCTCCTGTTGGAGTTTTAATCTGGTTGTTTGTGTTGATATGGGCTATTGTTACCTCAATAAATCAGATTAGGCATTAGATCCTTTTAAGATCGAGGATTTGTAGATGTGTTCTTTAAATGCATCTATCCTTTTAGTTTCTATTTTTAGTTCTTTTAATTTATCTGTCATGAATTTTTGATCATAACCCAACGCAATAATGTCTGGTTTTTCTTTTTTTAAATTTTCTAAACTTGGTGGCTCTGTTCCTAGAATAACCTTATCTGGAATTAGTGTTTTCTCTAAATGTTTCATTCTTTCTCCTTCATTAAAATGTGGTGGATTTCCTTTAACTGATTCAATTGTTTTATCTCTAGAGATTAAAACTACTAGAGTATCTCCTAGTTTTTTTGCTTGATTTAGAAAATAAATATGACCTGGATGGATTACGTCGAATGTTCCGAAAGCCATTACTTTTTTCATAGTATATGGGTAGTTAATTTCCTTAAAAGGTTTATGTAAAAATTGGCTTAAATCGTCTATTGTATAATCCCATAACCAATTAATCTAAATCTATTGGTTATTCTTCTAGAAATAGTTACTCTTGAGTCTTTTTCTGCGCAGACTGGGATTTTAAGTTTGCATCTGAAAGAGTTCTTTTTAACTTCAGATACTACACCGACTGTTGCTGCTGAATTTACATTCAACATTAAAGGTTCGTTCATTTTAATTGGATCAACAACCAAATCTTCTTTCAAACCAACAACTCTTTTTAGTAAATGAACTTCAAGTTTAAGATCATTCCAAACTGGAGGGAGTTTTCCTTTGTGGCCAACAACTGATCCAGTTAATTTATCGCTTTTAACAACAAAAGGATCTAATGTCGTTGATAATCCAAGTGAACCACCAGCTGTTGCTTCTTCAACCTCTTTTCCTCCTGTTTTAATAGAAGTAATTTTAGTGATAATCGGTTTTCTTACTTTTTGATTTTTTTCTTCAAATTCAAAACCAGGTCTGATTTCTATTTCGTCATTGTTCTTCAATGCACCTTGCTTTATAGCACCACCAAGAACTCCCCCTAATAAGCTTTCAATTTCTGTTCCAGGTTTGTTGATGTCAAAACTTCGAGCAACAAAAAACATTGGGTCTTTTGACAAATCTCTATCAGGTGTTGGAACATAGGTCTCTAAAGTGTCAATAAGAGGGCTGAATCCTAGTTTGAATTGAGCAGAAAGTGGAATTATTGGAGCATCCTTAAATGTTGTATCTTTTAAGAAATTTTTAATTTGTTCATAATTTTTCAGTGCTCTTTCTTCACTAACTAAATCGATTTTATTTTGAATAACAATAACATTTTTGATACCAATTACTTCCAATGCCATTAAGTGTTCTCGTGTTTGAGGTTGAGGACATTCTTCATTTGCTGCAATAAGTAAAAAAGCACCATCCATTATTGTAGCTCCTGAAAGCATGGTTGCCATTAAAGATTCGTGGCCGGGCGCATCAACGAAACTTACTTTTCTAACAAATTCCGTTTCAGTTTCGCAACATTTTTTTTCAATTGTAAATTTATTGCATTTTTTGCATTTATAGAAAATAACGTCAGCATAACCTAATCTGATAGTGATTCCACGCTTTATCTCTTCAGAATGTGTGTCAGTCCATTTCCCTGACAATCGCTCAAGAAGTGTAGTTTTACCGTGGTCAACATGGCCAATCATACCTATGTTTATTGAAGGTTGTATACTTTCTGAATCCGATTTTTTCCTTGACATCATTTATGAGTATCATGCTGCAGGTTTTTCTTCTTCTTTCTTTTGAAAAATCTCTGATAGCTTCTTTTCGCCCTGCTTAACAACTTTCAAATTGATTTGGGTTATAGCGTCATTTACTTTGTGGCCACAAACAGTTTTTCTTTTTCTTTCTCCAGGTAAGCCACCTTTATAACCAGTTCCACCATAAAGTGTAATCTTCTTCCTAATACCTAGAATACCATGCCTCATAGGGAATCCGCAGTTATCAGAACCGCCTGTGATTTGGAATTCATAGCCAGGTAGGTCTATAGAATCTCCTGGAATCTTTTCATCTATATTCTTACCTACAAAGATATCTCCTTGTTCTCCTTTGACTTCTTTCTGAAAAGTTTTACCTTCTTTTGGATCTGCTATAACGATTTTAAAATCTGCCATTATATACCTCCAATTACCCTAGAAAATTATAAGGTCTTTTTAAAGGTTTGCACGTTGTGGGATTGCCGAAAAAAGGGTATATCTTACATATTCTAGGTCTATGATCATAAATTTTACATATGTAATTATTTCTCTCTTTTTTCAAGAACACACATCCTCGAGAGTTTCTTCTAAGAACAAAACCTTTAGTACCAAGATCAGCTTCAACAAAATCAGAATACCCCAGTTTTTCTAGTTTATTAGTTTCCCTTTTTGTGATAATAACTGATAGTTTTTTACAACACTCACCGCACTTTCTATCACATTTGAAGTTCTTCGGTGTTAAAGCTCTTTTAGGCATTTTTCAACTCTTTTAAGGCCTTCTTCAATCTTATCAGCATCTAATGCATAAGAAAAACGTACTCTTTTTGGAGCGCCAAACCATTCACCAAGATAAGTTATTGCTTTATATTTTGTGTATAGTTTCCAAACAAATTCTCTTGGTTTTGGAACCTTAGGAAAAACATAGAAAGCTCCTTCTGGTTTCCAAAGATCCAATCCTAAATCTTGTAATCCTTTGTAAATTAAGTCTCTTCTTTCTTTCCAAATCTTAAGTTGATCTGTAACAAACTTTCTTGGAACTTTGGTTGCTTCGTAAGCCATTTCTTGTGCTAAGATGTTCGTATTCATTGATGTATGTGTTTTGAAATCGATTACTTTTTGTACGAAATCAGGATCATTAGAGTAAAGATATCCTACTCTGTAACCACACATCGAGAATGTTTTTGAGAATGAATTTATTGTTACAACTTGTGGACCAGATAGTAAATAATTTTCTCTTTCATACATAAGATCTTTGTAAACCTCGTCTGAGATTAATGTAATGTTAAGATCTGTAGTAAGCTTTTCAATTTTTTTTAAAGTATTGATTTCTTGTATTCTACCTGTCGGATTTGATGGTGAATTGATTAAAACAGCTTTACATCCTTGAATCTTTTTTTCAAAATCGTCAAAGTCAATCTTACCTGCAACAGTCTCTGTAAAAACTGGTTTAAGATGATTTAATTCAACTAAAGGTGGATATGAATAATAATAAGGAGAATGTAAAAGAATTTTATCTCCTGGTTTTCCTAATGCCCTTAAAGTAAGATCTAAAGCTTCTGATGCTCCATTTGTTATAACAATATTTTTTTGATTAGCATTGGGATATTGTTTTGAAACACCCCTTCTTAAATTCTCGTCCCCTTGGATTAAACCGTATTTGAAAGAATGATAGTTTGGTAGAATTTTAAAAACTTCTTCTGGGGGTGGTAGGTCAGGTTGTCCTGAACCGAAAGAAATAATATCTTTTCCTTGTACACCAATAAAAGTTGATGGGCTTAGATTATTCATTCTAGTTTTTGATGATTTCTGTTGTACACGAGCAAGGAAGTTTGTGACCAATTCTTTTCATTGCTTCTTTTGCGGATTTAAGATTAATCTCATCAACATGAATTTCAAATATTGTTTGACCTTTACGTATTTGGGCTGAGTTTCCAATAGGTTTCCCAAATGATTTCTTCATACCTGTTGAGAATCTATCAGCACCAGCACCTGATGCAACTGGATTCTCTCTTAAGATGTGGAAAGGGAAAACTCTTATTCTCATGAAGTATTGTGTGTTTCCTAAGGCTTCTAATATCCTATTAGATGTTTGACGAGCTGATTCTAATGCATTATCTCTAATTTGTAAAGCTCTTCTTGCTTTAAGGAATAATGAATATTGGAACTTTTTCTTAGAATTACCCATATTGAAACGTACTATCTTCCTAGCTGGATTAGCCTTAATGAAAGCCTTTTTCTTATACTTAGAAATCCTAGTATAAGGCCTTTCTACCCTTCTATATGATGTAGCTTTTCGTAATCTTGCCATAACACCAAGAATTTATGTTTAGTTTTTAAATGTTACTGAAACCTAAAAGCATTGCAAGTATAGTTGTTCCTAAAGCTACGAAAAAAATCATCGTTAAAATTAGGGGAATTATTATTACTGCAAGAAGTGCTCTTGAATAAGTGAATGATTGGAATTTTGAAACTCCGATTACTTCAACTATAAGGGAATGAACGAAAGAGATTAGTCCTATTATTAGAGGAATTATGAGGTGAAATGTAAGATTAGATCCTGTAAAGATTTCAAATGGATTCGCATCTAAGTTTTGAAATGGATAGAAAATACTGTATACGCCTATTATGATACTACTAATTGCACTGTATATAATACCAATAATAGCAGCATACGTTATTGGTTTGAAAGTATTAAAAAAACCCTTTCTACCACCGAAGATATATACTCCAGCGTGGATTAATCCTGAATATATAAATGGAACTAAAAATGCAAATGCGATTGAGAAAAATAAAACAACAATTAACATGACTATGGATATAACTTTTTCTTCTCCACTTGGAAGATTCATCAAAGAAGGTAATGCTGATATAGTTTCAATAACTTGTGCGATTGCAAATATTACTACATAGAAAAAAATTATTGGCCAATAGTCTACTTCTTTTTTTACAGAATTGAAGAATTTTTTAGGTTGAAATAGAATATCATGTATTTTATCAAGGTAGGTTGATGATTTGCTCTTTTTTTTCATTTATAGCTTCTTTTATAATTAGATTATAAATAATTTTTGTTTTTAAAAGGTTTTTTTATAAATATCGAAATGTTTATAAAGGTGTAATTGAATAGATACGACTAATCTGGGAAAAAGAGGTTATCATATGAGAAAAACCACAAAAAGAGGATCATTAGATATATCTATAAATTCAATAGTTGTGATTGTGTTAGCATTCACTTTTCTAGCTTTAGGATTAACATTTATAAAAGGATTATTCTCAAAGATAATTGAAGTTCCAGACGAACCTTTAGAACAAATTAAAAGCCAAATAAGACAACAGCTTACCCAATCAGGTGAAAGACTAGTAATCCAATCTAGTGATATTTCAGTGGGTAAGAATTCTGAAAAATTGATAGCTTTTGGTGTTGCTAATAAAGGCGATGGTGAATTAAATTATCTGGTTGAGATATATGAGGTTGGCGAACCAAGCCCTACCGCAAGCACTAATGATTACGGTGGTGCCAATTTACCTTCAAATGCTGGTTTTCAGTGGGACTACACAGATCAAACTTTGTCTGTATTAGGAGATGATGCAACAAAAGTCGAGAACATGAAGTTTTTTGCCCCACCAACATCAGGATCATTCCATTACAAAGTTGTAGTTGTTGACATAGATACAGGTAATGAATATTCATCAAAATCGTTTTTTATTAAAGTTGCATGAGGTGTTAAATAATGAGAAAAAAAGGAGATTTAAACATAACCGTCAACGCGATTGTAATAATCGTTCTAGCCTTAACTTTTTTATCGTTGGGTCTAGTTTTTATCAGGAATATATTTGAAGGAATAACTGAGACAACTGTTACAGTTCAAGATCAAATTAGACAACAAATAATCGACGATCTGAGAAGAGGCGATAAGAAATTAAGTTTCCCAGCAGATCAGATAACCGTAGGTAAAGGAAAAGAAAGGATTTTTGGTATAGGTGTAAAGAACACATTGGATGAGCCGATGGATTTTGAAGTAGATGTTTGTCAGGGAGACGACTGTAGTATTCCTAACTCGGCCGATTCTCAAGATGCTGCTGTATCATTTTTTTGGGAAGAAGTACCATTCAAACTTGATGTTAATGATGTTGGTGTTGTTGGGATAAAGATTGTCGGGCCTGATCGAGATGACGTATCTGAGATTTACAAGATCAAAATACAATGTGCTGCGACTGGTGGTGGTTGCACAGATGGAGACGAATTTGCATCAAAAAGTTTCTTTGTAAAGTCAACTGGTTAAGGAGGTTAAAAAATGGCAAAGATGAAAAAAAGGCTCACGATTTCCGAGGAATTTGAAATAATGAAGTTGGTTTTAGATAAGTTCCTATGGTTAGGCTTCATTATAATGGCTTTTGGTATGTACACAATGTATGATAAGACCTTTACCGATGGGCTTGTATGGATCATCGTTGGAGCTATTGTATTAATACTGTTTATGATCATAATCGTTAAAGAATATGAGATTATTCGGTAATTTTTTATTTTTTTGAGGTGTTTAAGATCAAATATAGCTGTGTATTTATATTCGGATTGGGTTTGTTTTTACTAGTTCTGGCTGGTTGTAGTGAATGTGAATTGTCTAGTGATTGTGGAACTCCGGGCAAATGTGAACAACTCTCTTGTAGAGAAGGTAAGTGTGTTAACGTTACAACCATTTCCTGTTGCGGAAATGGTGTCTGTGAAAAAGATACTGGTGAAAATAAGTGTATTTGTTCCAGTGATTGTGGTAAATGTGAAGGTATCGCTACAATGCTCGTTAGGGATAAGGAGAGAAATGCCCAATTTTTAAAGAAAACGTGCATAGAAGACGAATGCATCTATGCTGCTGACCCTGATGTTGTAAAAAGAACAGATTTGGCTGTTGAGAGGGAACTTTCATTTTTTACATTGGATATGTTGATTACATTTAATAATCCATTTACAATAGGAAAAGATACCATTGAAACAACGTTTAAGTTAAACAATGCTGAAGAAGAATTGGTTTATCCTGTTAAGATTACCGGAGTTAAGTTTATTGAGGGTCAAACATTATTTGGTCTAAAAGATGGATTGGAAGGAAGGTTGAATAAAATTGGTGATCAATATTCAGTTACAATACCTGTGACATTTGAACCTGCTTCCATTGAAGAGGAAAAAACAATTTCCATTAAAGTAGATTATGAATATGATAAAAAGGTTAAGACTGACAGAAACAAAGATGGAACTTATAACTATAAGGAAGAGCATGTTAGAGATTCATTTGAAACCAGACTTACCGGAAGGATTTTCTTCCTTTATCCCGATGGGGTAAAAGATGCATAAGAAAGGTGTGACCCTTTCCGTAAATTTCCTTGTTGTGTTGATAATCGCTCTTGTACTTTTTGGTATGGGTGTTAAATTGTTATGGGATATTTTTGCGAGTTCTTCTGATATTAGTCAATTGGCATGGGATGATTATAGGAAACAAATTGCTAACTTGCAATGTAGACCTGATGAGAGGGTTTGTTATGGTGTTGAACAGATTAGTGTAGAAAGGGGTGAAGTTGGGATATTTGGAGTTAAGGTAATTAATATTTTAGAAGCAGAAAATCCTCCGATTGGTTTTAAGATTGAAGTTAATCCTGCAAAATACATTAATAAAGAAGGGAATGTAACTCCATTCAATGAGGATAAAGTTGGATTGGATTGGGAAAGAGATTTAATTGATATAGAGAATAACGAAGAGTATACTTTTTTAATTGCTGTTTCACCAAAAAAACATGAGGCTTCTCCAGGGAAATATTCATTCACAGTTGATGTTACATGTGATGGTACCCAGGATGATCCTATGCGAAAAGCATGTGGACAAGATCCTTTTCCAGGTTACACATATAGTTCTAATATTCTTTGGGTAAAGGTTCCATAAACGAAAAGTTTTTATGGTAAGGTTGTTGAAAGTTGATTATGAAGAAGGGAATTGAGCTTTCGATTAATTTCATTGTGATTATGATAATAGCTATTGCTCTTTTTGGATTAGGTGTTAAACTCTTAATTGATATTTTTGTAGGTTCTACAGATTTAGTCGGTAAGACATTTGAGGGATTGGGTAAAGATATTGATGACTTGGGATGTAGACCGGATGATAGGACCTGTTTTAGTGATGATTTTTTAAGAATTGAGAAGGGAGATATTGGAGTAATAGGAGTAAAGGTATTCAACAATCTAGAATTAAATGGTGTTTTGTTTAACGTTATAGTTGAAAAACAAAGAATACATAGAGGAGAAAATGTTACTTCTTGTGATGAAAAATGTGAGGAATTAGAGGTATTTATTGATGAAGGGAAGATTATTGATTCAAATGAAGATTTTATTTTCGAAGTATTTTTTAAGCCCTCAGAAAAAGCTGAAGTTGCGGATTATTCTATGATTGTTAAGGTAGATTGTGATGTTAGTGGAGCTGATGGTGCTGATGCAACTGCACTAAGAAACTGTTTGGCTTATGGATCAAATATATTAACAATTAAGGTTGTTTCATAATTTCTGAAAAAGATTTTGGATCTAAAGATGCGCCTCCAACTAAAACTCCATCAATAACTTCTTTTTCCAAGTAACCTTTTGCGGATGAACCATTTACTGATCCCCCGTATACAACAGGAGCATCAAATAAACCTTTAATTAAATTATGTACTTCAACAACTTGTTCTGGGGAAGCTTGTTTACCAGTACCAATTGCCCATATAGGTTCATAAGCTATTATAATATTCTTATCGACATCTTTTAAACATGTGTTAATTTGTTTCTTGATAACATCTTTAGTTTTATTATTATTACGTTCCTCAAGGGTTTCTCCTAAACACACTATAGGAATTAGACCATTCTTTTGTGCAGATTTGATTTTTAGGTTTATGAAATCGTCTGTCTCATTAAAATGGCGTCTTCTCTCAGAATGTCCTAGAATAACATATTTACATCCAATTGATTTAAGCATTGTAGGGGAGATTTCTCCTGTAAAGGCACCTTTCAATTCATTATGCATATTTTGAGCTCCTAAGAGTATTTTCGTATCCTTAATTGCCTCTAAGACATAAGATATTGAAACAAATGGTGGGCAAATAATGGTTTTATTAGAATTTTTTACATCCTTAATTTCATCAATAAAATCAACGGACTCTTGGGGGGTCTTATTCATCTTCCAATTAGCTATTATAAGTTTCATATAATGCTACACGCTTCTTGGTATATTTAAATATTCCTATACTCACTACTATTAATATTACTGAGAATACGAAGCTTTTAGAGACTATAATGAAGTAATTCAAGATCGTGATATTTAGGAATTTTAAGATAAATGGAAGCAAAGTAACTGAAAAGAAAATTAATAGAAAGACTGTAAATAACCCACCAAAAATAAAAGTAGAAACTAATGAATAAATTATCTTTTTCTCAATTTTTTGTAAAGAGATTATTAAAAAAAGTAGGAAAATTATAGTTAATGTTACAACCTTCCATATTGATAATGCAATGGCTGTATATTCGTTAAATATTGTAGATTTAAAAGCTGTTAAAAGTACAAATAATGGAAGAAGGAACATTGTACTTACTATAAAAAAGATTGATATTAACCGTCTCATTTAAAAGGGAAAGTTATAATTTTTTATTAAGTTATTGTTTAAGAACTATTTTTCTCTTCTTTCTTATAATAATCTTCTCGGTAATTTCTTCGATAACTACTTCTTTTACTTTTAATAGCGCTTTTTCAATCTCATTTCTATTATCTGTAGCGATAGTCTTACTTTCAGCGCTAGCTGGTGCTGAAGGCATAACAACTCTTTGAGGTACGTAAACTTCTAATGGTGGTCCTCTAAGAGATTCACTAAATTCTTTGAACCCTTTATCATATTGAGGATCGACTTTACTATATCTAATCTCATTTATTGATTCGCTTTCAGATTGTGAATAGAACATTGCAGTGTATGATGGTAAATCTTCTTTTGAAAGAAATCTTACTGTTGCTCCATAATCTCCATGGGAGTCTACGTTGTATGAAGATGACTTGACAAGAACTTCATGTCCAGCTGAATATGGGTTATGATGCATTTTATTTCACCAAAAGGTCTTTTTCTGACTTAATTGCCTTATTTATAGCCTCATCAATGTTAGAGGTTTTCTTTTTCTTAACTTCTGGTTGTTTTTGTAACATTTCTTCTGATAATTTGGGTATTGTTAGTTCTTCTTCCTTCTGTTCTTCTTCAGTTTCTTCCTTTTTCACATCATTTTCTAAAGTGTCTTCTTCAGTCTCCTCTTCCTTATCCTTATCTTTGTCTTCTTCCCCCTTTTCTGTATTATAAATATCTGAGGAGTTAGTAGAGTTATATTTCTCATTACTGGAATAATCAGTCGATTCTTTTTCTTCGCTCTTTTCATATTTAGAAGAGTTATAACTAGAAAAAGGATTCTCCCAAGATTTTTTTGCTTCATACGCCATAATCCCTAAACCAGAATTTTCCCTTTATAAAGGTTACTATATTTACCACTAATAAGTGGTTTTATAGCTTATCACTAAGTTCTTGGAGTTTTTCTTCACTTACGCTTCCCACAACCCTGTCTACCTCATTACCATCTTTAAAGGTAACAATGCAAGGTATTGCCATAACATTGAATTTTTGTGCAATATCTCTACTTTCATCAATGTTAAGCTTGCAAAATTTGATATTTTTGTTCTTTTCAGATACCTTTTCAAAAGTAGGAGCAAAAGCCATACAGGGACCACACCAAGGTGCCCAAAAATCAACAATTACTGGTTTGTCAGATTTAAGTACTTCTTTCTCAAAGTTTTCAGATGTTATCTCATTCATTTTCTACCTCCACTTTAGGCTTTGTTAGATAATCATGTATAGATTTCGAAGCTTTTTTTCCAAGTGTTACTGATTCAACTACTGAATTGGCACCAGTAACTGCTCCTCCGGAAAAAATGCCATCAACTGATGTCATTAGATTATCATCAACGAAAATATTACCTCTAAGATTATGGTTGATATTTGCTTTGTTTACTACAACAGGGGATGCTGTAGATCCTAATGAAAGTATAATAAGATCTGCCTTTTCAATAAATTCGGATCCTTCAATCTCTGTAGATATACTATCTCCAATCTCGTTTTGTTCCGTTTTCATTTGAATTATCTCAACTGATTCCACTTTATCATCTCCAACATATTTTTTTGGAAGAGATAACATTAGGAATTTGATTCCTTCTTTTCTAGCGTCAATAATGTTTGATTGTGATGCTTTTAAATCAGTGAATGTCTTATGATATAAAATAGTTACCTCTGATCCCAATCTAACTGCTAACCTGGCACAATCAAGGGCTGCATCATTACCCCCTACAACTATTACTTTCTTGGGATTAAATAATTCATTCTGAGGATCAAATATGTGTTGTTCTATGACGTTAATTCTGTAAAGAAATTCGTTGCTAGTTATAATATTTTGAAGATGTTCTCCCTCAATGTTCATATAAGTGGGGAGACTTGAGCCTGTTGATATATAAATGGCACTAAATTTCTTCATAAGCTCTGGGATAGATAATAACCTCCCAACAACTGAATTTGTAATGAATTTTATACCAAGAGAAGAGAGTTTATTTGTATGGCTATCTATCAAGGTGTGTGGGAATCGGAAATTTGGGATTCCGTATTTTAATATTCCACCTGGTGAATGTAATGCTTCGAATACAGTCACATCGTAACCCATGAGAGCTAGATCTTCAGCACATGACAATCCTGAGGGCCCAGATCCAACAATAGCAATTTTCTTTGATCTTTTCGATGCGTTTTTTTGTTTAAACTCTCCGTTTTCAGATACAAATCTTTCCAATTTACCGATTTGAATAGGGTGATCTAGAACTTGGCTACAAGCACCTTCGCACATTTCTTCCTTAGGACATAATCTAGAACATGCAAAAGGCATATTGTTTGAGGATCTAATAATTTTATAAGCTTCGTCAATGTTTCCTTTCTTTATATTCTTTATAAAACTAGGAATATCAATATTGGCTGGACAATGCTGAACACAATTTGGTTCCTTACAGTTCTTGCACCTTTTACATTCGTTCTTAGCATCATCTAGATTCATAACTTGTTCAATTTCTTCAAAAGAGCGTACTTTACTCATTGTATTTTTTTCCTAACCTTCCTAGAAGTTCACGGAAATCGATTGTATGCGCGTCGAATTCTGGACCATCAATTGTGGCAAATTTAATCTTTTCATCAATCCTAATCCTGCATGTTCCTGAAAGTCCAATGGGGTCTATCATTTGAGGATTTACAATTGCTCGAGTTTTTACTCTTTGTTTTGTGAATTTTGATACATCTTTCATGAAAGAAGGTGAACCAGAAATAATAGCTAATTCAAATGGGAGGATGGATTCATGAAATATATTTCTAAGGTGAAAAGGTACATCTCCTTTAAGCCCCTTGCTTCCATCTTCGGTGCAAAAAAACAGATTTTTTGTTACGTCTTTTAATTTGTCTTCCCAATAAAGTAATTTCTTGTTATTTGCTCCGACAATTATTGATGATTGGATTTTCTTATCTTTGTAAATTTTTGCAATATTGTAAATTGTAGGAATACCATATGAGTCGGTAATTAAACAAATATTTTCAATTTCTTCTACACCTGTTTGGTTTCCAATTGGTCCTACAACATCACTTACTTTGTCATTTTTCTTTAGATTAAATAAATCTTTTGAGGAATTTCCTTTAACAATAACTGATATTGATTTTCTTTTTGTCGTTCCTACGGGAACACACACAAAAGAAGTCATTTCTTTTGGTCTGATAATTACGAATTGTCCTGGCCCTATCTTTTTTGCAATTTCTGGTGCTTCAAGCTCAAGGAGATAGGTATTTTCAGCAATCTTTTGTTTCTTTAGTACCTTATTCATTTTTTTATTAGTACTTTATTTTTAATTTGATCTAAATCTAGGAAATCGTCAGTTTGATCTTTTAATCTTGATGAAGAAGATTTGCCAAAAGAGATAACTTCGGCTCTGCATCCTAATGCTTGGACATGTTCTAAGAGATCTTTGAAATCACCATCACCTGATACTAAAACAACAACATCTAATTTTGAGGCTAATCTCATAATATCCATAGCAATTCCAACATCCCAATCTCCTTTCTTTTTTCCACCAAAGAAAATCTGAATGTCTTTTGCTTTAACTTCAAAACCGATTCTTTCTAAAGCCTCAAAGAAGTTCTTTTCATCTTTAACATCTGCTTTGATTACATATGCTATTGCTCGAATTAGTTGTCTTCCTTTAATTGCTTCTCTTAAGATTGCTGAGAAATTAACTTTTGCTTCATAGAGATTAATAGCAGAATAGTACATATTTTGTACATCGACAAATACCCCAATACGTTGAGTCCTATGTTTCGGCACCTTTAACCCTCTTTTTGCCAATCTAAGTTTTAGAGATTGGTTCTTCAAAACCACAATCTTCACAAACTAATTTACTTTGATCTTCATTAAATTGTAATGAAAGACCGTTACATTTGGGGCAACGTTTTGTAATAGAAACTTTTTCCAACCCCTTTTTTAAACTCTCCTCATCACCATCCATGCTATCATTGAGAATGGATAGCCCTTTTTAATTGTTTCGGTATTTGTTTATTAAAGGATAACAAAATAATATAAATAATTATATTCTTTTTACAAGAAATGAAATCTTTTGAAGAAAAAGTTTTAGAAAAATGTAAATTGATTCCAAAAGGTAAAGTTTCTACCTATAAGGGATTGGCTAAAGCTGTTAATTCTGTTGGTTACCGTGCAGTAGGTCAGGTTTTGAAAAAGAATAAATATCCAATCAAGATTCCTTGTCATAGAGTAGTTAACTCAGATGGAAGTGTTGGTAATTACTCTGGTCCTGGTAAAAAGAAAGGAAAGGTGTTCTTATTAAGGAAAGAGGGTGTAGAAATTAAGGAAGGAAGGATTGATTTGAAAAAATACCTGTTCAAATAAAGTGGTCGTAAAAGATTTTTACAAGAAAGCTGCAGCTCTATTATTAGGTGGAATAGCTAGTGTAAACTTTTTTCTTAGTAAACCTGATAATTCTTATGCACAAAATTTACAGACAAATGCTCCTAGGCTAGAAGAAATTATTACTGAAGTTAGAAATAAAACAAAAGCTAGACATTCTGTAATGATTGTAGAAGCAATACAGGAGGAAAGAAAAAAGGGTGAAGAGATATATGAAAGATGGAAAGCAAAACGTTATCCTGATTTAGATATTGGAAAACCTGAACCTGTTGAGGAAATAGTTGGTCAACAATCAGGATATTTAGTTTTGGATGATAGTTGGAAGAAGATTTTTTTAATATCCCTAACAACGAAGACTGATGATAATCCTGATTTAAAATTAAGATTAGGTCAAGATATTTTTAGGTATGGAACTCCTGGTGTTTACTGGTCCTTACTAGATCAGGATATTTATTTTGGTAATATTTCTCTAACAGAACTTGGTGATTTAAATGATCCTGAGTTTAAATTAGTAAATGATGATGGTCAACTTGGTTTTTTAATTAACGGAAGGAGCCTTCAAAGTTACCTTGATAATTTAATAGGGGTTGCGCTAAAGGATTTGGTTGATAGAGGAATGATCTCATTAGACTATGAGAGGGGGGATATACATGCAAATACTCCTGAAGGTGGTGTCGATATCAAAGTCAATTCTTCATTTCAGAATATGAGCTATAGGGCATCAAAGAAAATGAGAGATTATTCACTTTTCTTTTTTAATAATAACGCATTTGCAAATATCGATATTGATCTTTCAAGTGTGAATGAGGTTTTTGGAATGACTGCTTCTAATCGATCAAATCTTGATTTTAGGGTTGAATATGTAATAGACTCATCAACTGGTATGGGTCAAGAGGTGCAATTTCTAACTGATAATCTGGGTTGGCTAACATTCGGTTTTAGTAACGTTAAAAGAGATGAGAGGCATACTGTAATTACTCTTGATATTGATTCTTATAGTAGTCTTGGAATAACTCCTGATAGGCTAAATTCAAATCTTGATTTTGGTTTCATATTAAAAGAAGATGATATTAGGTGGCGAACAGATGAGCTTTCATTATATGCCGGTCTTGAAAAAGAGGTAGAATTTGATGTTGGTTATTTGAATAGGTTTAAAGTCTTTACTTTATTAGGATTGAATCAAAAATCGACTCGGTTTACAGAAAGACATGATTCAGATTTATTAAATCTTGAACTGAATGATATGCGATTATTATATATCCCTCAGCATTTTATATATTTGGATGAACATGGAATAGATATTCCAAGTGTAAAAGTTAGACAAAGGAATAGTGAACAAGATCTTGAGTTTGGATTTACTGGAAGTGCATATTTATTCTTTAATGCAATAAATGGACCACACTTTAGTTTGTCTCCTTTTGGTGGAATTAATAGTGATGTAGACGAAACTAAAACAGGGAAAACTGCTCATTATGGTTGCACTTCATATGTTTCATTTGCACCCGTATTAGATTTTATTAGGTTTCCTTATGATTTAGCATTAGTAGGAAATATTCAAGGTACAAATGAATTTGATAAGGATTCTTTAGAGATTAAGGAGTTTGATAATGCTAGCATAGTTCTTCCAATTTATACTAAAGGAAGATCTACTCAGATATTGAATGGTTTTGTTGATTTGTTTGAAAGAGAGTTCCACCATCAATTTGAGAGACATAGAATTTTGAAAGATTACTTAGCCCAAGACGAATTACTATCAGAAAATGATATGCTTGCACTTCGTTTTAATTATGGAACTGATGATACTCGTAGTGCGGAATTGATATTTAGTAACAATAGGAGTTGGGCAATTTTTCAGGGAGGTTATAGGAGGAAAGGTGGGCCTATTGATGTGGGTGGTTTAGTTAAGGCAAAATTTGAGAAAGGAAAAATCTTAATAGCTGGTTATAATGGTACAATAACAAGAAACGAAACTACAGAAGAAAATATTATAGAGAGTCATAAATTCACAATAGGTACTGTTTTTAATAACGTTATTCCTCAGGGTGTTATTGAGACCAGAGATCCAAAAGATTGGAGAGCTTATTTTATGTTTACTTTTCCTGATGCAAATAGGGCAGTTAGTAATTATATAGAAAAGGTAACTAAGTAAATTATCTCTTTTTCTTTGTTTTCTTGATATCTTTTTCAAGATCTAATTCTTCTAGAAGTTCTTTATAACGATTTCTTATTGTTACTTCTGTAACTCCAGCAACATCTGCAACTTCTCTTTGAGTTCTTTTTTCACCATGGATTAAAGATGAGACGTATAATGCTGCTGCTGCGATACCAGTTGGACCTCTTCCTGATGTTAACTCTGCTTTTTGTGATCTTTCTAAGATTTCAACAGCTTTTGATTGAGTTTCTGCGGAAAGTTTTAAAGAAGAAGAGAATCTGGCTATGTAATCTGCGGGATTTGAAGGCAGAATAGTAACACCTAATTCTCTTGTCACAAATCTATATGTTCTTCCGATTTCTTTCTTTTCAATACCTGAAGCTTCTGATAATTCATCTAATGTCCTAGGAACGTCATGTCTTCTACATGCTGCGTACAATGCACCTGCAACAACGCTTTCCATTGATCTACCCCTAACTAATCCTCTCTGTACTGCTAGTGTATATATCCTTGCTGCTTCTTCCTCAACTGATTTTGGTAATTTTAAGTAGGATGAGACTCTTTTTAATTCAGCTAGTGCTAATTTTAAATTTCTTTCAATAGCTGTGGAGATTCTGTATTGCCATTTTCTTAATCTAAAGAATTTGTTTCTATCTTTGCCACCTAACTTCATAAAATCTGCTTTTTGTCCAACTTCTGTCCCTAAACCTTGATCGTATTGTGTATATGTTGAAGGTGCTCCTGTTCTTCTTTTACTTGCACCATCTTCAGAATCAAATTCTCTCCATTCTTGGGAGAAGTCAACCATTTTATCTTCAATAACAAGACCACAATCTTTGCAGATAATTTCACCTTTATCTCGATTCCAGAATAAGTTAATACCGGCACACTCAGGACACTTCTTTACAAGTTCAGGCATTCTTGGTTTCCCCCCCAAAAGTTAATGTTGAACAATAATTTGTGATAAGATTCGAGAATAAAAGAAAGAGATATAATTTAAAAAGCTTTGTAAAAATTTCGAAACACTTAAGAATCTATTTTTAAAGTAAATGATACTATTATATAATAAAAAATCTATTTTCGAATACTCTTTTTAGCTGTTTTTACAAAAAGTCTTCCAATATTTAATGCTATGTTATTTTGTCTTTGTTGGATTCTATTTAATAGTTTTATTTGAGATTCGATGTAGTTTGCGTGACTTAACCATGAATCTAATGGTACTTTTTGATTCATTTCTTTTAATGTTGCTTCCATATTTTTTATTTCTGATTTAAATTCCTTTATTTGAGATAGTAAATCTCTGATGTTTGTGTGTTCATCTCTTAGGAATTTATCTACTGCTTTTTTTAATGATTTTTTATCTTTTGAAAACAATGAGTATCTTAACTGACCTAAGTAGTATGAAAGAGATTCTAGTTTTTCATTAATATCTGTTTTTTCTTTTAGTTTTGATATAATGAATTTTAATTCCATTAATGAATCAGATTGTTCCTTATATGCTTTATCATCAAATATTTTAGGTTCAAAATCTTTAATGTGTGCTTCTTTTGAAAGTAAATCATCTATTTCTCTCTTGATTTCAGGGAATTCTAGTCTTTTTCCACTGGGTTTTTTCAGATTTTCAATATAATCATCAAGATTTCTCATGTTTCACCTTTTCAATTGTAATTCTAGCAATATCTCCTTCTTTTAATGAAAGCATTTTGATGATTTCCGGTGGTATGTTTATTGATATGCTCGTTCCAGATTTTCTTAAAGTTCTTAGGAATTGTTCCATTTTATATGATCTTATTATATCTTATTTCTATATATTATATCTATCTTTTATATATATTATTAGATCATATAAGAATTATAGTATATAAACTTTTCGGTTGAAAATGAAAAAGAAAAAAACAAAATTGCCTTAGGAAAGTTAACATGATTGAGTTTTACATAATGATCCAATTCCATTACAGATTCCGAAAGTCGGAACCGGAATATGAGTCCCTTGGCAATCGCCTACACCTTTACCCTTTTCATCCATACTACAACCAGGAGACCACCCAGGAAGACCACTAAGGCAAACACATGCACAATAATTAGGCGAAGAATATGCGTCTCGACCATCGCAGCAAATGTCTTGGTGTTCACAATAGTACGCCTCATGGCAACCTTCATCTTTACATGTACCTCCACCGTATTCATTTATATGACAAGTTTCGCCTTCTGGACATGCGCAATTTCTTCCCATTTGACATTCTTCATCATAAAAATAACCACACTGTCCATATACTCCTCCGCAAGGATCTTTTATTGGACAACAACTACCATCAGGCATACATTTACTCCCCATTGGACAAGGGCAATCAACAACCTGGCCATTACAATCAGTGCATGAACCACATTCTGTAGTAAGATCATCACAGCAACTATACCCATCTGTAACACACCTACCATCACAACAGATCTCACCAGTATTACATTCTGAATCTTGTGTACATGTAGTTATAGGACACACATCAATACTACAATCTACCAAATCGGGATTATCATTTGTGGTAAGTTTTCCACCATTTTCACACTCGGGTTCTCCTTGGAATACATTATATGTACCAGAATCACAGTCAAAAGGTTGTTGTTCATTCTGACAGCACATGTAAGGTACTTCATACTCCAAACAACTCTTTTTACAATCAAAAGGTTTAGTCTGCCTCATATCAAAAGTCCAACTTTCCCCCGTCGGACAGAGATTTTCTATAGTAGATCCATAAACTTTAAAATCTGCTACACAAGTTAATTTATCACTTGCACAACACATATAATAAAAACCTTCAGCAGGATTAGGGTCAACGCATTGACAATCAGGATTTTCATAAGAATAGTACTGATCATTTGTACAATCTTCTGGTTGTTCTGGTGCTAAATAACACGGCCTATCCACACATTGACAATAGGGATTTACATAAGAAAAGATCTGATCACTACCACAATCATCTGGTTGTTCTGGTGCTGAAGAGCAATCGTCTTGTACACACCCATCATCCATCGTACACAGACCATCACAACATCCACACCATTTACAATCACCTGCTCTGCAACAACTGCCATCAAAATCACAATAATATAGATCGTCATCACATTCCTCACCACATCTACAATTTTTAATACTGCCCCACATTGAATCACAACTATCCCAATCACAAATGCATTTGCAATTTTCATAATCTTTTTCCCCCTCACAAAGATCTAAATTGCAACTTGCACACCTACAATCATCAATTCCGTCATGTTCCCAGCTAGTACATGATGGTTGATTAATAGGACAAGGATAACACCCACAATTTCCATCTGGAATATGTGTTGCAGGATTACAAATTGGTTGTGTATTACATCCATCACATATACAATGATCTCCTGGTTTTTGACTAAATTCACAATCCTGTATACATGGTTGACAAAATCCACCACCAGATAAGAATTCATCAACACATTCCTCATTATATGCGCATTCATAGTCACCAATACAAAGATCACCCATATCTTCGTTATCTGTTACAGAAGAAAAGTGATTAACTTTAAAAATTGTATAATCTAAAATAGGATCATAGTATAAAAATTCACAATAATCACATTCTCCTAAAATTTCCCATTCTTCTCTAACATACATCTGATCACTATCTGAGTTTTCTATTAACAAATACATATCTCCACTCTTTTCTCCACATCTTTCTGTATCAAATCCAACTCCCTTGTATCCAAGACTTAAACACTTTAAATCCTCATAATCGAATAACCCAAGGGGGAAATAAAACAAAGTTACATCTTCTCCAGCTATCTTCGAATATTCCTTATCAAGAATCATATCAAGTGAACCTTCATCAATTATCCCATTACAATTCTCATCAAATCCATTCTTAATTTCTCTTGCTCCTGGATTTATATTATCATTCTCATCATTACAATCATTTCCACCACATGATTCTGATTCATAACCATCTCCATCAACATCACAAGGATCAACTTCACAATCACTGTCTTCACTATCAGTATCACCATCACAATCATCATCAAGTCCATTTAAACAATTAACTTGGGCAGTACTTTCTACAATTCCTGGATTAACATCTGCATTATTATCATCACAATCTAGCTCAGGAGATCCACATTTAGCACTAGGAGGATTGCCATAACCGTCTGTATCCATATCTATACATTTTGTAGGGTCACAACCATAAAGCAAGATTACAAATAATAAACTTAGAATAAAAAAAGAACTTAAAATAATTTTCTTCATCTTACACGTCCTCCTTTTGATAATTAAATGGATAAAATTATTAGGAATTTTATTGCTTATAAAATTTTTGGTGGAATAGCGAGAATAATGCTTGATAACCGATTACTAGAATTAAAAAAGTGAAAGAAAAAGAAATAAAAAAAAGAAAAAATAGGTGAAATATCACCAACAATTAGTCTGGTCTGGTGTACAAATACGACATTCTCCATCTGGATTTACACATTTTTGTAGAGATGGTCTGTTTTGACATCGGCAACATGTACAATCCCCAAGGTGATCAATATGACAATCATCACCCCTAGTATCCTTAGAGTCTTTACAAGTAATTCCAGATACACTACCACCGCTGCACATAAAATTATTTCCATTTTGACAAACTTGTCCAGGACCTTCACATTGCTCACGACAAACGCCATCCAGACACATAACCTCATCAGGATTTGCGCATGTAGGATCAATTGTAGCGCATCTATTAGGAGCTAGCGCATGACATCCACCATCACAACATAAGTCTCCACATAAAGTTTGGCCAGAATCACAACCTGGTGTACAACGGCCGTCTACACAATAATCATTCGGATCTTCACAAGTTTTAAGACAATCCTTGATACCTAGACCGCATTCACGTTCGCACGTTCCACATTCGACGTAATCGCAACAATCAACCTCAGCACAACAACCACCCCCGGCCTCATCGCAAATCCACCCATCGGGACAACAACCACAGGGCAGACAGTTTCCTGATACGCAACAACCAGAAGATTGGTAAGGACATGGTATCCCACCGGGACAGCATTGTTCAGCAGCAACTAAAGTAAAAAAAGCAACAATAAGAAGTAAACTTCTAACAATAACATTTTTCATTTTAAAGACCCTCCTTTTGATAAAAATAACATTATTAATAGAATTTTGTGTTTTGTATTTAAAATACTTTCGGAAGAAGTCGGGCTATTAGCTAAATAAAATCAATTCTTTCCCAAGGTAATCTCAATTGTAGAAACTCTTACGTTCTTGCCTTCGTTGTTTTGGAATTCTTCAGAATCAATTGATATGTTATTAACTGCAATTGTGCTATCTAGAAATCTTTTAGAAGACACTTCAGCCACATCAACAGCCCTTGAAATAAATTTTCCCCTCGCTTTAACAATGACCTCTCTTGCGTCCTTTGTTGTGAATTGCATGACAACTCCTGTCACATAATTCATGAAGGGTTTTCCACCAACAAAAATGCTGTTGTCGTCTGTCATCTTTATTTACTTTTTGATTTTACTAATCTAGTCAAATAACCTGCAATTGTGTTTCTGGTCTTTTTGCTTTTAATTTCAGCGTATTTAGGTACAATTTTGCTATTAGTTTTAAAATCATCCTTAAATTGATCGCCGTGTTTTTCAAATAATTCATTGCTAGTTCTTTTGATTAATTGTGTTTTTATTCTTCCCATTTAGGGCTAAGTTATGATGAAATTTAAAAACCTTTGGTTATTTCTTTACAACCTTTACAGAAGCAATTCTGTTTCTAAATACTTCTTCGATGGTTAGATTCATTTTATCAACTCGAAATTTTTCTCCTTTTTTAGGGATTCTTCCGATTCTCGATAAAATATAACCACCGAATGTATCGAATTCCATAGTATCTTTTACTTTTATCCTTAATTCGCGAATAACATCTTCAATATCAGCATCGCCCGATATTCTGTATGTGCCTTTATTCAACCTCATAATCTTTGGTCTTTCTTTATCTGCTTCATCAATAATCTCTCCTACGATCTCTTCTAGAATATCCTCCAAAGTTACAATTCCAGTGACTCCTCCATACTCATCAACAACAACTGCTAAATGCCCCTTTCCTTTTTGGAATAAATTTAATGTTGAGTATAGTTTCTTAGTCTCCGGTATGAAAGTTGGTTTTTTCATGATAGTTTTTATTGGTAATTCTAACGTTTTTCGTCCAAAAGACCTCAATGCATCTTTTAAGTATACTAATCCAACGATATTATCTCTGTTTTTCTCATAAATAGGAAATCTTGAATGACCTGTTTTTTGGGCAATTCTTAATAGATCTCGGATTTTCATTTTAGAATGTCCAAAAACAATTTTTGTTCTTGGAATCATAATATCAGAAATAATCATATCATCAAATTTGAAAACTTTGTGGATTAATTTTTTTTCTGTAGACTTTATCGCTCCTTCTTTCTCGCTTAAAGTAACAATGTGTTTAAGCTCATCCTCAGTTAAGGATACTTTTTTCCCTTCAAGTCTAAAGACTTTATGAATGAAATCTACTAATAATCCTAAAATCCAAATTACAGGGAAAGTAATAAATTGAAGAATCTTGATTGTTGAAGCAAATGATAATGCTAGTGATTTGTTATATTTTAATGCAATAGATTTAGGAGTAATTTCGCCGAATATTAGGATTGAGAACGTCATAATACCAGTAGTAATTCCTACGATATTACTTTGAAAGATTTTGCTAAAGAATAATGCTGCAAAAGCTGATGCTCCAATGTTTATCACGTTGTTGAAAAGGAGTAATGTTATTAATAGTCTATGAGGGCGATCTAGTAGCTTTTTCAAATTACTAGCTCCTCTAACTTGTTTTTCATACATAACAGTAACTTGGTATCTATTTAATGAGAAAATTGCCGACTCTAATGCGGAAGAGAGTCCTGAAAAGATAACAAGCACTACAAGAATTATGATGTCAGTCAACATTGTCATATGTTTCTCCTAATAACACTCATTTATAAAAATTGCCTATTTGAGAGTTATTTTTATAAAATAGCTCAATTTCCTTGAGAAAATGATCAATATTGGGCTTTTTGGAGTTGGAACTGTCGGTGGTAGTGTTGTTAAGGAATTAGAAGACCAACTAGGAAAATTTAACAAAGAAAGTGGACAAGATATCAAAATTAAGAAAATTGTAACCAAATCCGGAAAGAAAAATTTAGGTAATTATGAGCACAGTACAAACCCTTCTTCAATAATTGATGATGAAGATATTCAAATTGTTGTTGAGTTAATTGGGGGTATTGATGAAGCTTTTGATATCATAAAAAGATCCTTAGAGAAGGGTAAACATGTTGTTACTGCTAACAAGGCTGTTGTTGACAAATATGGGGTTGAATTACAAGAGATTGCAGCTCAAAATAAAGCATATTTTATGTTTGAGGGCGCTGTTGGTGGTGGAATACCGATTATTAATTCATTGAAAGTTGGATTATCGGGGAATAAAACAAAGGAGATTTATGGAATTATTAACGGTACTACAAATTTTATTCTAACAAAGATGACTAAAGAAGGTTCTTCTTATGAAGATGCATTAAAGGAAGCTCAAGAACTTGGTTATGCTGAGGCAGATCCAACATATGATGTTGAAGGATTGGACACTGCTCAGAAAATTTCAATACTTGCATCGATTAATTTTTCTACAAAAATTGATTCTGAAAATGTTGATACTAAAGGAATAACTGGTGTTACTGCAGAAGATATTCAATTCGCATCCGAACTTGGATATAGAATTAAGTTAATTGCTGTTGCAAGAGAGATTAATGGTGGCGTTGATATTAGGGTAAGTCCTATGTTGGTTTCTAAGAAACATCCTTTAGCACATATTGATTATAGCACTAATGCAGTATTTCTAGGAGGTCATACTCATGTTACTTTGGCTGGTGAGGGTGCTGGTGGAAATCCAACTGCTTCAGCTGTAATTAGTGATATCAAGAGTGTTGTGCTTAATTTAGGCAGGGATTATAAAGCTGTCAAGTATTTTGGGAACGAAAAAATTAATATATTAGGAAAAGATGAGATTAGTTCTGAGTTTTATTTGAACTTTCATGCTTTAAATCAACCAGGTGTATTAAATGCAATTTCAAAAATATTTTCAGATAGAAAAGTAAACATAATGCAAGTAATTCAAAAAGGTCGAGGGGAACACGTGCCGTTAATTATTCATGTTGATAAAACACCTTTTAAGTCAATGGAAGATAGCTTGGATTTAGTTGATAAAAGCGCATTAAAAGTAGAATCTGTTTATCCAATATTGATAATTTAATTACATCTTTTCTATTGTCTCTATATCAAGTAGATTTAATCCTGATTTGATAGTATTTCTTACTGCTGATATTAGTAATAATCGGGCATTTCTCAAATTGGGTTTTTCTTGAAGAATCTGGTACTCATGATAATACTCATTAAATGCTTGGCTTAATTCTAATAAGAATCTTGGAACAAGATGGATTTTAAGTTTTTCTCCAGCTTCTTCAACAATTGATGGATAATCTGAAAGTAATTTAATGATTCTTTTTTCGATGTCCTTAT
Source organism: Nanobdellota archaeon (assembly GCA_042577505.1). Classification (GTDB taxonomy): domain Archaea; phylum Nanobdellota; class Nanobdellia; order Woesearchaeales; family JACQSR01; genus JACQSR01. Next base: position 33,219 of record JBHPEA010000007.1, read on the forward strand.
CTAAGAGTGTGTAGTCGACTTTTTTGGGAATATCTTTTCCGAATTTTCTTAAAATTGAAGAGATTCTTGCATAAGTATATTGAATATAAGGACCTGTTTCCCCTTCAAAGGATATTGACTCTTCAGGTTTGAAAATTATAGATTTGGATGGATCATTTTTAAGAAGATAGAATTTCAAAGCAGATAATCCGATTTTCTTAGATCGTGATTCTAATTCTGCCTTTGATAGTTTTGGATATCTTTTTTTAATTTCTTCTTTTGACATAGAGATTAATTCTTCAATAATATCGTCTGCATCTACAACTTTTCCTTCCCTTGACTTCATTTTTCCTTCCGGAAGGAAAACCATACCGTAAGAAAGATGTAAGACGTCGTCTGAATGCTCAAAATTTAATTTCTTTAATATATTCTTAAGAACCTTAAAATGATATTCCTGTTCTGATCCTACTACGTAAATAGACCTGTTAATTTTAAAGTCTTTGAATTTTTGGTGAGCTAAGTAGAGGTCTTGGGTGATGTATAATGCAGTATTGTCGGCACGTAATAATACTTTTTCTCCTAATCCTTCTTTTTCAAGATCAATTATTATTGCTCCATCATCATTTTTATAGAATATTCCTTTTTCCAAACCGTGTTGTATTAGATGCTTTCCTTTATCATAGATATCGCTTTCAAAATATTGTTTTTTAAATTTGAGTCCTAAACTTTTGAAAGTTTCGTCGAACCCTTTCACAGCCCAAGTATTCATCTTTTTCCAGAGTTTCCTTAACTCGGGATCGCCTTTTTCCCAGTTGACTAACATCTCCTGGGCTTCTGCTTTTAGCTTATCATCTTCTTTTTTACTGTATAAAACATAGAAGTCTCCTACGAAATGATCTGATTTTTTATTAGGTTCTTTATTTTTACCCCATTTTTGATATGCTAACATTGATTTACATATATGAATTCCACGATCGTTGATTAAATTGACTTTCACTACACTATTACCTAGAAATTCAAGGTAATTCGATACTGATTGTCCTATGAATATGTTTCTTAGATGTCCTAAATGTAAGGGTTTGTTTGTATTCGGGGATGGAAATTCAATCATTATACTTTTCTTTTCACTTTTCTTTCCATAATTATCTTTTAATGCATCTTTTATTGTAGATTCTGAGAGATCTGATTTGTTAAGAAAGAAGTTGATGTATGGTCCATTAACTTCGATTTTTTCTACTGATTTTGGCTTTTTAATTTTTTTACTAACTTCTTTTGCAATCTCAACAGGGTTTTTTTTGTAGATTTTTGCTAAAGGGAAACAAGGAAAAGCGTAGTCTCCCATCTTCATATCTGGAGGGACTTCTAAGGAGACGTCCGTCTTGACTACTTTTTTAATCGCTTCAAGGATCTCTTTCATTTTAATGAAGTTTGTTTCTCTGAAAGAATAGCTTGTTTTATTGTTCCTCCACAGAACATTTTAATTGTATCTGAGAGTTCATTTAAAACTTTTTGTAAGGATGATCTAGTAACCGGAGGAAGCGCATCAACTAATATCACGGCACCTGATGTTGTAGTGGTTATTTTTGCATTTATTGACTTTTTCCAATTCCATTTTCTCGATATTACTCCATTTTTGTCAAATAGAATTACTTCGTTTTTCTTGGTTCTTGATTTTGAGTTTGAAACATCTTTGAAAGACTGACTCTTTTTTGCAAATCCTAGAGTTAGGTTGTGTAAATTTTTCAAATCATAACCTGCTATTGGAATTACGTTTTTCAATGCAACGTAGTTGATAACATCATCTAACTTATTATTATGTTTGATTTTTCTTCCTTTTAGTATTGATCTCATCATTCTTTCAACTGAGCAATGGAATTTCTTTGGTTCTTGATCCAAATCTTCAAAGGCTGTTCTCCAAGATGAGATAGTATTTGCTTTTGCAATGTTTTCAAATGCATAATTTAATTGAATGAAATTTTCAACATCGTTAAGCAGGGAGAATATTTTTTTATCACTACCTTTGTTTTCAACATTATTTACTAATAGAACTCCTAAATGAAATCCTTCGAATTTCTTAAATATCCTTTTTTCAACCTTTACTTTCATAAGACGATCTTTATAAACAATCTTTATTAACCTTTCTTTTTTAAATTGGTTATATCTTCAATATGGATAATCCTGATTCCATGTTCTTTTGATATTCTTTTTAATGATTCTAATTTTGGCATACTTCCATCTTGATCCAAAATTTCTGCTATTAATGCAACTGGCTGTAGATTTGCAAGATTCATTAATTCAACTGCTGCTTCTGTATGTCCTTTCCTTCCTTCTAACAGTTTATCATTTGCTCTTAACGGGAATATGTGCCCAGGCCTATGAAAATCTTCTGGTTTTGAATTTTTGTCTAAAATTGCTTTAATTGTTTTGATTCTGTCAGGCACAGAAACACCTGTAGTTGTTGTTTTGTGGTCAATTGATACTGTGAAAGGTGTCTGTAGCTTGTCAGTTGGATCTTGAACCATCATAGGGATTCCTAATTCGTCTAAACGTTTTCCGCTCATTGGCAAACATAGAATTCCTCGTGCAATTTTTAGCATAAAGTTGAGTTTTTCTTCATTAACTTTTTCTGCAGGTATAATTAAATCTCCTTCATTCTCTCTTTTCTCATCGTCAATCATGATGATAAATTTACCTTCCTTCAAATCTTCCACTGCGTCTTCAACACTCATAAATATCCTTCCACGAGAATGTCCTTACCAATATTTTTAGTTGAAATATTCTTTAGATTAATAGTTTTGTCTAGATTTCTAATTCCTAAATCTCCAAAAGCGTCCAAACCCTTTCCAATAAGTCTTGGAGCTGTAAATATTAAGATTTTATCAACAATTTTTTCTTTTAATGCAGAAGAATTTAATTTATTTCCTCCTTCTACTAAAAGACTTGTGATTTCATGTTTTCCAAGTTCTTTCATTAGATCATTTAGATTTACAAAACCTTGTTTAGAATTTAAAATTATAACCCTAGCTCCTTTTTGTTGTAGCTGTTTGATCTTGGCTTTTTGAGCTTTTTTTGTTGTTGCAATAATTACTTTTTCTGGAACTCTCATAATTTTAGCATTAACAGGTATTTTCAATGAAGAATCAACTACAATCTTTATTGGTTCTTTTCCTTTTACTAATCTTGAATCTAATTGAGGATTGTCTTTTAATAGTGTATTTATCCCAATAAGTATAGCATCAACTTCATTCCTAAGTTGGTGAACGTGTTTTCTTGAATCTTTACTAGTAATATATTTTGATTTGCCAGTTGAAGTTGCAATCTTTCCATCTAGACTTGTTGCAACTTTTAGATATACAAAGGGTTTTTTTGTTTTAGTATACTTTACATAGACTTCGTTTTGTTTTCTTGCTTCTTCCTCTAAAACCCCAATTCTTGTCCTTATTCCTGATGATTTCAGTATAATGAAACCTTCGACATTAGGATTGGGATCTTTCATTCCAATAATAACCTCAAAAACACCAGATTTCATAATTGCATCAGTGCAAGGTGGTGTCCTTCCCCAATATGAGCATGGTTCTAAAGAAACATATAATGTGGCGAGTTTAGCACGTTTACCTGCTTGTTTCAATGCTATGACTTCTGCATGATCTTCTCCTGCTATTTTATGATAGCCCCTCCCTATGATTTTTCCCCTTTTTACTACTATTGAACCAACTAAAGGATTAGGTGAAGCAGTGCCTCTACCTTTCTCTGCAAGTTTTAATGCCATCTCCATATATTTCCTATGAGGTATCATTTTTTTATTAAAAAAGGGTCTGGTATAAATTATTAACTGATATATTAAAAAAGTTTTATATACTGATTAGATCATACATGATATATGACAACTGAGAGTCAAATAAAAAAAATCATCAAACATTGGCATCCAAGTTCTCAGTTAAAGAATCTTGAAAGGTGTTCTTGGGGTTTAATTAATGAGAATTGTGTGGTAAATATTAAGAAGCCTAATAGAAGTTTGGTTATAAGAGTATATCCTAAAGACGGGTGGAAGGCTAAAAAGGAAGAAATTCTTTATGATTTAGTTAGAAGGAAAAAAGTCCCCATTCCAAAGGTATTCTATTGTGATAGTACTAAGAAAATAATTCCCAAACCTTATCTGATTATGTCTTACGTAGATGGAGATATTGGATGCAATGTTAGTAAATTAAAAAAGAAAACACTTAGAGATCTTGGAAAATATCTTGCTAGAATTCATTCAATAAAATTAAAGAGTTATGGTTGGATAATAGGAAATAAAATCAAACCTAGTTTTAGAAAATGGGAAGATTTTATGAATTATGATTTTAAAAGGAAACTTTCGAATATCTCTAAATACCCTATTGGATATAAGCAAATTAAGTTAATGAGGGGGTACTATAAAGATAATTCTGAGGTGTTGAAGATCAAAGAAAAACCTTGTCTGTTACATAAAGATTATCATCTTCAGAATATCTTCATTAAGAAAAATAAAGTAGCAGGAATAATTGATTTTGAATGGGCAGTTGGTGGTCATAATGAACTCGATATTGCAAAGTCTAGTTTATTTATGTTTGAGAAAAATCCTAAATTGAAGAATGAATTTATGAAGGGCTATATGGAAGTTGGTAGGATATCTTCTGAATTCAAAGAAAGGGAGAAAATTTACAAATTTGTAACGATAGTTGGAAATCTAAGTTTGGCTTTAAGATTGAAAAATAAGAATGCTGTAGTTCAGAATAGGGATAGGTTGAAGAGAATATTAAATTAAATGGCCTAATTTGTTTTTCTTGGTTTCTAGATACTTTTTGTTGGTATCGTTTGGTTCCAGTATAAGTTTAATCCTTTCTTTTACAATAATACCATGGTTTTCTAGATCATTGATCTTATCAGGATTGTTTGTTAGAAGTTTTATTTCGTTAATTTTTAAGTCTTTTAGGATTAATGCTGCAATTTCATAATCTCTTTCGTCCGCTTTGAAACCTAAATGAATGTTTGCATCAACAGTGTCTAATCCATTATCTTGTAAGGAATATGCTTTGATTTTGTTTAGTAGACCTATTCCTCTGCCTTCTTGTCTTAAGTAGATTACTACTCCTCCTTCTTGTGAAATTTTCTTTATGGAGTTAATTAATTGATCATGACAATCGCATCTTTTGGAATGAAATACATCTCCAGTTAAGCATTCTGAATGTAATCTCACAAGAATTGGTTTTTTTAATAGATCGCCGTTAATTATTGCAGCGTGTTCCAGATTATCCCCACTACTATAGACTATAACCTTAAAAATACCGAACTCCGTTGGAAGTAAAGCTTCCGCAGATCGATTAATATTCATTTAGAATTTACTCTTCTTCCTCGTCTTTAGCCTTTTTCTCTTCTTCTGCGTCTTCGTATCCCTTCATAAAGGCTGCTTCTTCAGGAGAGAGCTCATCGTCTGCAACCATCTCTTCCCTACCTTCGTCGTCGTATACAGTCCCATCATCTTTTTCTTTGTCTGAATAATCTTCGTCTACCATTAAAAATTTGGTTATTTACAAGTAGTATTTAAAGCTTTATATACAGATATAACAAATAAAGAAGATTTCTATTTGATAATTGTGGAATTGATAAAGGAATGTAATGAAAAGATTTATAAGAAAGTTCTTCTTAATCCCCTGGATGGAAGAGGCCTTAATTGGATTCTCAGTGTTAGTTGGAATATATGTAGTATATAGGTTACTTAGGAAACCAAAAAATCCAGAATTTGATAAAATGTACAACGACATTATTAATTCTGAGGAATATAAAGTAAAAGGCCAATATGATGAGTAATTTTTAAATAAGCAACTAAAAATCCTTCTTTCTACGCCCCGATAGTGTAGTCCGGCCAATCATGCTGCCCTCTCGGAACCTTTTACGTTCGTAAAAGCTTCACCAAAATACGGGAGTTTCGCTCCGCTCAAGCTCCCAGTTGGAGACAGGCAGCGACTCGAGTTCGAATCTCGATCGGGGCAGATTTTTAATTTGTCAATGCGCTGTGTCACAAACGGCGCAGGTTTTTATTTTATAGTTACTTTTTTATAACACAATACCAATGGATTACTTATGAAAGGGTATTCAAGATTATTGATTTTTATCATATCATGTTTATTTCTATCAAGCTGTTATGGAAATTACCCAATAGATGATTTTCAAGATTCTCTTACCGAGGAAGAACCCTCAAGCGATTTTGCATTAATCTTCGAAGGTCCATGGTATAATTGGATAGGTAATCTTCCTCATGGGGAAATATGGGCTGGTGAGTGTGAATCTCCCCAAGGAGGATGTGTTTCGAATGTGCATTGGAATTCACATAACCTAAATTATGAGTATGTACAGATTAGAATGAAAATTAGTGATCGTAAAGATAAGCTTTGGGCATGTACAAAGTCCAATGAAAAGTTTAGTCGTAGAACCTGGGCCTTACCATCAAAAAGGACGTTTAGATTATATCCCGCAAGAGGGTGTGATGATGGTGATGAACTTGGACGTTTATTAGATAGTATTGAAGTTGGTGAAGAAATTGGGTACTTATTTGCTACTGAATGTATTGATATACCTAATTCTGAAGGATGTAAGTCTAGAATAGTATGGGGATCATGGAATCTTGATTACCCAGCTGTACAAGTGAGAGTTGGAAATACGCAATTTGCATGTTCAGCTTCTAACGTCTTCAATCCTGCAAGTAGTGGATGGGTAAAAACATCAAAAGATACATGGGATTTAAGCGGTCCTGTTACATTAGGATTATATGGAGCAAGTGAATGCGGTAATGATGCTGAATTTGGCCCCTTATTGGATGTGATTATGGTAAATGAACCAAAATTTTATTTTTCCTCTTCTGATTGCCTGGATTACCCCCGATATCCTGGTTGTATTTCGAAATTAATTTGGGGTTCAGCAAATTTTAATTATGATTACATACTTATCTGGGAAGGTAATCAAAGATTAAGTTGCACTCCAACTAACATTTTCGATCCCGATGGAGTCAGTGGGTCAAGGACAAGTATTGAGACATCACCAATCAGTAGAAGTTTAAAGTATACTTTTTACGCTTCTGATGCTTGTGAAAATATTACGTCATTCGATAGGCTGAAGGAAATTACAATATACCAGAGAGACTCAATCCCTGTATGCAGTGTTACTGGTGAAAGATTTAGACCAACAAGTCCAGATTTTATTGGGATGAATGGGCATGAGATTCGACCATCAGCACATTGGGATAATATGGAACAGCTAACTCAGTACACTGAAAATGCAAATATTTACTTTTTAAGAAAGATCATTCTTTGGGAAAAATATGAAATTACCCAAGATCATTATTATGATATAGACAATCCAGGAAGCCAATGGGTAGGAGAAGCATATTGGGATTGGATTTCTGAAGATTTAACAGCTAATGGTATGAATTTATGGATAACTTTTGGAAAAACTCCTCAATGGGCTTCAACAGAGCCTGATGCTAATGATCTTTCTGACTCTAGAGAATGGATGTATTATAATTACCCCCCTGCAGATATTGAAGAGTGGAGAGAATTTGTTGCCCACATTGTTGAGAAATTGAAGGGAAAAGTTGATAATTGGGAACCATGGCTTGAACCAGACACTTCATTTAAAGTTACAAGGGGATTGTATGCAAATCATGATGATGCTAGGCATGAAGCTTTTGCTCAAATGCATGAGGTTTTTTACGACACAGTACATCAGTATGATGACGTGGATGCTGATGGAGATGGAATTACTGCTCGGGTTTGGGGACCTGATGTAATAGTCGGACGATCAAGAGTTGAACCCCCAACATCAGAACATTTTTCTTATGACTTTATTGATGCGGTACTTAATACAAATAAGATAGATGGTATTGCTGTTCACATTTTCAATCCAAGTGTTGAGGATATGATTGAATCATACAGGGATTTAAAGGATTATATTAGAGAAAATTTTCCTCAGCATTCAGATCTTCCAATTGCAATTACTGCTGCTATGATTATACCAGATGATGCTAATTACAACTTACAATATCCAGAATGTCCCTACAATAATATGTCTGAAAGTGAAGAAGCGCAGCTAGTTAGCGATATATTTACATGTCTTGGAAACGAAGGAGTAGATCATGTAATGTTATATAAGTTGAGTGAAAGAGAAAGATTAAGTAATCATGTGTTGGGACCATGTCCTGACGGAGTAGAACATAGTGGAATACTTTCCAGTAGGGAAATTGGCAATCATCCAAAGAATTCTTATTATGCTGTTCAAAAAATTGGGCAATACGCAGAAATAAATCGTTAAAATCCTTCACGACACGAACCATTTCTCTAAAAACCCAGGATTCGGATATTTTCAATTTAATCATGAATTAATTAGAAAAAACCGAAAGTAAGCTTGCTATTAAAAGAAGAAAATATTCAATTGAAGAGCATTGAACTTTCCATATTCTGCCCGATCGGGAAATACTTAATCTTTATTAATGAAATAATATTCACTTTTTAATATGGGACATGTAAGCATTGGTTTAGTAGGGTGTGGAACTGTTGGACAGAGTGTAGTTGAACTACTAGAAAGACAAAGAGATAGTTTTGAAGAAAGAGGGGACGTAAGTTTAGATCTTGATCATATAGTTGATATGGATTTAAGTAGAATACCTGAGGGTTATAGTAGGAGTTCTGTTATTAGTGATATTGTTGATAATGACGTAACTAATGTTGTTGTTGAATTAGTCGGTGGAGTGAATCCTGCTTATACAATAGTAAAAAGGTCTTTAGAAAATGGTAAACATGTGGTTACTGCAAACAAAGCCCTTATTGCTGAACATGGACCAGAATTAGAGGAAATTGCTTTGAGAAATAATGTATATTTATTTTATGAGGCTGCTGTTGGTGGTGGAATACCTGTAATTAATGGTTTAAATAATGGGCTTAGCGGAAATGAAGTTTCTGAAATCTTTGGGATTGTAAATGGAACTACAAATTTTATTTTAACTCAAATGTCAAAACATGGAATGACCTATAATGATGCTTTATCTTTAGCCCAAGAAAAAGGTTTTGCAGAAGCAGATCCTAGTTTTGATGTTGAAGGTAAAGATGCTGCTCAAAAAATTGCAATTCTGGCATCTCTAAATTCTGGTAAATTGGTTTCTTCTGAAGGGATTGATACGAAAGGAATCATTGGTGTAAAAAAGGAAGATATTGGGTATGCTCAGGAGTTGGGATATGAAGTTAAATTAATTGCGATTGCTAGAGAAGCAGAGGGTGGATTGGATGTAAGGGTTGGTCCTATGCTTGTTCCTCAAAGTCATCCTCTTGCAAGTGTTGATTACGCAATGAACGCTATTTATCTAGGTGGTCATACTCATGTTACAATGTCAGGTGAGGGTGCTGGAGGAATGGCGGCTGGATCTGCTGTTGTTAGTGATATAAAGAGAGTAGCAATGAAAATGGACGAGGAATATCAGAGTAGGAGATATTTTGGATCAGAAGAAGCTGATATCTTAGGTAAAGATAGAATAGAATCTGCATATTTTTTATTATTTGATGGCCAAAATGTACCGGGTACGTTAAGTCACTTAACAACTGCTCTTAAGAAGAATAATATTAATGTTGAGAAAGCGCTTCAGAAAGAAGCGGCTGGTAAATATGTTCCAATTGTCGTTATGACAAGTGTTGCGCCCATGAGTGCTGTTGAAAGGTGTCTTAGTGAGTTGAATCCTGATAAAGTACAGTTAAGATCTTATTATCCATTATTGAATTCTGGAGAGTAAATATCTTAAAAAGAAAGTAATAAAAAGGGTAATATTTCTAGCTGAGTAATGGAGCCTATATTGATTTGGATCATAGTTTTTGTTGTTAGTTTAATTGCTCTGATAAAATCATCTGATTATTTTACAAATTCTGCTGAGAAGATAGGATTATTCTTTAAATTGCCTAAGTTTATAATAGGGGTTACAATCGTTGCGATTGGTACTTCTTTACCTGAATTAGCGTCTTCAATTTATGCTGTAATAATTGGGAATTCAGAGATTGTTGTTGGTAATGTGGTAGGTTCAAACATTGCAAATATATTCTTAGTTCTGGGAGTTGCTGCAATTGTTGGTAAAAGATTGAAAATTACTCACGAATTACTTCATGTTGATATTCCTTTTTTTGTTGGTTCTGCTTTCCTGTTAGCTGTTACTATTTGGGATGGTTCGTTTGGAATTGCTGATGCAATTATTTCATTATTTGTGATAGTTGTTTACTCAATTTACACAATACAATCTGAGAAAAAACCTGATCCTAATATTAAGAAAGAAATGAAGAGTGAGATTAAGAAGATAAAGAAATTTAGTTGGGTAACATTGGTAGTTTTGGTTGTAAGTGCAGCTTTCATATTTGTAAGTTCAAGGTATGTTATTGAATCTGTAATTCAATTGTCTCAACTTCTAAATATTGGAGCTGAGATTATAGCAGTTTCTGCTGTTGCTTTAGGTACTTCTCTTCCTGAGTTGATGGTTTCTCTTTCAGCTGCAAGGAATGGAAAGCCAGAAATTGCAATTGGGAATGTTTTAGGATCAAATATTTTTAATTCTTTAGCTGTTATGGGTATTCCCGCTTTCTTTGGAACTTTAGTTATTCCAGCAAATATTCTTGCGTTTAGTTTACCCATGATGATAATCGCTACATTGTTGTATTTCTTTATGACACAAATCAAAGTTGTAACAAAATGGGAAGGATGGTTACTACTAGCATTCTACGTGTTCTTCTTAGGTAAGTTGTTTAACTTTTTCTAGAGTATGTCTTATTGAATAGGGAATATGCCAAGAACATTGTCAGCTTTGATTTTTACTTAGACTTTCAGACCAGAAACTAGGTAAAGGGAATGATAGGACTCCTTCGAAGTCAGAGTCTATTATGTAAACGTATTGTTTAATTGTTCCGGGAAGGCCCTTTAAATTATTGTGGGCCTTTTCATAGAATTTTTTAATTTCAGAACGTTCCATTTCCATTTGTAATAGGCTTCCTTCTTTTACTAATAATGTGTCTACTAGTTTTAAGACGTTTTTGTCAATAAGACCAGTGTTTTGAGTTATGAATAGGATTGTAAGGTTTTTGTGTCTTGCAATTGCAAGTAATTTACTTAATTCTCTGTTTTTTGAGCTCATAGACTCTCTTGAACCAAATGCAATAGCTCCCTCATCTACTAACACTATCGCTCCTGATGGCGCTTGTTCTACATCAGTTATTGGTTTAACCCATTTCGGAATGTTTTCATTTATACCTAAAACACATGATGATCTCTTAGATTTGAAGTTGATATTCTCCATGATTTTGAATCCTAAAGCACTCTTACCACTACCCCTCTTTCCAAATATTAATGCTATTATTGAATCTTTATTGAAACGTTCTTCCAAATCTTCAGGATTTCCCGTGATTACCTTATGAACTCCTGGTTTGACATACTTTGATTGTGCTTTGTATACTGGGCTACTTTCAATTTTCTTTTTTTCTTTACTTTCATTAATCTTTTTCTTAGAAAATCGATATGTAGCTGCAATTCCTTTTCCTATTCCTACTGCTCCTTTACCTATCCCCCTTGCAGTGGCTTTTGTTGCTCTCCACAATAGGGATTTTTTCTTTTTTCTTGGCATGATTGGGCAATTATTTTGTCATTTAAGAAATTTGTTATTAGTGGTTAGTAAAATATAGTCTTGATTATCAGAAAATTTATATATTAATGATTTAATATTGGTTTTAATGAAGAGATTGATACTAATAGTGGTTCTTGTATTATTTCTAGTAGGTTGCGAAGAAGATAGTGATGCTACAGTTCCTGTTGTAGAAGATGTGCCTTATGAGGATACATCAATTCAAAAGGAAGAAAAAGAAGAGAAAGTTGTTGAGGATGATGACGATCAGGAAGAGGAGGAAGATTTAGAGGGGGGTGAAGAAGAGGAACAAGGGACTGGTGTAGATATTAAATTAGACCAATCTATTAACCCAATTGACCTTGAAGTGGATTTATTGAACTTTCCTGAGATCTTTTTAGGTGATTTAAGAGGTAAGACAGTATCAAATGTGATCATTGTTGTAGGTCGTAAAGCTCCTGGAAGGGATGTAATTTCTGGAACTTTAATTGCTTCCGCTATTAATGGATTAGTCGAAGACAAAGATTATAGGGTTATTACAGTGATGGACGATGAAGTCAGTAGTGTTTTGGATAGGAATGCTATCATTATTGGTAACCCTTGTGATAATTCAAGAGCTCAGGAATTAACTAATATATTGGATTGTCATGGTGATATGGAAGATGGTAAGGCTATGATAAGATTGTATCAAAATAATGGATTTATACAGATGCATGTTCTAGGGTATGATGAGGAAGGAACTTATGCAGCGGCTGTTAAATTGAGTGATGTTGGAAATAATAACTTTGACGGTAAATTTGCAGTTATAAACTACTAATTCTTTGAAAGGTTTTTAAATAGAGAGAAGTTGATTGTATATACTTGCCAGCGTCGCATAATCCGGCATTGCGGTCGCCTCGAAAGCGACTGTCCGCAAGGACTTCCAGGTTCAAATCCTGGCGCTGGCGTTTTTCTAATTATCCAGGTAATCCTACTTTTTCCAAATCTAATTTCCAGCATCCATGTCCTTTAAGTCCTAGAATTAAGTTTCGGTTATCTGACGTTAGAATTAAATTGTCTGCTACGTTATCTCTTACCTGATTCCATTCTTGTGGTAAGTCATATTGGATTGAGGTCCAACCAGGTTCTCCTCCAACACTTTCACCACCAGTGGTACTCATGTAAACGTGACCATTAGTACTCATAAATAGAATATTATGATCGTAGGGATATATTATCAAATTGTAAAATTCATTTCTATCATTCAATCCATCCATTATTTTAAACCAATTCTCTCCTCCATCGGTTGTTTTCATAACGACACCACAAAACTCGTTTCTTTCACAGAATCCTTTGTTCTGACCGTTTTTAGTAGTTGAATACATGATATTTGGATTATCTGAATCGATTGCGACAACATAAGGCCATTGTTCTGAAGGGAATCCATTGTCTTTTCTTTCCCAAGTAGTTCCCCTATCCGAGGATTTAAAGACACCATTGTAAGTTCCAGCCCAAATGATGTCATGATTATGGGGGTGCATTGTTAATGAGAATATTCCATCATTACCAACACCTGCATTGGATTCATACCATGATTCTCCATCATCCTCACTAATGAAAACACCAGACGGAAATGAACCCCAGTATATTCTTCCATCAATATCTGGATCGAACAATATTGAGATAAATTGATACATCCTTCTTTCCCATGGAGCCCAAAATCCTCCTGAATTTGATCTCCCTAAATTCTCCCATAAATTAGAGTATTCATTAAATTTATACAAGCCATAACCGTTTGATCCAACATATAAATGTCGTCTTTCACCTTCGTATATTACTTTAATCTTTAAAAGATCTCTAGTAACTAATCCGGCACTCATATCTTCCCAATTATTACCAAAGTCGTAAGAAACATCGACTCCATCATCACTTACAACATAAATAATGTTATTATGTTTTGGATCTACTTTAACATGCTTAATTCCTTTCTGCATAAGATAGGCGTTCTGTCCCATAGATCCATACATTGGAATCCAAACAGCTCCACCATCAGTTGATTTATATATTCCTTTACTGTAAATACCTAAGTAAACATTGTTAGATTTAATAGGATCTATATCTAAACTATAATATCCTTCAAACAAAGGATCATTAACTTTAAAGCTAGGTAATGCGAAATTTGATTCGGCCCAGGTCTGTCCTCGATCAGAAGACTTAAACACCCCTCCAGGGAATGAAGATGCAAAAATAACATTTGAGTTTGTTGGGTCAACCTTAATTTGAATATTGGAAATTTCTGGATAGGGTCCAGTAGAATCCCTCCATGAAATTGAGAAATCAGGATTAATCTTTCCGACGTAAACTCCGCCACCTAAAGTTCCAACGTAAACGTAATTTTCAGTAACTGACATTGCGCCAATATTCTTAAAATTTAAACCGTTGTTCGTATCCACAAATCCTTTTGGCATATCAATTGTATAATAAACACCAGTACCTGTGGCAGCGTAATAGACATTCTTATGGGTGGGGTGTTGTATTAATTTTTTAATTCCACTATTAAATGGATTGTTTCCTAAGACAGAGTTCCATTCTTTTCCCTCATTATCACTTGAATAAATGTTGTTAACAATATTATCATCTCCAATCCTTCTACTTGCATCCAAATCGATATCGCATCCACCAGAAATAAAAATTCTGCCGTTTTCGTTAGTAATTATTTGATTGAATCCCATGTCATGTTCTGGAGAAATGCCTATCCATTTACCATCAATGAGCTTATAGATTCCATAAATATGTGCAATAGCATAAATATCTGTTCCATCAGAATAGAAGTTTAAGGCGCTTCTTGTCATATCTCCTCCTACTCGTGTTAGATCACCATTACTTAACTTAAATGTATGTCCTGATAATGGATCATTTATTTTCCTCATTAAAGAGATTAATCCGGTTACTTTGTTTAAAACAGAAAAGTAAATATCATTATTGTGCATACCCATTGACATAACTCGATAATATGAGCCGGGATCATAATCATCTAAGTCATATAAAACACTCCAATTCTGACCTTGATTAGGGGATTCGTAAATTATTGGGGCATTTCGATCTCCTAAAATGATCCTGTCTGAATTGCTTGGATCGACAATTATGGAGATTATTGAAGGGGTTGGTGGATTTAATTCTTTCCAGGTATATCCATAGTCAGTCGATTTAAATAATCCCCCTCCCCAGGGTGCAGCATATACAATATGTTCATTATTTGGATCAGCTGCTAGTTCGTGGATTGTTACGAATGTAAACTCATCATTGAGTTGGTTCCAAATATATCCATCATTATAACTTACAAAGATTTTTCCCTTATCTCCAATAACTCCTGCGTAAAGAGTGTGTCCGTCTTTTTTATCAAATTCTAAGGAGGTTACACCTTTTGTGTCCTCAAATGTCTTTATCTTGGACCAACCAGACATTTCACTTTCTATCTCGGCAAATGTCTCCATGCTATCTGCATCTAAAAAGTCATCCCCTCTTAAAACTTCATTACCTAATGATTCAATTTCCATTCCTTGTGGATTATATTTCCATATTGAGCTATCATTCTCAAAAAGTTTCGGAGAGTATGGCGCATACATTATCTCTGGATGACTTGGATCTAATTCAATATCATAAGAATAATCTGGAGAATAAGAAAGGTGTTTCCAAGTATTCCACCCAGGTCCTTCTTCATAATATTCGGAAACACCAAGTCCGATTGTTGCTGCATAAATCGAATTTGGATTTGTTGGATTAACTTCGAAATCAGAAACCCTTCCAGAAAAAAAGTGATTATTTATCTGATTAAATGTACCATAAGCTCCACCCTGATATGATTCAAAAGCATTCGACATCTCATCCACTAAGAATAAATGGGATGGATTTCTTGGGTCCACTTTAAGTTCATCACCTGCTCCAACAGGACCAAATGGTTTCCATTCTTGTCCACCATCCTCAGTGTAATATGCTTCCTGTATAATATTTCCATTGGTGTAGATGACATTTGGATCGGTTGGACTACCAACAATAATTGTGGGGGAAGATCCAGCTATGGTTTGATCCATTTTTCTCCAGGTTCTCATATTATCTTCAGACTTCATAATCCCTAACTCCCATATTTCGCCACCTTTGGCATAAACAATGTTAGGATCATCATAATCAAATAGTAAAGCATCTGGAGAGATGTCTAAATTTTCAAAACCCTGAATCCTGGGTGCAGGTAAATGTTGGTAATAATCGCCTCTTAATTTAAGTATACCTTGCCTCGTTGGATCCATAAGATAATAATAATCATCCTTTATTGTAAAATCCCAAATTCCGTTAACATCTAAGTCAACATCTGTTACCCTATTCCAGGTTACACCGCCATCAATAGATTCCTTTAATAGGTCATGAAGAGGGAATGATTGCTCATGGATCCAAGTATGTTTATAAGCCAATATTATGTGGTGTGGTTTTATTGGATCTTGATAAACTTTTGATAGAACCATCATCATCGGTGAGGTATAGCTAACTTTTGACCAACTATTGCCGTTATCATCAGAAAAGTATAATTGTC
>JBHPEA010000008.1:0-48133 GCA_042577505.1 Nanobdellota archaeon
TAGTAATTGTAATATGGATGGCAGTAATTTCTCTGCAAGTGGAGTGGGTTCGTTTACATTGAATGCAAATTTGACTGGAATTAATAAAGCGGTCATATATGGTGGTTGTAAGTTAAGATGCCAAGGTGGAAATTGCATTCGATAATTCTATGAATAGATTTATATAGGGCATATGTCTTATTTGATTCTATGCAAGAGAAGATATATCAAATGTTGTTTAACAGCGATGATGTTACTTGGCAGACTATGCTTTACGAGCTTGTAAAGAAAGAAGATATGGATCCTTGGGATATCGATGTCACAGCTATAACTAAAAAGTATATAGAGATATTAAAAGAATTGAAAGCTCATGATTTTCGTGTTTCTGGTAAAGTCTTACTTGCAGCAGCAATCTTACTTAGAATCAAATCGAATAGGTTAGTTGGGGCCGACTTGGATCAATTTGATAGAATGCTTCAAGAACCGGAAGAAATTGAAGATGTATTAGATACTTATGAAGATGATTTATACCGAAGAGACGAAGGGAATCCTAATTTAATTCCTAGGACTCCTCAACCTAGAAAAAGGAAAGTGTCTATATTTGATTTGGTTAATGCGTTGGAGAAGGCTTTAGAAGTTAAACAAAGAAGAGTAATACAAAGGATCCCTATTGTGATGCACGCTCCTGAAAAAACAAGAGATATTTCTGAAATAATCAAAGACCTTTACTTTAAGATCAAGAAAATATTTGGAGTTAAAGGAGTGAAAACTTTAAGATTCTCTCAATTAATTCCAAGTGATAAAAAAGATGATAAGGTCTACACTTTTATTCCATTATTACATCTTTGTAATCAAAGGAAAGTTGATCTGAATCAGGAAATGCATTTTGGTGAAATAGACGTGGTTCTTAGAGCTGAATTAGAGAAGCAATTAAAATAATTATTTCTTCTTCCAGAGGCAAGGCAAATCTTTTTTGTAATTATTTATGAAATATTTTTTGAAGTCAGGATTTAATCTATCGACATATTTATCGTAAATGATAACGTATTTTACATTTTCGTTCCTCATTTTTTCCACTAGGTCAATTCCAAATACATCTTCTCCTTCAATTCTATATATAGGAAAGTAGTAGGCAGGTACGATTCTAGGTGCTGAAGTGACCCAATAATATTGAACATCCTCATTGAACATATACCCGCCGCAGTTGCTCCAAGAAAACAGGATTTTGTCACTTCTTTCGAGGTCTTTTAGAACAAAGGTTGTAAATTCTTTTTGAAAAGTTAATGTTTCTTTTGGTTCTAAGGGGGTTTTGTCATAAGAATAGAGTATTAAACCAACGAATACCAAAGAAAGTATGAGTAATGTGCCAATGATATGTAATATTTTGCTTTTGTCCATCTTTTTTATTATTCTTATAAGTGCATAGGAAGCAATTACAGAATTTAGGGGAAGGAATATTATAAATATTTGATTGTAGGATTTGAGAAAAATCATTAAAGTTGTAGCCACAGTAACTAAGTAAAATAAATATATCTTTTTTTCTTTGATAGGGTCTTTATATATTTTATACGAAATAATAATTATCCCGATAGCAAATAATGCTAAAAAACTGAGCTGATGTTCATAAAGTGCTTTGGAATATGATATGAGTAAATCATTTTGGAATTCTCCAACTTTGTATATATCTAGCATATAAAAATTTATTAAAAAATTCGAAGAAAAGAATTGTTTAATTGTTCCAGATATAAGCAGATAGATCAAGAATAATACTGTTGTTGATAAGAAACCAAGGCAAATATTCAGAACTCTTTTGAATTCCTCTTTTAGGTTCTCTTTAATTAATAAAGGGTACAAAAATAAAAAACTGATTACTACAGCAGGCCCAACTAATGATTTAGTATTAGTAAAAAAAGCTAGGGCAAATAATGCTCCTGAGACCATTTCATATATTTTATTTCTTTTTTCAAAAAATTTTAATATTAAGTATAATCCTAATAGCCAGAAAACGTTTTGAATAACATCAGGTCGCATTTCTATTGCCTTTTCTTGAAAAAAGAATAAAGAAGAAAGAATAGCGCTTGCAGCAAAACCGACAGTTCGTGAGAACAGATTTTCACCAATTTTGTATGTCAAGAACAGTATTATTAGGATATAAATGAAACTTGTTAAACGGAAAATGAATAAAGTGTCAAATTCAGGGCTCAAATTGAGTATTTTCCATATTATTACATTGATGAATGGGTATACAGGACCATGATTATCAAAAAAATCACCGTATATAGTTTTTCCATTTAACACATGCCATGTAATATGCATATGTTGAAGTTCATCATGATCGAATTGGTTATTATATATCCTAAAAAGCATGAAAGTTAGGTTTATTAATATGATGGCCAAGAAGATGTAAGTTAGAATATTACTTCTCTTTAACATGAATACCCTCTTTGTAACTTAAAATAAAATATATTTATAAATTTGACTATAATCACTTTATTGGGGTGTTTAACTTGGGTTTATTGTGGTTAAGATTATTAAGGGTACATCATTGGTCTAAGAATGTTTTAATCATTTTTGGAGCGATTTTAGCCATCTTAAATCAAAATGTGTTTAATTTAGATTTATTAATCACTATTCTTTTTCTAACATTAGGAATATGTTTTATTAGTTCTGGTAACTATGTTCTAAATGATATATCAGATAGGGCTGGGGATAGGTTGCATCCGTTGAAGAAAAATAGGGTTATTGCAAGTTCAGCAATTTCAATAAATGATTCCTATATGTATATGGTTCTGTTCTGGGGGTTAGGTTTTTTGCTTATTATTTTTTTTGTTAGAGATTTGATGGGATTTTTAGGTGGTTTAGCAGTGTTATTGAATGGTATTATGTATAATGTTAGGCCAATTAGGTTGAAGGATGTGGTTTACGTAGATGTTTTTGTTGAATCTGTGAATTCTGTTGTTAGGTTTTTAGTTGGGTGGTTAATCGTTATTCGCGAAATACCTAGTTTTACATTAATGATGTTCGTTTTTTTATATACTGCAGTCTTAATGTTTTCAAAAAGGTTGGCAGAGTTATCTTATCTTAAAGAGAAGAAAGCGGTTCAGTATAGAGGGGTGTTTAATTATTACTCTATTGTTATATTAACTAAAATTGTAATTCTTTCAATTGTTTTAACTGCAATTTCTTTATTCCTTTTGGTTGAAAAATCTCGTTTAGCATGGATAATGGTCCCTTTAGTCACTTTGCAGTTGTTGTGGTATTATTATCTATCTAGGAAAGGTGATTTAAGTGTCCAGAAACCTGTGTATATATTTAGGCATAAACTCCTCTTTGTATATTCTTTAATTGTGTTCTTTATTGGCGCAATTCTTGTGCTTAAATGGATGGGGCTGCCGTGATTCGAACACGGGTCAGACGCTTTTCACCTCACAGATAATATCTTACGGATATCTTCTCAATGAAACCCCGAGCGCCTATGATAGATGCTCCCGCAACTGCGGTCCAAGCTACACTACAGCCCCTTCTTGATCTTAGTTACAAAAAAGCCCTCTGTATCATTATCTTGTGGCCAAATTCTTAAGCAATTTTTAACATCTTTGTGGAATGTTTTTCCTTCGAATTCTTGAATGGGGGGGCTTCTGTTTATTTTTAATTCTATCTTTTCAGTTTTTGCGTTATCGTATTTATTGAGAAGGAAGTCAATTACCCCTTCATTCTCCTCAGGTTCTAAAGAGCAAGTAGAATATACCATTGTTCCGCCATCTTTGAGATTGTTGAATGCTGTATCGATTAATGATTTTTGAACGTTGCATAATCTTCTGACCATGTCAGGATTCCAAATCAATAAAGTTTTGTAAGATTTTCTTATTGTTCCAGTTCCAGAACAAGGGGCATCTACTAAAATTCTATCAAAGTCAAATCCCTTGAAGAATCTCCCTTCCATCATTGTTATGAGGTGGTTTGTCATACCTACTCTTTGGAGATTTATACCCAGGGGTGCTATTCTTGCACCTTTTAGATCGTTTGCAATCAAAATTCCAGTATTTTTCATCATAGCTGCCATCTGAGTAGTTTTTGATCCTGGAGCTGCGCACATATCTAAAATAAATTCACCTGGTTGTGGATTTAAAATTAAAGGTGGGATCATGGAAGCAGCTTCTTGTATGTAAAAATAGCCCAAAGTATGCTCAGGAATGTTGCCTACGTCTCTTCTTTCTTTCTTTTTATGTTCAATCCAGAATCCTTCTTCACACCAAGGTATTTGAGTTAAATTCCATTTTGGCTCTAATCTTTCTTTCAGATTTTTTACAGAAGTTTTAATTGTATTTACTCTTATTGATCTTCTAAGGTAAGTTAGAGAAATTTTCTTAAATGGTTCCCAATCTGTGAGTTTTTCGTATCTTTCCTTAAATTTTTCTTTTATAATTATCTTTTCTGTCATTTGATCTTCTTTGTCATATATGGACCTTCTTTTTTGTAACCAATTTTCTTGAAGTATTCTCTAGCACCGACACCAGATATAATAATTATTTTATTTCTTTTGTTTTTTGATATTATTTCTTCTGCAATCCTCATTAGTTCCTTTCCAATACCTCTGTGTTGGAGTTTTCCCTTATCACCTAGTTTTGTTGATTTTCCATATACCCTGAGCTCTCTTATGAGTGCACTTGTTTTTGTAATTTCTTTTGATAGTGGTTTTGAGGGAAATCTAAGTCTACAGAAACCTAAAATTGTGTTTGATTCTGGATTAAATGCTTGAATAAAGTGTTCCTTTCCTTTTGAAGCGTTGTATTCTGTGTTTTTATATTCTATCTGATTATAAGTTTCGTCTTTTTTTGGTTCTCTACATCTTATGCAATTGCAATTTTTTCCGAGTTGCTTAACATATTGTCTTAAGTTGGTTTTATCGACTCCAGCTTCTGTCATAAAAGTAGGAATGTCTCTCTGAACACGCATGATTCTAATCCATTCCGGTATTATTTTCTTGAATTCATATATGATCTCCGCAGCTTCTTTAGTTGAAATTGGTTTAAATTTTCCTTTTTTCCAAAGATCATAGAGTTTAGTTCCCCTTAGAACGAGACAGGGATAGATTTTGAACATATCAGGGCGGAAATCTTCGTTTTTAATATATTCTTTTAAGCCTTTGATATCTCTCTTTTTGTTAACACCAGGTAATCCAGGCATTACATGATATGTTATTTTAAAGCCAAGGTCTTTTAGGATTTTTGTTGCTTTTATACTCTCTTTGACAGTGTGGCCTCTATTGATATTTTTTAGGGTGTCTTCAAAAGGCGATTGAATGCCTAATTCAATTTTTGTGCATCCTAGCTCTAAGAGTTTCTTTGCAATAGGTAATGTAGCGTAATCTGGTCGTGTTTCAATGACTAAACTGATACATCTAATATTTGATGTTTCATTATCTTCATGTACTTTTAGGATATTGGGTTTTGTCTTTGATTTTTTTTTAAGAATTTTTTTTATAATCTTTTTTTCACGTTCTAAATCATTTACGTCACAAGGTAGTTCGAAAAAATCTTTGAATTTTTTATCTTGGAAAATGTTTTTTTTATAGAAAAGTTTTGAGAAATCGTTCATTGCTTTGAACGCCTCTAGGATGAAATCTTTTTGATACTTTTTTGATTCAGCTGGGAAAGTCCCACCCATTATTATTAGTTCTACTTTAGATGGATTATGTCCGAGAAGAATAAATTGTTCTAACCTATTCATAGTTTGAAGGTATGGATCGTAATTGTTTCTGATTGCTCTTCTGGTTGCTGGTTCTTTTCCTGTATATGACTTTGGAACATCTCCAAATTCTGATTTTGCACCACCAGGACAATATATGCATGATCCATGCGGACATTTGCTTGGTTTTGTCATAATTGCGATTGGTGAGACCCCTGAGATTGTACGCATAGGTTTTGAAAGAATTTTTTCTTCAGTTCTCTGAGAAATTTCAATGTCTGTTGGGATTTTTTTGAGACTGTATTTTTTACAGAGAATTAACTTTATCTTCGATATCTCTAATTTTGTAAGTTTCTTTTTTTTCAATATCTGGTTGAATTCTGAATAAAAGTCCATAGACGAGTAGAACAAAATTATGTTTAAAAAGGTAAGCTTTATATATCATTTATTATTACCGTATGATTATGTCAGAAAATGAAATAAGGGCTTTACTGAAGAATAAGTATTCAAAAATTGTAGATTTCTACTTATTGAATCCTAACGGTGAGTTTTATGTTAATGAGATTCTTGGAAAGGTGGAGATTTCTCCTCAAGTTTTATGTGAAAGTCTTAAGGAGTTAGAAAATCTGGGGATTCTTCTGAGTGAGAAGAAAGCAAATTCTCTATATTATAAACTTAATAATAAAAATCAATTAGTTGGGGTGCTAAAGAAAGTGATGAAGCCAATTACATACAAGGATGCTGGAGTTGATATTGATTCTGCTAATGAGTCTGTAAAGAGAATTAAGAAGTTTGCTAGAGATACTTATACAGAAAATGTACTTTCTAATGTCGGTTCTTTTGGTGGATTGTTTAAGGTAGATGAAGAGAATGTCTTAGTTTCTAGCACAGATGGAGTTGGAACAAAGTTGAAAATGGCTTTTTGGTCTGGAAATAATGATACTGTTGGACAAGATTTGGTTAATCATTGTGTTAATGATATTTTGGTAATGGGCGCAAGACCTCTTTTCTTTTTAGATTATATCGGGAGTGGGAAAGTCAAACCTGGGGTGATTGAAGGGATAGTAAAGGGCCTTTCTATTGCATGCAAAGAGAATGGTTGTGCTTTGGTTGGAGGCGAGATTGCTGAGATGCCTGGCATGTATAAAGATAATGAATATGATCTTGCTAGTTTTATTGTTGGAAAAGTAAAAAGGAAAGAAATCATTGATGGTTCTAAAGTTAAGATTGGTGATGTAGTTATTGGATTGGCATCTTCTGGATTGCATACAAATGGTTATTCATTAGTTTACAAGGTGTTGTTTGATCGCGCACAGCTTAAGTTGGATTCAAAACCCAAGGAATTAGATTGTACCTTACAAGAAGAGTTGATGAAAGTCCATATTAGTTACTTGAAACCTGTTTCTGAGGTAATGGATAAGTTTGAAGTGAAAGCAATGGCACATATCACTGGTGGTGGTTTGTTGGAGAATGTTCCAAGGGTGCTTCCGGAGAATGTTTCAGTTAAATTTGATAGGAATTCTTGGGATGTGTTACCAATATTCAAATTGATACAGCAGTTAGGTTCTGTTCCTGAAGAAGAGATGTATAGAGTTTTCAATATGGGGATTGGATATTTGTTGATTGTTAAGAAAGAGGATGCTAATGGAGTTTTAGATATACTATCTAAGTATAAATTCAAATCTCAGGTTATTGGAGAAGTTGTTGAAGGGAAAAAGGAGATATTCCTCTGATTTTAGTAATGTTTATATATTATTGAGATGTAGGTTTAAATTAGTCAAGCTTAGAGGCGTCATTATGAAAAAAATTAATTTTTTAATAATCGTTACTATTTGTCTGATTGGTTTATCTGGTTGTTGTGGTGATCAGAGTTGTGATGCTTCAGAAAGCATCTATACTTGTCCTGAAGATTGTTGTGATGTTGATAATGATGATTATGTAAGTAACAACCCCGAGTGTGGAGGTAATGACTGTGTTGATACCCACCCTCCGGGAATCAGGTGCATAATCGATCCAGTATATCCCTGCACTGAAGAAACTTCGAAGTGTGGATGGTGCGTCTATCCTGGCGCAACTGAATTTTGTAATGACGGTGTTGATAATGATTGTGATGGTATAATAGACTGTGATGATACTGACTGTGAATCTAATTTTTATTGTGAGTATTGTGTTGACAATGATGGAGACACTTATCAAGCTTGTGAAGGAGACTGTAATGATGGAAATTGGGATATAAATCCTGCTGCTAATGAAGTTTGTGGAGATTTATTAGACAATAATTGTGATGGAATTGTAGATGAAGGTTGTAATGCTTGTCCTATGATTGTAAATTGTGATGGAAACACACCTCAGAGATGTGTGGTTGGTGCAAATCCAGTAATGCAAAATGAAGCACCTTGCTTATCAAATCAGAAATGTTTTGCGGAGGTATTCGACACCCCTAGTGATTATAAAATCGGAGTTACAGGTTGTTCATATGGTCTATTTTATTTACCAAGCGAAAACTCAATATTAAATGAACATGGAGCTGGAAGATTTCCACTAACTGTTACTAAAGACCAAATTAAACCAGAATTCATAGATATCTACCCTGGTTATGCTAAAATAGACAAAAGTGCTTACCCCCCTCTAAATGTTAGGGTAAATATTACTTTTACTGGATTACCCTATAGGACCATTAAAGTTATGCAACAAGATGGTGCCGGAAGTCAGTATTACTGTGATCCATATGCTTTGGGTTCGGATTGTCCTTTAGTTTGGAGTGGTGATGATATGTTTGAGATCTCTTCAGCATCAGAAGTTACTGCGATAATTCCTGAATATGAGGATTACTCTTCTCAAGGAGGCATAGGTATTTCAGCTAAACCCAATTGTTATGCTAGGCCTCTAGGAGATGATGATAAACCAAATAATGTATGTGCAGATGGAAAAATTTGGGAGTTTCATCCAGAAGCTTCGGGAAGTTTTACAAACTGGTGTCCACATGTGTTACAAGAATGTCCTAATGGTTGTGGGGGGAGTCCCTACAATCCTACTTGTAATGAATGTAATCCTAATGCTGAAGGTGCGTTTTGTGGCCAAAGAGATTGTAATAGGTATGCACCAGGTTTTCCACAAAGTTGTAAATGTTCTTCAGGGCAAACATGTAATAACTGTAGAAATGAGGTTCAGTGTGGAGGAATATTTAGTATAAAACAAATATATGTTTGTACCCAACACTCAGGGAGAATGAGTGCTCAAAGTGAAGACGAATGTAGTGGTGGTACGGAGTGTCCTACTGGAACATTCCAATGTGGTACTAGGGGCGATAATGGTTTGGCCACCTGTTGCAATGATGGTCAAGCATGTGAAAATGGCCAATGTGTAGAAGGTCCAGAATGTGATCCTCCATGCCAACCTGATCAATATTGTGATGAAGGTGTATGTAAGGATGTGGAACCAATGTGTGAGGATCCCTGTGAACAATTTGATGTAGAAAGTGGTCAATGTTTAATTATGGATTGTGAAACTTGTACTCATTGTGAAGAGGGGGCTTGTGTTCCCACTAATGATAGAACTCCTTGTGTAGATGCCAATAATGGTGTAACCAGATGTTGTAGTGAATGTCAAACATGTATTGATGGACGTTGTCAAGGAGCTTGTTGTGGTGATGAGTTTGCATGCCCCTCTGAGGCAGATCCTCTTAAGGATTGTTGTTCTGCTTCTGAATCATGTAATTCTCTTAGTGGAAAATGTGAACCCGATTGTGAATACAGGCAGTCATACTGTAGAGACGATCAAGGTAATTTTCTTGACTGTTGTGATGAAGGCGAAATTTGTGATCCAGAAAGAGGATGTAAAACAGGACCTTGTAATGAAAATGAGAGAGAAGTTGACTGCGCAGGTGGCTATTACAATATGAAAATATGTTGTGATGTGGATAAATTCGTTGTCAATTCTAAAGGCACATGTAAATGTATGGATTGTGATCCCACTGTGTACATATCACAATGCTGGTGTCCTGAAGGAAGTGCAAATTTTGGAACCTGTACTGAAGCTAGTGGTCCTGGAAAATGTGGAACTCCCAATTGTTATTGCTTAAATGGAGAATCCAGACGTTGTCCTTATTAGGATATAGGATTAATTTTCTTTTATTTTTGGAAATGATTAGAACTCTACCTTCTTGTTGAATAAA
The DNA here is from genome assembly GCA_042577505.1 of Nanobdellota archaeon. Lineage (GTDB taxonomy): Archaea > Nanobdellota > Nanobdellia > Woesearchaeales > JACQSR01 > JACQSR01. Next base: position 9,842 of record JBHPEA010000008.1, read on the forward strand.
TCTCTTTAAATGTTCAATATATTTTTTCTTTCTAAATAAATTATTACAAGGACTGTAACAATGATTAAGGGTATTAAGAAAATAATCCAAAGATTTAGTGGACGAGCTTCTGTCTTTTTGGTTATTTCAACTGAGGATTCTGAGATTTCTTCTTTCGGGGGTGGAGGAGTATAGTTTTTTGCTGTTGTTGTTTGTGTTACATTTGGTATGGGAGAAGGATGTATCTCAATTTCTTTTATCAAGAACGTCGCGGTCTTATTTCCTTTAAGTAGAGTAACTTCTAAATCTTTAATTCCATCGCCATCGAGGTCTTTTTGAATTTTATCGCCGATTTTTAGATAGTGGTAGGTGGGAATAGATTTAATTGATATTTGAGCAGTATTGTTTCTAAAATATATCATAGACACTGAATGAAATGAGTTATTGAATTCGAAAGTAGCACTAGCTTTCTCAGAGAGCTCGACGTTAGAACCAGTTTTTGATAAAGTGATTCTTGTGACGGGATATTTGACTTTTCCTCCTGTACCAGTTAAAGTAGATTTTGTTGTTGGTATACTAGATGTTGTTTTATTGGATATATTTGTGTCGTTTTTTGTTACGTTAATTGTTACATTTGTAGTGTCATTAATTGTAAGATTAGTTGTATCATTTATCGTTACATTCGTAGTGACGTTGGTTGTTACATTCGTAGTAACATTTGTATTATTCCCTGTGGCATTACATGCTACACAATCTGTTTGATTTGTTGTATTATCAGAGATGTTTTGTAAAGGATCAATACACCCTTCATCAGTACATAAATACCCAAAAGGACAAGATCCAGCAGGATCTTCAGGGCACACAGTAACACAACCTGCTATTACTAATAATGTAAATAATAAAAAAATATTCTTCATTTTGTTTCTAGGGGTGTTTTCATTAATGCTTTCGATATCTCGATTATAATTGCCCCTATGCTTGAAATCAAGATTATGAAAATTAATTCTCCTATACTTAATGGTGCCATATCGAGGAATTTGTTTAGGAATGGTAAGTATATCGATCCTAAAATTATTAGGAATGAGCTTACGATTGCTAACACCAACCATTTGTTTTTGAATAATCCAATTTTAATGGAAGGATATAATGTAGATCTGCATGCAAAACCTTGGTAGAGTTCAAACATTGCGATTGTTAGGAAAGTTGCTGTTTGCGCTTTAAGTAAATCTCCTGTATTTGACATATAAACAAAGACCGACAATGCAACTATAATCATTGCAATTGGATAATAAATTAAGTAGGGTCTTAAGCCCCGATAGATAGGTTCTTTCAATTTCCTTGGTTTTCTTGACATTGCATTAGGTTCGAAAGGATCAGCACTTAGTGCTAACGCAGGTAAACCATCAGTTACTAGATTGATCATTAATATTTGAGTTGCAGTTAATGGAAGATCCCAACCGAATACTATGGCAAGGAAGATTATCAGTACCTCTCCTATGTTTCCTGAAATTAAGAATGAGAAGAATTTTCTAATATTATCATAAACACCCCTCCCTTCTTCTACTGCATTTACAATTGAAGAGAAGTTATCATCAGTTAAGATCATATCACTAGCTTCTTTACTGACATCTGTTCCTGTAATACCCATCGCAACTCCAATGTCAGCCTTTTTTAGAGCTGGAGCATCATTGACTCCGTCACCAGTCATTGCAACAACTTGATCCTGCTTTCTCAAAGCGTTTACAATTTTTATTTTATGTTCCGGATTTACACGAGCATATATTGAAATTTTTTCAACAGTTTTATCGATATCTTGTATTTCATCGAGTTTTTGTCCGTTGATGGAATCTCCTGAAAGACCTATTTCTTTAGCAACAGCTTTAGCAGTAACTTCATTATCTCCTGTAATCATTATTACCCTAATTCCAGCTTGTTTACATTTTTCTAATGCTATTTTTACTTCTGGTCTCGGAGGATCGATCATTCCTTGAAGTCCAACAAAAATTAATTTCTTTTCTGGTTCAGAATTCACGATTATTTTATATGCAAAGCCTAAAACTCTTAATGCATCATTTGCAAATTTTGTATTTGTATCAAGTATTTTCTTCTTATCTTCTGGTGTAAGCTTTTTTACTTTACCATTTATATCAATATATTCACAGTGATTAAGAACAACTTCAACTGCTCCTTTGACGAATGCTACCTTTGTTTTCTGATGTTTGTGAATAGTAGTCATCATTTTTCTTTCAGAAGTAAATCCAATTTCGTCAATTCTGGGGTAATTTGCATGCAGATCTTCAACATTCATACCTGCTTTTTTAGCACTCACAATTAGAGAGCCCTCAGTAGGGTCACCAATTATTTTTCCTTCTTTGAGTTCTGCATCATTGTTTAATGCACCAATGTGAAGAATTAAGTCAAGTTCTTTTGTATCTGTTCTTTTACCATCAGTTAAGAACTCTCCTTTAGTTTCATATCCTGCTCCCGAAACTTCGAATATTTTGTTATTAGCAAAGATTTTCTTTACTGTCATTTCATTCATTGTTAAAGTACCAGTCTTATCGGTGCAAATAACTGTAGTAGAACCAAGAGTTTCGACGCTTGGTAGTCTTCTGATCAATGCATTTCTATGAAGCATTCTCTTTGTTCCTATTGCTAATGAAATTGTAACTACAGCAGGTAATCCTTCTGGTATTGCCGCAACCGCTAAAGAAACTGCCACTATTAACATTTCGAGCATAGAGGCTTTATGGGCGAGTAGTCCAGCACCAAATACTATGAATGCAACAATTAATGTGATTATTCCTAAGACTTTCCCAAGTTGATCCATCTTTTTTTGTAATGGTGTTAATTCTTGTTTTACTTCTTGGATCATTGTTGCAATTTTACCAATTTCAGAATTCATTCCAGTGTCAGTAATAATTGCTTTAGCCCTCCCACTTACGATAATTGTGGATGAGAAAACCATATTTGATTTATCTGCAAGAGCTAGTTTTTCTGCTAATTTTTTTATTTGTTTAGGAATTGGATGTGACTCTCCAGTTAGTGCTGCTTCTTGAGTTTGGATATTAAAAGATTCTAGTAACCTCGCATCTGCAGGTACCTTGTCCCCCACTTCTAAGAATATAATATCACCTGGTACTAGTTCCTTTGCGTCGATTTGTTTTTTTTGACCATCTCTGAGAACTTTTGCTTTCAACGATGCTAGTTTCTTTAGAGCAGCTATAGCACGCTCAGCCCTATATTCTTGTACAAAACCTAAAATTGCTATAAGGACCAATATTACTAAAATTACAATTGCATCAACATACTCTTTTAAGAAAGCAGAGATAATTGTTGCAACAATAAGGATCCAAATTACTACACTTTTAAATTGTCTTATGAAAATTTGGATGGGTGAGACCGGTTTTTCTTCTTTTATCTCATTAACCCCATATTTTATTATCCTTTCATCGACTTCATGTTGATTTAATCCCTTTTCTAAAGAGCTATTTAGTTGTTTAAGAACCTCACTTGATTCCAAACTATGTGCGGTTTTCATGTTTTCCTCTCCTCAAATATGATATTCCATTTGTTTGTTTGTGGATCATAAGTAAATACCACATTGTATTTCTTAGCTTTATCAATAGCAAAAAGAAGTTGAGAAGGGACAGTTGTTTCGTAGGAAGAGCCCCTTTTGTACAGTCTCCGTCTTATTTCAAGTGGCATATACTTATATTAATACTTATTAGAATACATATATCTATACTTATATTTAAGCTTTTTGAAGGAATAATTGTTTTCTATATAGAAAATAAAAAAATTGAATATTTTTCGAAATGTTTTTATATTAGAATTTATGGAGTAATATTAAAATGAGGTGAGAATTATGAAATATAATCTTCTATTAATTGTTGTGATGATTGCTGTTACTGGTTGTAGTTTGTGTTATGGTGGTTCTGCTAATGGCGTTTGTGATGCTGATTTCGCAGAGACATTTAAATCGTGTCCCGATGATTGTTATTGTGGGGATGGAGAGTGTGATGACGTCGAGCTAATTGATCCATTTAATTGTCCTGTAGATTGTTGCAGTGTTGATTTAGATTGCGATTTTGCTGATGGATGCTGTAATCCAAGTGCTGACGGGCAATGTGATTGCGATTGTTTAAACCAAGCAGCTGGTGGAGATACACAAGTAGATGATCCTGATTGTTAATTTTTTTTAATTTTTTTAGAAAATTTTAAATAAGGAGATTATAATGAGATTATAATGAGATATCTTATGAAGACATTTAATATATTGCTTTTTGCTATAACCTCAATTATTATTATTTCTTGCACGGCAAATGTTACATTTGAGTCCATTCCAAGTGGAGCGAAAGTTTACTGTGATGAAGGAATTGAAGGAAGATGGCAATTCTGTGTAGAAAGTACCCCTGAGACTGTAAGCTTAATTCCCGGTGAACAAAATTTTATTTTTGTGTTGGATGGATATGATAACTATTCTGTCAATAATTTTAATGTTGAAACTGGTAATTCGGATTTATCAATAATTTTTGAATGTGAGGACAAAGACGAGGATGGTTATAGTAATGTTGAATGTGGCGGGGATGACTGCAACGATACTTTATCTTTTATTAATCCTGGAGAAGAAGATTTACCTTGTAACGGTGCGGATGATAACTGCAACGGGGAAATTGACGAAACGAATATAGATGCTGATGGCGATAATTATTATTTTTGTGATGATTGTAATGATAATGATGCATCTAGCTATCCAACTGTAGATAAGGATTTAGATGGCAGTCCTTGTGAAGAGGATTGTAATGATAATGATAGAAACATACATCCTAATGCTTATGAGTTATGTGGAGATGGATATGTAGATAATAATTGTGATGGGATAATTGATGATAATTGTGAAAATTTGTGTGATGGAATATTCGCCCGATGTGAAACTGGATACAGACCAGACCCAGAAAGGTGCCACATTAATCATTGGGGTAATCCAGTATATGAAGATATTTATGATGTTTCTTGTCCAGCGGGGTGCGAAGCAATAAACTTTAACGTTCCCGGTGAGCCAAAAATTGGAAGAGCTGGATGTACATACCCAATGGTTAAATCTAGCAGAGTAGTTTTATCGGATCTAGGAAGAATAATCGTACCAGAGCGATTAAAGGATGTTAATATAGATATATCATGCTTTAAGATTGCGCCAGGTTATTTCCATATAAACACTTCAAGATGCCCATCTTTACAACTTCAGCCAGGAGAAGATTATAGGGTTTTATTTAACATTACAGATGAATCATTTTTAAATTATCCACGATTTTTCCTTTCTAATGAATATGGGGAGTTAGAAGAGTGTCCATGGCACAAGTGTAAATGGATTGTGCCTTATGATGGGAAAAAGGTTGCTTTCAAAATTCCCTATGCACAATATTCTAGTACTATAACTGGGGCTGTATTACCTCATAATTATCCCATAGACATTTTAAACGATTCAAAAAATTATAATAATGTTGCGAATAAAGACGCATCGATAAAAGTAGATTCCGATTGTGATTTGGGTTGCCCATTTGAGGGAAATCTCTTTGGATTGTTTGATTGCATGGCTTGGACTAGTAATAACAAGGGATGGAAACATTGCAAGGGAAATGCGGTTTGGGCTTGGAAATCTTGCGATTATCCTTGGGGGCTTACTGAAGTAATGTTAGAAGAGTGTGATGAAGATGAGGTGTGTTCTACTCCTAAGCCTGGAGGAAAAGCAGAGTGTAAGAATAGCGAGCTAGGGGGATGTGGGGATAATGGTATGGAGTGGGGTGTAGAGTGTAAGGGAAGTTGGGGAGCAAACAGTGGATGTGATTGTAAATTAACTACTGGAAATATATTCTGTTTTGGTAATAAATGTTGTAAGGGTCCTGATGATCCAAATTGTGGAGATGCTTGTGGAGATGGTGTTTGTGGGGGAGAAGGAGATTGCGATTGTGTTTGTGAGAATGATCCTTCTGCAAAACTATGCACATACACTGATGAAAATGATGAAACACAAACATGCTGTTATTATCCCGATGAAGAAGCTTGTGTAGGGGATGAAGGATGCATTTCCCAACCTGAAGAATGTGGGGCATATATGTATGCTTGTGTGAATGGTTGCTGTACATCTGATGCAGTTATGATTGGGAATGATGCAGATGGTTGTAGATGTTGTGGAAATAGGGAAGTTGGTTATTGGGATCTCATTTTTAGTACTGATTGTGATGCGTCTGATTTAAGTGTCTGTACAGGTATAGAATGGGATGCTGGGCAAGAAGGAATATGTGGTAATGAATGGTATGGTAATCAGGGTGGTGATTGTTATAGGTGTACTGAATGGCCACCTTAATTTGCTTGTCTAAGAACTTCTTGTTTCATTGGAAAGTATTGTTGGGATAATGCAGTACATGTCATACCACCAAGTCTTTGATCGAATACAGAAAAGTTGTTATCAACAATATCTGTAAGTTCAGGTCTTGTATTGTTTAGTGCTTCACACATAGCTAATTTGTATTCATGCATAGCCTCATCTGCTACTGCACCCTTTGGATTTCTTATTAATCTACTATAACTTTCAACTCTAGCAGCGTATTGTTCGATTTCATTCTCATTGCCTGATGTGAATAAATCAGTTAAAAATCGTTGATCGCCCAGTGTTCTCATAACTTGGCTAGCAATAAAACCATTTGTAAACATTGGATCTCTGGAGGACATGTATTCCAAAATCTTTTGTAAGGCTTGATCATCTTTTTTTTCGATTAATTGTGTGTAAAGTTTATCTGCATTATGTTTAAGATACATTTGTACTCTTTCTTTAGGAATTGGACGCCATTTTGATCCTCTTTCTTGATAACTTTGGATTATTTCACCTGCACGTTCAAACGAAACTTCTTTGAAGTCTTCGATACCCTTATCCACGATATGGTAGCTGAAAGTAAATGGAATAGGATATTCTGATTTACTTTTTTCCATATAGTCATCAAGTGAAGTGAAAGGAGAAAAGGTATCTTCAAATGCTGGAGTATGTCTTTGAGGGGCTGAGGAGAAGATAGGATTAACATTATGATTTAAATTAGGTTTTGGAACTAATAACTTGGGTAAATAGAGCGCTGCTGCAGCTGCGATTATTATATATGTAAGATGACGTCTATTCATATAAAAGGGAGCTAGATTGAAGTTTAAAAAAGTTAAGTATTTTACCACGTATAAGTGGTGATGTATCCACTAACCGATTATTACTAGAAAAATCTACTTCTTAGCAGGTTCTTTAGCTGGAGCTGCTGCTTCTTTCTTTTCTGCTCCAGGGGCTGGTGCTCCTGCTGCAGGTGCTGCTTCAGCCGGCATTACTGCTTTGATAATTTCGTCTGGGATTGATTCTGATTTCAACTTAGCTTTAATTTCAGAAGGTTCTTTACCTTCCATTTCCTTAAGGATAGTTTCTGCAGCTTTAGTAAACTCTGCTCGCTTAGCTTCAAGTTCTTCCTGCATCTTCTTCCTCTCAGCGTCTAGTTTTGCTTTTTCTTCAGCTGAAAGTTCAGTCTTTTCTGTTCTAATCTCTTCGTCGAATTTACCTTCGTTGACATCATTAATAGTCTCAATAGCTGGTTTTCCTTCAACTAGAATGCCCATAGAATTACAAGTTCCGATGATTTCCTTGACTCGCTCTTTCAGGGTTTTTCCTAAAAGAGCAGTTTCTTTCATCTTAGCAATTTTAATTATTTGTTCAATAAGAATATCAGCTACTTTTTCCGTATTTGGTTTTCCAGATCCTTTTTGAACACCTGCTTCTTTTTTTATCAATCCAGATGCTGGCGGAGTACCGACGGAGATTTCGAATTCTTTTGTATCGGAATCTATCTCAACTTTTACTGGTACTTGCATACCCTTGAAAGAATCTGTTTTTTTGTTTATTTCGGCAACTACTTGACCTATATTAACTCCCATCGGTCCCAATGCAGGTCCAAGTGGAGGTGCAGCTGAACATTTTCCTCCCTCGATAAGTACTTCAACTGTTTGTGTTGCCATATCACGGTGAAATTGGGTCCTTTTATAAACGTTTCGTTACATTAATAAGGGTTTTTATTACATGAGAATCACCACTATAAGGGTCAATATGACTGAAACTATCACGGTTCCATAAGAATGGTAAATCAATATTTTCCATTTTAAAATTAGTAAGTCGATTACAACTTTCAATTAATGATTGGATCCCTTCTTTCTCAATCTTTGCTTCGTATCCTGCAAATCTCCAGAGTAAGAATCTTGTTATATGTTTTATATTGGAAGAACCAACAATACTAAAAAATTTTAGTACTTCTGCTTTACTCGTAAGTCTTATTTTATATCTTCCATCCTTAGTATGTTGGGTAGAAAACTCTAAAGCTAATATTCTTAAGGCCTTTTCAATATCTGATACTAAATTTGTACATTTATCAGAGAATCTACCATACATTATTTCAACTGATCCATTACAATATCCAAAATATCCATCAGTATCAAAAAGACCTCTTAGGACAGAAGTTATGTAGTCTTGATTATTGAAGCACCATCCTGGTATTGTTGTGTTATTATTGAATTTACTTCCTTTTCTTAGTTTACAGTCTTCGTTGAGGAATCTGAGAAAGGCAATATTATAAACTGCAATTCGCTTATAGCTTTCGTATCTAATCTTCCCGTTGAATATAGTTTTTATAAGGTGAATCACCCTCCTTTCAAGAAAATTAACATCTTTTTTTGGATCAAACGATATCCTTATACCGTCTTTGTTGATTTCACCATCACCAAGAATAATTCCGATTAGTTCTGCAAAATCTGAAGATAATTTTAAATTAAGTTTCGGGATTGTGATATTCTTTGAGTATCCATGATTATTAGTTCTTCCGAATAATAATACATCCCTAATAATTAAATCATTGTTCTTTATATAATTTATAAGTTTATAGATTGTGTTTTCTTTTGGAGTAACTTTCATATTTTCTATATCAATTATTGTGTCTCTTGATATCATAGTATGATATGATAACTCTGAGATACTTAGGTTGCTTATAGCTCTGAGGCCAATTACAAATCGTTTTAGTTTCTCTTTCTCGAAATTTTCAATTGAATGAATATTATCTTGCATCTCTATTATCCTCTTAAACACCTTTTTGAGATGTTCTTTTTCTTGCTGAAAAGAACATTTGGATGGAAGAAAAGAACTTATAACAAAACTACGTAAAAGATTTTCTACGTAGTGTAAAATCTTAATTTGGCAGTTTTGTGTGTTCTTTTCTTAAAAGAAGTAGAATAATGACTTATATATCTCGCAGCGACATGTCCAGTGACCTTGGTTGTCGTCGAGAAATATTTTCGAATGTCCTGTGAGAATTTTTAGATCCTTAAAAAGGTTTACTCCCCAGACTCGTCGTCAGTGTCCCTTCTAATCACCTTAACAGCGTCTATCCTTACAGTAATAGGGATAGGAACGGCTGCTTCAAGTAGTTCTACTACGACTTCTTCTTTTGTTTTGTCGATTCTGGTAATTTTTGCCTTTTCTCTCTTGAATGGACCAGATATAATTTCACAAATGTCATTCTTTTGGATGTTGATTTCTGTCTTAACTTGTTCCAATATATGCTCGATTTCCTTGTATTCTATTGGTTTTCCAAGGATACCTCTTGCATATGGCACATTGAAAGCTGCTTGTTCAGCGTCAGATTTTGAGGATGCTTCTACGAATATGTATCCCCTCATTCCATGAGCTCTTACTACTGAGTAAACTCCTAGCTTTTTTCTTCTAGCGTTTGATGTGACAAAATCCATAACTTGGTCTTCTCTATTAGCAGTAGTCCTTAATGCAAATATCTCAGGTAGTTTTTCGTCTTCCATTTTCATTCAAATAGGATAGTTTTTATCATTACAATGATAAATCCAATTAATCCTATTATTACCATTCCTAAACCAGCAACTTTCACAATAACTTTGTATTCTTCTTTTGTTGGTTTCTTTGTTATTTTTAGTACTCTTATGCATTCACTTGTAAATTCCTTAGCCTTCGTTCCAATGTTTCTTAATGCCATTTTTAGTCTACAAATTCGATTCCTAGTTCGTTTTCGATCTCCTTTTTCCTTTTATCTACTATTGTTCGGCCAGTGCCGAATATTTGTGACGATTTTACACCGGTCACAATGAGCATAGTTCTTATAGTTTTGTCTAAATCCTTTGATATTTGGGCTCCCCAAATGATTCTTGCTTCGTCATCTAACTTTTCTGAAATGATTTCAACAATCTTCCTTGCTTCATCCAAGGTCATGTCTTCTCCACCTGAGATGTTGATCAAAGCTCCGTTTGCCCCTCCAATATCAACGTCTAGTAGGGGATTTGAAATTGCTTTTTCAACCGCTTCTACAGCCCTGTTGTCAGTGTCTGACTCTCCAACACCAATTAATGCTACACCACCACCTTTCATTACAGTTCTGATGTCTGCAAAGTCTAGGTTTACTAAACCTGCTTTTGTTACTAATTCTGCAATTCCTTTTACAGCGTTAGTTAATAATTCATCTGCAACTTTGAAAGCTGTATGTAATGGTAGGTCTGGTGCTAATTCCAACAGTTTGTTGTTTGGAATAACTATTAATGTGTCGACAATTTGTTCTAGCTTTTCCAAACCCTGGACTGAATTGTCAAACCTCTTTTTACCTTCCATTGAGAAAGGCATTGTTACGATTGCGACAGTTAAACAACCTAGTTTTTTTGCAATGGTTGCTATTACTGGGACAGATCCTGTACCGGTTCCACCACCCAAACCACAGGTGATGAAAACCATGTCTGCTCCTTCTAATGATTTTTTAATCTCAACTTCGTTTTCTCTTGCTGCTTCTTCACCCATTTGGGGATTTGAACCAGCTCCTAACCCCTTAGTAACTTCTCTTCCGATTAAGATTTTTTTACTTGCTGATGTGTATAATAAATCTTGAGCGTCTGTATTAACTGCAACAGTTTCAGTCCCGAATATACCAACTTCACTAATTCTGTTTATTGTATTATTACCTGCGCCACCAGAACCAACAACTTTTATTGTTGCTTTTTGTCTTTTCAGATATTGCTCCAACTCAGTGTTAATATCTGGTTTAGGTGGAGCTTCCTGACCTACATCAAATTGAGGATTCACTTCTGCTGTATTGATTTCTACCATTTTTCCAACCTCACATTGCCGATGTAGAATTTGTAGTTCATGTTCTATATAAATTTATTTATTTTTTTTCGTAAACTTAATATCCTTGACGCTGGGTATAAGTTTTTTTGCGTTTTCTTTTAATGAGTTTTGTAACTTCTCAGGGATGTCTTGTTTAGATTCTACTTCATAATTTCCTTCTTTTTCAGTTACTTGGATATCTGATCCTAATGGTATTTTTAGGTACGCTTCTGTTTTTTCTTTGTCATCTGTTACGATCTTATTAATTTTTAATTTGTATGCTAATATTTTTGATGCTAAAGGATGGTTGAAATCTACGATAGTTCTTCCGCCACCTACTGTTTTAATAATTCCAATTAATCCATCAATGTTAACTTGTAAACCAGGCATTGGAGTTATGTTTTGTTTTGTAAATTTGTTAGTAGGAATCATTTTAACATGTTGAGGATTTTTTCTTCCGAATCCATTGTCTGGTTCGATATCAACTTCGTGTTCTGATGGAATGTCTTTTCCTTCTAGAAATTGATCTAAACCCTTGATTACATTTCCTTCTCCAACACAGATTACAATCGGACCATACTTTGCATTTTCATCAAAGATTTCGTTTTCCTTAGCTGTTTTTTCATCCGTTGTGTCGAAGATTAGGTTATCGTCTTTAATCTGACCAGTGTATTCGATTTCAATAAAGTCTTGTTTTTTTATTTTTGTCATGGTTTACCTCCTACTGCCTTATAGAACCCAGAAGGAGTTATGCAATATGGGAAGTCGTGTTATTTTTAAATGTTTGGGTGGATTTTCGGTAAGACATAAGTTATTGAGCATATTTTCGAAATGTGTGTGAAATACTCTATATAATTGGAATATTAATGAAAAATTCTATGAAGATGTTATTAATTATGTAGGATACTATGAAGTATGACCAAAAAGTTCTATATTGATACTTAGATTTGGATGGACGTTTATGAGGATAGAAAAGGGTATAATAGTGAATCAATAGGAGATTATGCTTTAAAACTATATAATTTTATTAAATCAAAGGGATTTATAATAGCAATAAGCGACTTACTAATTAGTGAATTGGAAGTTAATTATTCTTTGGAAAAAATAAATGGTATGATGAAACCATTTGAACATTTAATTCAGAGAATAATTGTAAATAAAGAAGAACGTAATGAAGCTGCGGACATTTCGAGGGAAAGAAGATTACCTTGTGGAGATGTTTTACACGCTATTATCGCAAGAAATTATAATGCAGTATTGATTACGAGAGATAAACATTTCAGAAAACTTAAAGATATTTCTATATCTTATAAACCAGAAGATATTATCTAAGTTTTTTTGAAATAAGTTTAAATGCAATTCTTCTACTTTTTTCATATTCTTTTTGTGTCGTTTTTTTATTAGAAGCCCCTTTTAACCGTGCTATACTTGCTAAATCTTCTTTTAATTTAGAGTCTTCTAATTTTTTTCTTAATGCGTCTCTAATGAACTCTGTTCTACTTTGATAACCTTCTTTGTCGACGGTTTTATCAATGTTCTCTAGGAATTTTTCTTCTAATTTTAAAGTAATCATTTCAGTTGCCATATATCTAAAGTATATATATTGTATATATAAGCTTTTTGGTTTAAATATAGTTTTTTAAATAATGGATTTTTTTATGTATTTATGATAAGAAAAGCAAAGTTAAATGATATGGGAGCAATATTAGAACTTTGGGACCAGTTTATAATGGATCATGATAAGATTGTATTTAGGGAGAAACCTAGTTTTCGGCCTTATTTGAAAATTAAAAAGAACGGTAGAAGTATTGTTGAGGAATTCTATAAGAAACATATTCGGTCTAAGAATGGTCAAGTGTTTATTGCTGAAGATAAAGGAAAACCAATTGGATACTGTTTAGTTTATATCGATAATAATATTCCAGTTTTTGAACTTGAGAAATTGGGTTATATATCCGATATGTTTTTGTTGAAGGAGTATCGCAGAAAAGGTATTTCCTCGTTGTTTTTCAAGGAATCGAAGAAATGGTGTAAGAAGAAAGGTCTGAAATATATGTCAATTAACGTCAATTCAGTCAATTCTGTTGCTCGCAAAGTTTATCGCAGCTGGGGATTTGAGGATCAAAGGATTGAGATGAGGATGAGAGTTTAATATTATGGAAAAGTATATAAATATTGGAATTGGAATTCGAGTTAATGTATAAGAAAAGTATTATGATGAAAAGAAGACAAAAAAATGTTGTCTTTATTCTTAGTGTACTTACCTTTACTTTATTCTTTGCTACAGGATGTTGTCAACCAGGGGAAAAATCATGTTCTAGCTCTCCAACAGGTTGCTGTCCTGAAGATTATGAATGTGTGGGGGGAGAATGTGGATGTTGTCCTGCAAGTCAAAAATGTGAAGATGGTTTTTGTACCCCTCAGATGGATGAAGAATGTTTAAATTGTCATTTCTGTGGTTATGGTTGTCGTTGCATTCCTGTGGAAGGGGGAAATGGGGCTAATTGGTTAGTACAAGACGTTCCTTGTTCGCTCCAAGATGGATCAAGGGGCATAAAAACAGCTTTGAGAGAGATCTGTGGAATTTTTGATGTTTGTGATGCAGAAGAATGTACCTGCGATGGAGAAAAATGTCCTTATCTTGGGTATTACTATGCAGGGGATCTTCCTAATGGAGCGCCTTTATGTTGTGAAGAAGGAGAGATACAGAATCCCAATGATCCTTATTCTTGTTGCAAAGAACCTTGTTGTTGTGATCCTGAAGTAGAGCATTGTGAGGGGGGTTGTTGTTGTACAAAGGATGATCCGAGTACCTCAGAGAACGAAGGAGAAACTTGTCGAAATGTAGAAACAGGATTATGTTGTAAAGAAGATGTAGCGTCATGTGGTGATAGTCATTGCTGTGAAAAGGATTATGAAGTGTGTCTTAATCCTGACACCGGAGAATGTTGCTCTCCATCAGGGATCTGTGGGACTGTCTGTTGCCCTGCTGGACAGCATTGTGTTGATGAAGAAAATAGTCTTTGTTGTGGGTGGACTTTAGAAATGTGCCCCAGTAGAGAACAATGTTGTGATACTGAATTGGATATAGGCATTCCAGGAAGTGGAGAAGAAATTTGCGCAGGAGAATGTGGATGTTGTAAAATTGGAGAGGAGTGTATTAATGGGGCTTGTAAAAAAGTATGCGAATCCGATGAACAGAAGTGTTTTATTAATGATGAGGTAGTAGATTGTTGCAAAGTTGGAGAAGAATGTTTCCCAAATTGTGGAGGTTGTTGTGAGATGGGGGAAACATGTACTTATAACTCTAATGGAGATGGAGGATCATGGTCTTGTGAAGATGTTGAAACTGAGCGTTGTTTAGATAGTGAGATGGCGCCTGGAACAACAAAGACATGGAAGAACGCTAATGGAGATTGTGATGGGTGTTTTGGTTGTAGTCCATTTGAAGGAGAATCCGCCTGTGTTTGTGGAGATTGCACTTCAATTTGTGCAACGGCATCGAAACCATGCTGTTCACCATGGTCACCGGTAGAACCCCATTGTAGAGGGGGATTTTGTGAAGGTAAATAAATGTAGGTTTGATTTCTGATAGGTTTTTGTTGGAAAAATATAGGGGAAAAATAATTTCTTCTTTATTTTTCATGGAAGCAAAGAAATGGTGTAAGAAGAAAGGATTGAAGTGCATGTCAATTAACGTCAATTCAGTTAATAATCTTGCTCGTTAGGTTTATAGCAAATGGGGATTTGAGGATCAAAGAATTGAGATGAGGATGAAGGTTTAGTTAGGATTATAACATGATTCTAAGTTCCATCTGTTAAATAATTCTGAGAAAGTCATATCGACAAATAGTGACTTTGCTTCAGATTCTTTACCACGTAAGCAAATTCTTTCATGTATCTCCTGAAGTGTTGTAAATGTTGATTCTCTTTTTTCTTCATCTAATTCATTGTGATCTAATAAGAATTCTGAGAAATCAGAAAAGTATTCACCATAAATATCCAATTTTGTAAATATTTCAGCATCTATTTCTATATTCTTGGAGAGTCCATTAAGGATTCCTAAAGCATATTCATGTAGGAACCCATCCATATCTGTTAAATCTTTTAGTGTTTCTATAAAAAAGTAAATATCATGAGTATGATAAACGGCTTTATTTAATCCCATTCTAAATTTGAGTTGGTTGTCATTTAAATACGTTTTAATGTAAATTTTTGCTTCGTCTGGAAGTTTTGAATTTCCTGGCCAATAATTACCTTCTTGAATATACATTATTACTTTTTTATTAAAATCTTGGATATCCATGTCAGTTTGCTCTCCGTTGGGTAGTCCAATGAAATCTTCTAGAGTTCGGTTATTGGATTGTGGGGGATCTTTTTGTTCAGCAACTTTTATTCCTAAATCAGGAGAAACGTTTTCTGATTTTGGAGAGGGAGAAATGCCTTGAGATCGATTGATGTCTTCTACGGTTAGATCATAAACAATTGCAGGTTTTTTAAGTTCTTCAGAAGGAGCTCTGTAATTGTTGTTAAATGCACAGCTAGCATATAGAGAAACTGATGTTACAAATGCAGTGATAATTCCAATAACTCCTGTTGAATATTTAACGATCCGATCTTCATTCAAACTCCCACCATAATAGATAGTAGTGATTGATTGTTTATATATATTGCTATTTTTACTATACTATGGTAGTAATATTCTATACTAGTGAGATAACCTTTTCCTTACTCTTTTTACCTTTAACAATCTTATAATCTTTTTTGGTAACTTTCTTCAAATAAGAAATAATTGCAATATTAGCTTTATTGTTCTCAGGTTTTTCTTTTACGTTCATTAGAAAAGCTTTCTTACTATCATCATAGAAAGTTATTTCTGTTTTTCTTTGATTGGTTTTGACAATAAGTTTAAAGGAATTTGGTAAGTTCATTTTCTTTTATAACCGAATTTCTTATTGTACTTATCGTGGTCAATTACATCAAGAACAAAAGCGATTATTTCTATCTCTGTTCCATCATTAGTTAGGGTATATAACATTCTCCAAAAGTTTGGAAGTTCAACCCAAAATAAATTTGAAATATGATACTTATTTTTATACTCTGAAGGAATTAATTTTTTCGAAATTGGTTCACCATAATGATGATTAGCTTTAATCAATTCAATTTTTTTAATTAAAGAGTTTAGAATTGTTTGCTCCTTCTTTGAATCTGGAGCTATTTTATTCAAATATCTATAGACTTCTTCTGCCTCTGGAGATAATATAACTCGAATTTTCTTCATAATTCAAGGCCCTTGGAAATAGCTTTCCTTAAATTTGGATCAGGGTTATGAATCCAAGTAATTCCTTTCAAACTTACTGCAATCTTATTGCTTTCTTCTAGGTATTCAAGAATTCTTTTTAAAGTAGTATGATTGACTTGTTTTGGTAGTTTCCTTTTTAACACAGCAATTGTTATCACACTCTCATCCATTCCTTTTAGAGTTTCTTCTACCATTAACACAGTATTTAGTGTGGGTGAATGTTCTAGTTTTTGTAGAGTCATATTGATCACTATTGTTTATCAACTTATAACTAATATGTACTAAGTTATATATAAATGTTTCTATTCTGAAAGTGGGGAAAATAATAATTAAGAAAAAATTAAAATTATTTATAGTCTCTCCAGGTATGTTTGCATTTTGTGCATTTTAGGAACTTAGTTTCAGGTTCGTCTGCAGCTCGCGTTTGAACAGTCCAATAATATGCTTCATCGTTATTACATTTTGGACATTTTTCCTTCATTTTTGGATGGACTTCAAACTCTTTCTCAACAACTTCTACTTTTTTTTCAGGGCCTTTGACTGACTCTTTAATTTCTGTACTTTCTGCTGTTGATTTATAACCGCAAGAGCAGTTAAACTTTTTTTTCCTTCCTTCTATTTTTGGACGCATTATTGATCCACATTTTGGACAAAACATTTTATCACCTGAATAAATTTATTAATCCTACAAAAGCAATCTTTACCCAACCAACAAAAGGAACTCTAAAGAGCGCTTTTCCAATAACTCTTTCTTCACTAATATCTTGTTCATTAACATTAGCAAAGCCTTGATTGAAATCGCCTTTTGTTTGAAAATGATAACCACCATCTTCCCATTTATCAACGACTCTATGGATAATGGGATCTGGCTTGTTTGCAGTAAAAACAATTACATCACCAATTTGTATATCTGCCGGATCTTTACCTCTTAAGAAAATTATATCTCCTTTATTGAATCCATTTTTTAATGAAAATTCTTGAAATTGTTCTTTTGAAATATTTTTTTCTGAATACCAATCTTGTTGAGTTGCCCACCACTCATCGAAAGAACCTTGATGTTCCATTGATCCTGAAACAACTGCAACAATTGGATGTGAAGTTGCCAGTGCTAATCCCAAAATCGGGTAGACAATGAATTTAATTAAAATAAACGCAAGGATAACATTAACGATCCAACTCCAAATACTGTCGTCTTCCCAAATAAACCACCAAATCTTCTTTAGGTGGTGCTTTATGTCGTCCTTCTTCATAAAGTACACGAGGTAACAGTTCTCTTAAAAACCTTTCTGTTTGCATCGCAAATTTTAAATAGTATTCTGAAATCTTTACCCTTTTAAAGGGGAGGTAGATAAAATGATTGAATATATTGTGTTGGGAATAAGCATATTGTCCCTTATTGTTGCAGGTTTTATTGTAAGAAAGATTTCTAAAAGTTCAGCTGGAACCCCAAAGATGAAGGAAATACAGCATGCTATTTATACTGGAGCTATTGCTTTTTTACATAAAGAATATCAGGTGTTAGCGGTTTTCTTGGTTGTTGTTGCAGCAGTTATTTGGTTAGTAATTCCTGATGTTGGATTGAAATTAGCTATATCATTTATCATAGGGGGTTTGTTCTCAGGATTAGCTGGTAATATTGGAATGAGAATTGCCACAAAAGCAAACGCAAGAACAGCATTTGCAGTTCAAAAGAGAATGAATCTAGGATTGAAGATGGCTTTTAATTCTGGATTAGTTATGGGTTTAACTGTTGTTGGTTTGGGTTTACTTGGTGTAACTGTTCTATACATTGTTTTTGGCGATCCTACAATCATTTATGGATTTGGTTTTGGAGCATCATCAATCGCATTATTTGCAAGAGTTGGTGGTGGTATATATACAAAAGCAGCAGACGTTGGAGCTGATTTAGTTGGAAAGGTTGAGAAAGGAATTCCTGAAGATGATCCTAGAAATCCTGCAGTTATTGCTGACAATGTGGGCGATAACGTAGGAGATGTTGCAGGAATGGGTGCTGATTTGTTTGAAAGTTATGTTGATTCTATAATTGCAGCAATGGTTTTGGGTATGGGAATAACAGCAGCAACAAATTTTGATGATGCGTTGGTAATGTTACCTTTGGCTATTGCAGGTGTAGGTATTTTATGTTCATTAGTTGGTGCATTACTAGTCGGAACAAAAGGAAAAGGAGATTTACACTGGGCTTTGAATAAAGGAATATTTGGATCGGCAATATTAATGGCCATTGCTTCTTTTTTCGTAATACCCTATTTTGTTAAAGACATGGGATTATTTTTTGCTACAATTAGCGGTTTAGCAGCTGGTATTGTTATTGGATTATCAACCGAATATTTCACTGCTGCAGAGAAAGGTCCTGTAAGATCTATTGCAAATGCTTCAAAGACGGGAGCTGCAACTAACATTATTGCAGGAATTTCTGTTGGAATGATATCCACGGTTATTCCAGTATTAGCTGTTGCAGTTGCAATATTTTTATCACATTACTTTGGTGGAGTTTATGGTATTGCTTTAGCTGCAGTTGGTATGTTATCTACATTAGGAATTACATTAGCAAGCGATACATATGGTCCTGTTGCAGATAATGCTGCAGGAATTGCAGAGATGGCTGGAATGGGAAAAGTTGTTAGAAAAAGAGCTGAAGGATTAGATGCAGTTGGAAATACAACAGCAGCAATTGGAAAGGGATTTGCAATCGGTTCGGCAGCTTTAACGGCTTTGGCTTTATTCGTGTCTTTCACAGCAGTCGTTGAAAGGATGACTGGAGAAGCTATCCAAATCAGTATAACAAATCCTAATGTTATTATTGGATTATTCCTAGGTGCATTATTACCATTTATTTTCTCAGCATTATCGATTAGAGCAGTTGGAAATGCAGCTAATGAAATGGTTGAGGAAGTTAGAAGACAATTTAGGAAGATAAAAGGTTTAATGGCAGGAAAAGCTAAACCAGATTATAAGAAGTGTGTACATATTAGTACTGTTGCTGCATTGAAACAAATGATTGCACCAAGTCTGATTGCAGTATTAACACCGATTATAGTTGGTTTGTGGGATTTGGATGCTTTAGGTGGACTTTTAGCGGGTTCTCTTACTACTGGATTCTTATTAGCAGTGTTTATGGCTAACAGTGGTGGAGCATGGGATAATGCTAAGAAATATGTAGAGCAAGGAAACTTGGGTGGAAAAGGAAGTGATGTTCATAAAGCAACGGTTGTTGGAGATACAGTAGGAGATCCTTTCAAAGACACATCAGGACCTTCTTTGAACATACTCATTAAGTTGATGAGTATAGTGGCATTGGTATTCGTGCCACTTTTCCTTTAATTTTTTTATGAATAAAATAAAAATTTTAATTGAAGGATATGCGAAAAAGATAGAAAAAGGTTGGTTAGCGAGTTCTACTGTTGTTTTAGTTGAAAGTAAAGGAAAAAATATTCTTGTTGATCCTGGTTGTAATAAGGAGAAACTAATTGATACATTAGAGAAGAATGGATTAAATGTGGAAGATATTGATTATGTTTTTCTGACACATAATCATGTAGATCATGTTTTGCTTGCAGGGATTTTTAACGCAAAGGTGTTGAATAATAATGAAATATTTGATTCGGATAAACAAATTTGTCATAATAATCTTATTCCTGGGACAGATTTAGAGATTATTCAAACTCCAGGGCATAGCGAAGATGATTGTTCTTTGGTTGTTAGGACAGAAACAGGAATTTATGTTATTGCTGGTGATGTTTTTTGGTGGATGGATGGAGAAGAACAGGACATTGATGTTGAGAAAGTCGATCCTGCACATGAATTTAACCATGAAAAACTAGTAGGAAATAGAAAAAAAATTCTGCAATTAGCAGATTTTGTAATTCCAGGTCATGGAAAGGTGTTTAAGACGGATCTTCAACACGACCCATGAACAAGATGTTTCCATGTACTTTGTCTTGGATTATGAATATAAATGGATGATCCGCTCTGAAGACTGGAGTGGATTGTGGCATTGCTGAGGCAAGTGCCATTACAACTGCAGTTGCAGCTGCTGCTTCTGTTCCTTCTTCATTAACTTCTACAAATGCTTGATGGATTACTTCGCTTATATAGAGGAGATCGCCGCCATCCATTCCAGAAAAGTCTGCTTGAAATGGAGTGAAAGCTAAAGGCATACCCATTAGTTTAAGATCATCTGCCATTCTATATTTAGTCTCGAATTTAAATTTTGGAATGAAGATATCTACCCTTTGTTCATTAAGATTTTGCTTCCATTCTTCGATTTTTTCTAGAGATAAATCATTTTCTAGTCTATCTAAATCATTATCTTTTGGTAAAAAGAAAAGCATCGATAACTCTTCTCCGTCATAAGGCAATTCTAGTATTTGGGTATCTTCAGTCTCTGTGTAAAGGAATTCTGCTTCTTTTCCAGTCTGGCTCATTAATGGAATCATAATATTTTTTTCAGGTGTTCTGAATTCTTGATCTGATGTATCTTTTTTGTCGAATTCTTTAAACCAAGTTCCTTTAAAGTAAATTGCGTTGGTTAATACTAAACGTGTTATAGGGGTTAGAACTCCTGATGGAATAAGGTCTTTTATTTTGTTGTTTGTTTGATCTTCTACCCATTTGTTGATTGTTACTCGTGATTCTTCTGACTTTGTTTTAAAGTCAAGATTAGTAGTTTTTCCTCCATAATACGTTTCAACGGTACTTAAGTAATTATCAAGGAATTTGTAAGTTTGTTCAGCCCAAAGTGCATTTGCAGTATGAAGTTTGTAAGATTTGTCTTTTTTATTAATATCAGAGTATATTTTTGCGTAAGATGATCTTCTTATTGTATCACCTTTAGGAAAATAGAAGACTGATGCCATTTCTTTGGCTGTATCACCTCGTGCTCCTTCATAGGTCATTGCTAATGCTGTTGAAATACTGTAAGGGGAAAAGAATATATTTCCATCTCCTCCTTTAATTTGATTATAGTAATCTAAAGCGAATTGGTTATTTGCATCAACAACCGTTTTTACACCTTCTGGAGTAGCTTGAGAAACATCTACTGGTAAAGGTTCTGGTTCTTCCTCGCAACTAAATAAAAATAAGCTCAATATGATTAATCCGAATGCTAGTATTTTTTTTATCATAAGTACATTTATTATATTCTTTGTTTATAAAGATATTCTAGACTTTAAGGTGAATTGAAACAATCTTTTTAAAAGGGGGCAGAATATTCGGTCAAATGGCAAAGAAAGTAGAGCTTATGGTTGGAGGACAGGCGATTATTGAAGGAGTTATGATGAGATCTCCTAACTATGTTGGTATGGCTGTCAGGAAACCTAAAGGGGGTTTATCAAAGAAAGTTAATCGGATTAAGAAAACCAGTAAATTCTGGAAAATTCCCTTCTTTCGTGGAGTTCACAATCTTTGGGTAATGTTGGTTATTGGTATTAAGGCATTAAATTGGAGCGCTAATGAATCTGGTGAAGAAGAAGAGAAATTAAGCGATACAGCATTGTATATGACAATGGCAGTAGCTTTTTTGTTTGGTATTGGATTGTTTGTTTTATTACCTTATGCGTTAACTTTCTTATTTGGAGTAAAGGAGGAAACTACTCCAATATTATTTAATTTCATCGACGGAGTAATTAAAGTATGCATATTGATACTGTATGTGTATCTGATTGGATTAATGAAAGATGTAAGGACTTTGTATAAATATCATGGTGCTGAACATAAAACAGTGTTTTGTTACGAGAATAATAAACCATTGACAGTTAAGAATGTTAAAAAGTATTCAACCAAACATCCTAGATGTGGAACAAGCTTTTTGTTTATTGTAATTATTATTAGTATTGTTGTGTTTTCTTTTACACCATTTATTGCTACGGCAATTGTTCCAAATATTGGGGAGATATTTTGGGTGTTAAAGAGAGCGATATTATTTTCGTTAAGGATAGCTTTACTTCCAGTTATTGCTGGAATCTCTTATGAATTTCTTAAGGGGAGTGCAAAATTTGCTCATAATCCAATATTTAAATATGCTACTTATCCAGGATTGTGGTTACAAAAGATAACTACGAAAGAACCTACAGATAAGCAGATTCAAGTAGCTATTGAATCATTAAAACTTGTTATCAAAGCAGAAGGACAAAAGATTTAAAAATGGGCGATTTTCTTTAAAGAAGATGAAAGAAGTTGTGAATGAGCTGAATTGGAAAATTGGTGGAGAGGCCGGTATGGGTATTTTGAATGCCGGAATGCTTTTTGCTAAGATTACTTTAAGGGGCGGTTTATGGAGTGTAGCCCACGCAATATACCCTTCCCTCATTCGTGGTGGTCATAATCATCTTGATGTTCATGTTGGTGAGGAGAAAGTTTTCTCACATAGAAACAGGGTTGATGTATTGGTTGCACTAAACAGAGAGACATTTGATATTCATAAAGATCTTTTGAGTTCTGGGGCAGGAGTAATTTTTGATAATAAAGAATATGCGATTAATCATAAAGAGCTACCAAGAGATGATATTAAACTAATAGACGTTCCCTTATTAGAACTTTCTAATAAGAATGGTGGGAAAATATTGAGAAACACTGTTGCAATTGGAGCGACAATTGCATTAGTCGATTATGATTTGAATTTATTTAACGAAGCATTAAAGTTAACATTCTCGAGGAAAGGAGAAAAAGTTGTTGATATGAATATTAAAGCTGCAAAAGCAGGATATGATTGGGTAAAAAGTAATTATGGAAATGGTTTTGGATATAAGTTGAAAAGATTAAAATCACAGAAGAGAATATTTGTAAGTGGAAATGAATCTGTTTCATTAGGAGCCGTTAAGGCCGGAGCTAAATTTATGGCGGCATACCCAATGACACCTGCTACTTCTGTTATGATTAATTTGAATAAATGGGCTCAAGAATTCGGAATTGTTATCAAACAGACTGAAGATGAGTTAGCTGCAATGAATATGACAATTGGTGCTAATTATGCTGGCGTTAGGGCATTGACGGCAACATCAGGGGGAGGATTTGCATTAATGACCGAAGCATTTGGATTAGCTTCGATGACAGAAACCCCTATTGTAGCAATTGAGGTTCAAAGACCTGGACCAGCTACGGGAATGGCCACACAATCAGGTCAAGGAGATTTACATTTTGTCTTAAATGCATCACCAGATGATTTTCCAAGGATTGTGATTGCCCCAGGTGATGTTAAAGAATGTTATGAGGATACGTTTAATGCTTTTAATTTGGCTGAGAAATACCAATTACCTGTTGTTGTAATGTTGGATAAGTATTTAGGAGAAAGCCATTGGACTACAGATGAGTTTGGTTTGGAAAAATTAAAAATCGAAAGGGGTAAATTATTAACAAATCAGCAAGCTGAGAAACAGAAAAATTATCTTAGGTATAAGTTAACAGAAGATGGTGTTTCTCCAAGGTCAGTTCCTGGACAAAATAATTGTATGTATACTGCATCTAGTTATGAACATAATGAGGAAGGTCATGAGAATGAAGAAGAAGAAGTTAGAATTTCCATGGCAGAAAAGAGATACAAGAAATTAGATGCTGCAAGGGCAGATATTCCTGAACCTGAGTTAGTTGGTGATAAAAATGCAGATATCACAATCATAGGATGGGGTTCCACAAAGAATGGTATTCTTGAAGCAATGAAAGATTTGAGGAAAGAAGATATAAAAGTTAATTATTTACAAATTAAGTATATATTTCCATTACCTGAAAAAACTATTATTGATGTAATTAAAAAAGCTAGGAAAACAGTATTAGTTGAAAATAATCAGACGGGTCAATTAGGATTATTAATTCGAAAATTTACTGGTCTTTCAATAGATCATAAAATATTGAAGTTTGATGGAAGACCATTCTTTCCAAAAGAAATTATCGACGGTATAAAGAAAATAAAATGACAATGGACTTAGATACTGGACAGGTACCAACATGGTGCCCCGGATGTGGGGATTATATGATACTTGGTGCTCTAAAAGGAGCATTGAAAGAATTAAATATGGATATGAGTAATACTGCTATTGTTTCTGGAATTGGATGTGGTAGTAAAACACCACATTTCGTTAAAGCATATGGTTTTGAGGGATTGCATGGAAGGATCTTACCGGTTGCTACTGGAATTAAACTAGCGAATCACAAATTAAATGTAATTGGCATTGGCGGAGATGGAGATGGTTATGGAATTGGAGGAAATCACTTCATTCATACATGTAGAAGGAATTTAGATATGACTTACATTGTACAAAATAATGAAGTGTATGGATTAACGAAGGGACAGTATTCACCTACATCACCTAAGGGATTTAAGAGTGTAACTTCTCCTGAAGGTGCGATTGATGAACCTGTAAATCCAATTACTACCGCGATTGCTTCAGGTGCAACTTTTGTTGCAAGGACACACGTTTTTGATCCAATATTTACAAAGGAGATTATTAAGCAAGCACTGCAACATAAGGGATTTGCATTGGTAGATATAATGCAAATATGTGTTACGTATAATAAAACAATGCCTGTTGATTGGTTTAAGCAGAATATGTATAAATTAGAAAAACATGATCCTAGTGATAAAGTAAAAGCTTTTGATGTTGGTCAGGAATTGGGTCCAAAAGTTCCCTATGGATTGTTCTACAAAGAAGACAAAGCGACTTACGAGGACCAGGTTAGTGAGTTTAAAGAGGGCCCTTTAGTTGAAAGGGATATTAAGAATGTTGATATAAAGAAATTGATAGATCGATTTAGATAATTGTTCTCATTATATCGTTATATTTAAAAGCAAATGGCGAGTTATTGATAATATGACGGACTTCGATAAAATTTATGCGGATGTATTTAAAGGAGATCCTACACTAAAGGTTGAAGCAGAAGCAAATAGGGAAATAATTGAGAAAATAATTGAATTGAGGGAGAAGAAGAATGTATTAATTCTAGGTCATAATTATATGCATCCCTTAATATACAATCTATCTGACCATAAAGGAGACTCTCTTGCCTTAAGTAAATGGGCTTCTGAGTCTGACAAGCCCATTATACTGTTTGACGGTGTTTTATTTATGGCAGAAACTGCAAAAGTATTAAGTCCTCAGAAAAAAGTGTTGATTGCTGATAAAAAAGCAGGATGTAGTTTAGCAGACCCTATTAGGGGGAAAGATGTATTATCTTTGAAAAAGTTGTTTCCGGGAGTACCAGTTGTAACTTATGTAAATAGTTATGCAGAAGTTAAAGCTGAATCTGATATATGTTGTACAAGTGCAAATGCATTGAAAGTTATTTTATCTTTGAATACTGATAAAGTGATTTTTTTACCTGATTCTTTGATGGGGGAAAATTTACAGAACGAATTGAAAGAAATGGGGCATAATATTGAAGTTATTTATCCAGGAAAAAATAATGATTTACAAAGAGGGATTTGTGAAGTTCATAAGCAATTTAATGTGAAAGATTTGAGAGCGATAAGGGAACAATACGACATGCCAAAAGGACATCCGAAAAGGGCTGTTCTTGCACATTGGGAATGTACACCAGAAGTAATTGCAGAGTCTGATTTTGTAGGAAGTACATCTCAGATGGCTAAATATGTTAAAGACAATAAACCTGAGAAGGTGTTTTTAGCTACTGAATGTGAAATGGCTGCTAATTTGGCTAATGAGTTTCCACAAACTGAATTTGTGAGAGTTTGCAATGTGTTTTGTAAACATATGAGAAGGATCACTTTGAAAGCTATGTTACATGCATTAGAAACAGAAGATCCTGAAGAACATGAAGTAACTTTGCCTGAAGAAATTATCCAGAAAGCGCAAAAACCTATACAAAGAATGTTGGAAATTCCAAGGAATTAGAATTCTTTAATTAGTTTGCATGTATTACAAATATTTGATGCGGATGGTTCTCCACAGTTTTTACATAAAGGAATTTTTTTCCCTTTGTATTGTTTTTGTAATAATGGAAGGGTTTCTAAGAATGAAGACATGATATTGTTCTTTATTCCAGGATTAAGATTTTCTAACTCATTTATTTTATCTCTGACTACTGCTCTAAATGATTCATGTTCATAAGGACAGCTTTCGAATTCAGTATAAAGTCCATTAATGAACCCATACAATGCAACTTCTTTCTCTGTTAGTAAGTAGAATGGTTTTATTCTTTGAACGAACTTTTTTGATGATGAAACTCCTGTTTTAGGTCCTAACCTTGATTGTAAGGCCATGTTTTTTCTTAATTGGTTCATTAAAATGGCTTGGACTTCATCATCTAGATTATGACCTGTTGCTATTTTTGTAACCTTTAGTTGTCTTGCGGCTTTATTAATCAAATATCGACGGAGAATCCCACAATCTGTACATGGATTTGACCCTTTAATTTGATCTAATGCTTTTCCGAATTCTTTTTTGAAATGATATGTTTTTAGTGGGACTTTTAATTTTTTACAAAGTTTTTCTGCTCTTTTTTGAGTTTTGTTTCTATAACCATGGATTCCTTCATTGATTAAGATTGCAGAAAGTTTTAGATCTTTCCTTTCTTTGAAAATCCTTTTTAGTAGGTAGAGAAGGGATAATGAATCTTTACCTCCTGAGAGGGCAACGCAAATTTTGTCATTTTTTTCGATTAATTTGAACTTTCTGATTGTTTTCAGAACTTTTTTCTCGAAATAGTGGATGTAATGATCTTTACATAAAAGTCTTCCACTTTGGAGTTCTATAATTGGATTTTTTTTGCAACAGTTCATTTATCCACCTGATACAACTGGAATGATTTTTACTTTGTCATTGTTTTTTAGAAGGGTTGATTTAATTGTTGCATTGTTATTTACAGCAACAATAACGGTGACGGGATTAATCTTTAGTTTTTCTAATAGGGATTCTACTGTTTCATTCTTCTTTATTGTAATATTTTTTTTCTTTTTGTTTTCTAAGTTAATAATTTCGATTTTCATGAGAATTATTTAAAGCAGATATCGCATTTTCCGCTTATACCTTTTGTTTTTGATTTGTGGATATCACACATTATCTTTTTAACACTTAACATAGAGACGATTTTCTGGATTACTTCCATTGGATTTGCTTTGCCATTAGCAATTTTTTCTGCTTCTTTTTTTATGTGAGCTTCGAGTTGTTTGCCAAAGTCAACACCAGATCCTCTTTTCTCTTTGAGATATTGGGAGACAGCAGATTCTGTTAAGTCAAGTTTATTTGCGATATCTTTTTGTTTTAGTCCTTTTTCTCTAAGAGCTTTGACTAATTCTTTCCTGACTGCTGGTATAATATACCATACTTCTATCTCCTGAGGCATTAAAATGACCATAGTAGAAATGGTTTAATTATTGTTTAAAAAGGTTAGTCATCTACTTGTTGTTACATTTACCCTTTTGCAGTATTTTCTTATCTCACAGATTGAGCAGAATGGTGAAATTGGTTTGCAGGTGTTTTGCCCGTGTCTTACAAGGAGTTCGTTAAAATCAATCCAGTATTTTCTTGGGAGAATTTTTCTTAATTTAAATTCAGTTTGTTCTGGCGTTTTTGTTTTTACTATTCCTAGTCTGTTTGAAATCCTATGAACGTGGGTATCAACAGCAATACCTGGTTTGCCATGACCGTATGTGACAACAATATTCGCAGTTTTTCTCCCAACTCCTTTTAATTTAACTAATTCCTCGACGGTGTTGGGGACATTTGATTTGTAGTCTTTAATTATTTTTTTTGAAATGTCCTTAATTGTTTTTGATTTTCTTTTATAGAAGCCAACAGGGTAAATTGTTTTTTGAATCTTACTTTCATTTAGTTTAATCATATTTTGGGGTGTTTTTGCTAATATGAACAATCTTTTTGCAGCAGGATATGTGACTTCATCTTTTGTTCTTAAAGATAAAATGCAAGCAATGAGGACTTGGTAAGGGGTTGAATGATGAGTAGAGAACTCTTTTGCCGAATACTTTTTTTTAAGAATCTTAATTATTTGTGGATTTTTCATTCTGTATGAAATCTAGTATCTTGTCAATTTGAATATGTAGGTGATCGACAGTTTTGTCGTTAATGATAAGAAAATTTGACATTTTTAATGTTTCAATAGGATCCTGACCTATACCTCTATTTTCTTCTTCTTCAAGTTTGACAAATTCTTCCACAGTTGAACCATCACCAACTCGCCCCCTTTTTTTGGATCTTTTGAAGCGAACTCCTACCGGTGCATTTACACCTAAAAGAACGAAATTACCCATTTGTTTTAGCACTTCAACTTCACTTGGATTTCTTATACTGTCAACTACTGAATTATCTTTAAGTTCACTAATAATCTGCTTTGCGAAGAAACCATCTCCCCTTTCCTTTCTAATTTCCCTTCCAGTTTTAATTAGATTCTCTCTTGTTAGGGATAGATTAGATTTTTGTGTTTCTTGTCTTACTACATCAGATAGAGAAAAGTAGATAAATCCCTTACTCTTTAAATAATTCGCAACTTCACCTTTTCCCGATCCATTTGGGCCGGTTATACCAATGATCATAACGTTTTGAAAATTTATATAGCTTATATAGGTTTCGAAACCAAAAGTCTTATAAATCAGAAACATGATTATTATTGAAAAAGGGGGTAGGTGTGGTAATCGATAAAAAGAGATATCCAGGTGTATTAAACGTATTGCTTGTTTCTCCAGATGAATTATATATACCTCCGCCATTGCCTGCAGGGGGTAAAGGTGAGAAAACTCAACTTAAAAAGAAAGGTTTCAAACCAATAATGCTACTTTCTTCATTTTATGAAAAGAAAAGATTAGAGAGGAAACTAAAAGGAAGTAAGAAAAGATTGAGAAGTGAAAAAGAAAGGCTCGAAAAAGAAAGGGTAAAGTTACATAGGACAGAAGAAATAGAGGCAAAGAGAGCTCAAAAGAAGTTAGATGATTATAAAGAGAAAGTTAAAATTGCTCGAGAACAAGAGCGTAAAAAGTTAGAGAGGGAAAGATTAAAGTTACAGAAGAAAGAAGAGAGAGAGCGTTTAAAGTTAAAAAGAATTGAAGAAAGAGAAAGGAATAGGACCCAAAGCAAATTAGAGAGGCAGAAAGAACGCCTTGAGGCGAAAAGATTAGTTGAGCTTAAAGAGAAAGATAAGGAAAGACTTGCAGAAGAAAAGAAGTTAATGATTGAAAGGCAAAAGAGAAAAGAAGCGGAGTCAGTAAAACAGAATTTCTTAAAACGACAAAAGGAGAAGGAGGAGAGAGAGAAAGCAGCAGAGGAAAAACAGAAATTAATTGAAAAGAAGGAAGCAGAAAGACGGACAATTGAAAGGGAAAAACAGTTTGAGAAAGAGAAGAAAGCACGATTTCTAAAGGAAGAGCAGAAGAGAAGAGAAAGATACGAAAAGCTGAGGGGCTTGTTAATGGAGGAGAGGAAAAGAGAATTAGCTTTAGAGAGAAGAGCAGAAGAACTGGAAGAACAGAGAAAGAAAGAGGATACTTTGAGGGCTAAAAAGTTAGCTGCTGAAAAACTGAAAATCATTGAAAGGGAGAAGAAGGAAGAGCTAAAGGAGAAAGCTTTAGCTGAAAAAGAAAGGAAACTTGTACTTAGAGAAAAGAAAAGAGAAGATATTGTCGAGGAAAGAGTTGTTGAGAAAGAAAAGAAGATTGAAGGAAAAGTTAAATCACGATTACAAAAGATCTATGGGGAGAACTTAGAAAAACTAAGATTAAAAAGGGAAAAACAAATTGAGGAGCAAAGGCTAAAATTAGCTAGAGAGAAACATAGAAGGGATGTTCTTGTTGAAAAAGAAAGAAGACAATTGATGGAGAAAAGTATACAGGAAATTAAAGATAAGCAGCAGTTACAATCCAAGTTGAAATATGAGAAGAGCCTCAAGAGGAAACTTCTTGATAAATTGGCAATTGATAAGAGAGAAGCTAAGAAACGAGAATTAGAAGTTATTAGACAAGAGAAAGCCGAGAAGGAGAGGGAATTAAGGGAGCATGAAAGATACCAAAATAGGATGAAGCTGTTGAGGAGAGATCGCCAACTGGCAATTTCAGATGAGCAAAAAAAGAAAGGATTGGAGATCAACCACATAATTACCAAGTTAGAGCGAGAAAAAGTTAAGATTGCAAAATCTAGTAAGGATAAGATATTATCACTTAAGCAAGAGAAGGATTCTTTGAGAAGTGAGAAAGAAAAGTTATCAAGGTCATTAGAGAAAACTAAGGGAGAGATTTCTGAGTTGCAGAAGAAAATTGATGTTCTTGAGAAATCGAATAAGGAATTAAGTAAAATTCAATTTGATTATGAGAAATTCCACAAGGATAGAAACAAGTTAGTTACAACCTTAGGTAAAAAGTATGAGATGGAATTAGAAAAAGCGATGAATGAGAAAGATCGAGAGATGTCTAATTTGAGGAAGCATCATCAGAATCAGTTGAATCATGAGAGAAAAAAGATACACAAGGAAATTCATCATGGTATACATAAAGGAATCAAGCGTAGAGTTGGTTTTATTGTTGAGAGAAAGAAAGACGCTGATGATAATGCTAAGCATCTAGAATATGAAAAGAACAGGGTTTTAAGAGATGGGAACTTTAAGATTAGTAGTAATAATAAAATTATTGAAGGATTGAGAACCGAACTGGAAAAAGCTAATGCAGATAATGAAAAAGCAAAAAGGATGATTAAGGATTTGAAGGAAAATAAAGACTACAATGAAAGAAGATTACGCCAAATTAAGACTGAGAAATCTAGAATTATTGAAGATGATAAGCATGCCTTATACCTGATTAAAAGGAAGTTGGCGTACGAAAGTAAAAAACATCGTGATTCTGATAAACTTGCAAAGATGGCTCACCAAGAGAAGGGCAAATTGATTGAGGAGAGAAAGAGTGAGCAGCAATTAATGATGAAGAAAGGAAGGGAGTTGCAAAAGAAGAGAAGTGTAGTCGCATCGAGAGAAATTAAACATGCTATTAAAGATGTAAAACTGGCAATGGTAAAGGAAGAGGCAGACCTTAGTAAGTTAAATTCTATGATTTATAATGCAAGAGAGAATATTATTTCTTTTAAGTTAGCTGAAGCAAGGAAGCTTTATTTATTGATACTAGAGATGTATGAGCACCTTCCAAATAGCAAGAAAGCAGCAGTATACGACCATATTAAAGAGCTTTATGAAGAGAGAAAGATTGCAGAAGGATTATATGCTTAAGAGAGACAGATTTATAAATGGTACTAATTTCTTGATGCTTTGCGGGGTCGTAGTATAAACCGTTTATAGGAGACTATAAACTGGATACAGCCTGGCTAGATGGGACTGAGTTGAGGCTCTTTTCCTAGTTGATAGCTGGCTCCAGTTGATGGAGCGAAGAGCGTTTAAGCGATGACTGATACGCTGTTCGCCAGCGGGATACACCAGCGGATCTTAATCTTTTATTTGAAAGATTGGGAGCTGAAATCTGGGTTCGAAAGGTGTAAAGGCTCAAAACCTTTGATCTTGAAAGTCCCAGCGACCCCATTTTACTTTTTTAGGATCTTTATTAGTTCTTTAATTTGCTTTGCTTTTTGAGGATGACTTAATACTATTTGTTCTGCGAACTTGGGTATAAAATCTCGATAAATAGCTAGATGATATGAGTAAAATTCCCTACATGAATAAGGACCTCTCACTGTTGATTTTATTCCAAGATCGTATAATATTTTTTGAATTTGAATTAATCCCTTTTTGTTTACAATATTTAATACAATTCTTTTGTTTTTAATTGAAATATGGGATTCGTCATTAAAAAAACCTATTAACCAAGATATTTTAATGTTTCTTGAAGATTCCATTATCTTACTATGTATAAACCATTCTTTGGATTTACCTGCACCTAAATATTTAAATAAGTCATATACCCATTTTCCTTGGATATCTAGTTCAATCTTTTTAGAGAAAGAGGCCTTTCTGTTTAGTGCAATCTTGGCATATTGTATAAATTGATTTAATAATTCTCTCTCAGTATTACAGTATCTAATATGATATCTATTTCTATAAAGGTTTTTCCTTGGGTGTGTCTTAAGTTCATTGAGAGATCTTTTTGTTTTTACTTTCCCAATATATCCATCACCACAAATATTTGCATGAAGCCTGACTAATTCAGGTGTCAATTTAAGTTTTTTAAGGTCATTTCTATACATACATATCAACTCCAAAGTTTTCACCTTCAAAACTTTGGTAGAGAACATTAAGCGAAACTGCGTAAAAGGATTTCGCTATTAAGCGAAAGACTTAATTTGGCAGTTTTGCGTGTTCTCTTTTAACTTATTGAGAAATATTTGATATTTATAGCTCACGAGATTATGTCCAGTGGGAAAAGTTTATCGACCTGAAGAATGTTCGGAAGTCTAGTGAAATTTTTTATTTTTAAGAATCTACTTATTTTCTTGTTGTAATGTTTTCAATAACACCTCTGACGTATCTTCCGATAGCAGGTGAAGCAGTTAGACCTGGCGATTCAATTCCAACAAGACATACGAAACCAGGTAACATTTCTTCTATAACGAAATCACTTTTAACGCCCTCAAATTGAGGCCGTATTCCTGCATCCGCTTCTGTAATCTCATCAGGACTTTTGATGAATGGAAGATAGACTGTTGCTGCATTAAAAAATTCATATCTATGCTCTGGATCTGTTAGAAAATCAGAGTTAGTTGAAAGAGTATCTAAAGTAGCAACTTGAGGTCTTGGCTCTAATGGTATAACGTTTGGGCCAAGTAATATCCTTCCTCCAAGATCGAAAGTCAGGTGAATACCAAGTCCCCTTTCTTGAGGAACTGGATACACAAGGACGTTAAATTCTTCAGTTGGGAGAACTTCGTTCTTTATTGTCCAATAATCCCCTTTTGTGAATCGTTGGGTAATATCTTTGCCTAACATGTTTGTTACAAGATCAGAACATAAACCTGCAGCATTTACAACTACCTCAGATGTTAATGATTTTTGGTTTCCATGAGAATCAATGTAGTTTACCCTGAAACCTGGATTAAGGGATTCAATACCTACTACTTTGGAGTTGGTGAGTGTGGGCATGCGCCCATATTCATTTTTATCCCTCATATCAACGTATAATTTTGCTAGTGAATGTACATCGATTATCCCTGTTTCGGGAGAATACAAGGCTGAGTGGGCTTTAATATTGGGTTGAATTTTTTGAATATCATTTTTATTAAGTAGATCACCTAAATCAACCCCATTACAGGAGGCATTTTCTTTCTTTTGTAATAATATACGAACTTCATCTTCATTTGCTGCAATTATTAATTTCCCTGTTTTTCTTAAATCCAATTCATTTTTGTGGTCGTATAGCCATCCCCTACCTTCATTACATAAAACCGCTTTTAGAGAGCCCGGTCTGTAATATAATCCAGCATGAATAACTCCGCTATTATGTGAGCTTGTTTCGAGTAGCGTGTGAGGATTTCTTTCAAGGAGAATCGAATGATAATTAGGAGAAAGGAAGGCGCCAATTGCCAGACCGCAAATTCCACCTCCAATTATTGCTACATTTGTGTCATATTGCATACTGTGAGGGAGAAAGAGTTTTATTTATTATTATTTGTAGTGGAGAATATATTATATATATTGTTTCATTTCTGTATTTTTATTTAACTACTTTCTCTTAAAGATCTTAGCGTTAAAATGTAATAGAATTAATATTGCTGCTAGAAGTACAAATCCACCTATAATGTAGTACCAGTATGAAAGTAAAAATGATTGAACTGCTTCAACAAGATAGATCAATGCTCCTAAGCCACCCAAAACAATGATAATTGCAAGTATTAGAACAATTATCTTCCAATGTTTGAATAGATTCCATTTCTTCTTAGGTTTTTCTTTCTTTTCAACTGGTTCTTTCTTTTTCTTGTTTGGAAGGATTGACAAAATTATTAGCAATAAAATAACTAGAATGATAATCAACCCTACACTTGCAAATATGTAGTATTGATAAAATCTTACCCAGTTGTTTAGTTTACCAAAGAATCCTTTGTTTTCATCAAGTTTTAATCTGATATTTGTTTCATATGACATTCCTTCTGATTCTAATGTCACTGTTGTATTGTAAGTATTTGCAGGCATATCTCTTGGAAAGTCTGTAACTAAACCAAGAACTTCTCTTTGTCCAGGTTTAAGAGTTAATTCCTCAATGATGTCTGTAAAAACATTTGATGATTCAACGTCAAAGGTAGTTGCTTTTGAACCAGTGTTAGTAATTGCGATAGGAATGATGTTTTCATTATAGTCAATATAGACTGTTTTTGCACTATCTATGTCTAAGGGAAAGCAAGATTCCTTTGAAACAACATTTAGTTTGATATTTGAATAATCTAAAGGAATGGAATCTCCCGTAGTAATCTCAACAAGAACTTCCTCATTTCCTGATTGATCACAAGGTGGATTGATATTGATCGATGAATTAGCTGAACTTCCAGCTTCAATTGAAATTGAGTCTTCAGCTGTTATATATTCAGATCCATTTATGTTGATATTAAATATAGCATCCTTCTCTCCGAGGTTTTCAATAGTAATAGGTAAATCTGAAGATATGCAGCCACAAGCTGTTTCTTTTGTATTTACAATTAAATTAGCTTCAAAACAACTTTTTGAGTTTACACTAATGTTGTATGTTTTTGTGATTAGGCCACGTGCTGATGTAACTTCCAAAATTAAGGGAAAATTGCCTGTTGTAGTTAAGTCAGGTGACCATTGAATAAGCATAATTCCTGGTTGTTGAGATTCTAATGAAACTTGATTATAAGGAATTGAGGCATAATTTGAGCCTTGGACAGAAGCTGTAAAGACGTTTGATACATTAGCAGTGTTTTTTATTAGAAAAGGAATAGCAATTAGTTCACCGTTACATAAGTTGTAATCTTTAGAGTAAGGGATGAATGGTACAGAAGCAATATCTGTGTCATGGGCTACTGTCTTACCGAATGTAACATCATAATCATAGCAAGGTTCGATCTCTAGGTTTACAGGGGTTGTAGCTATAGTTTGTGATAATGAGGCTGTAATTGTGAATTCAAGGTCATATTTTCCAAATATTTCGCATGGAGTGTCTATAGTTGCAATGATATCTCTTGTCTCTCCTGGTTTGAGGGAGACTGGATTTTCGCTCAAAGAGACAAAGTCTGTTAGTTTATTTAAGCTAATTGAGTAGGTTTCATCGCCATATCCTGTATTAGTGATACTAAAATTGTAGGTAACAGGTGTACAAGGACATGTTGTTTTGATAAAATCATAAGTTTCAGCATATAAATTCTCACAAATGTTTGCTGTAACATGCTGGTTTAAAACCTTAGATTCACCACCATTTGATGTAATAATTGTGGATAGTTCTAGCTGGTCTGAAAAATCGCAAGGAGTGTTGAAATAATGGTATATTTGCTTACTTTCTCCTGCTTTTATTGATAATGATACTGGGACTGTTGATATATATCTCGCAGCAGAACCTGTATGCGTTACGGAGTAGAAGTCTTCAAACATACCTGTATTAGTTACAGTAATGATGTCTACTTGGTTTGAACATTGGCATATACCAACGTTTTGTACTTGTGAGAAAGCATCAAATGAGCCGTAAACAGTACTAGAAAGCACAATTAAGATGATTAGTATTAGGAATTTTTTCATTTTTAATACCCACCCAAGGTAGGTAGTGAGCCTTTGAATAAAAAGTTTAAGAAAAAGATAAAAAAAGAAAAGCTTAGTAGTAGGTTTTTGATTCCTCCTCTTCGCCTTCTTCGTCTCCCTTTAGTTTGTTAAATCCGATTATCAAACCAAGGATTACTAGTAAGACAACAAGGATGATCAATCCTATTTCTAAACCATCTTTAACCTTGTCCCAAGCTGTTTCCTCAGGAGCTGCAATGTTTGACTTAAGTGCTACTTGCTTTAATACTTCGTCGCCACTTGTTACAGTTACTGCGAATGAGTTTTCTCCAGCTGGAGCGTCTTCATTTGCTTGAGCGAAGATGTATGCTGCACTTGATTGTCCTGGTTCCAGAACAATAACGTTGCTTGGACTTACTCTGAAGTTTGCCCATGAAGCGCCGTCAACAGCTACTGTGTATGTTCTTGCTGAAGATCCACCGTTTGTTAATGCAATTTGGTAGATAACTTCTTGGCCTGGGTTGATGTCTAGCGACTCTGGACCAATAACGATTGTGGTTTTCTTTGACTGAGGTTTTGTATCTCCGTCTCCATCACCATCGCCTGTTGGGCATGATTCACTTTCTTCAACGGTTATTTGTCTTGAGGTTGAAATTGTTTCGTCTCCTTCGTCGTATGTTACATCAATTGTAACAGTGTACTCACCAGTTTCTGCACATACTGGGATTCGAAGGTAGATTTCTTCAGATGATGTTTCGTCATCATCATCGCCTTCTTTCTCAAGCTCATCAATATAATCTGAAGCTGAAATTCCTAATGAAGGAATAGCAACCTTTATTTTGATGCCTTCTTCGTCTTTTTCTCCTCTGTTTTCAAGTCTTACAGTTGTAAGAAGTGCTCTTCCTGCAACAACTCTGTTTTCAGGAGAAAAGATGATATCTTTGATTGATAGTAAATGTCTTGGGGTATCGATCTCAAGTTCGTATGTTTGTTCAAAGGTTGGGGAATCTCTATCTTGAACTTGAATTCTTAACTTGTATCTGTCTTGATCAAGTCTTTCAGGAAACTTAAGTGTTAATTTCTTAACATAAGTCACGTTTTCTTTCATATCGAATACATCTGTGATGTCTTCAACACGATCATCGTGGTCATAACCCCTTAGCTCAGCTGTAACTTGTACGTTCTCAGCATCGATTGTGGAGCTTAAATGAACCTTAACTTCGAATTCGTCTCCCTTCTCTAAATCTCTTACATAATTGCTAGAAGTCTCTTGTAGAGTGTCTTCATCCAATTCAACTTCCGAAATCTCGAAAGCAGCGCTAGCCACGCCAGAAACCATTACTGCACTGATTAAAACAAGCGCAATGGTCCAAAACAATTTAAATGTTCTTTTTATCATCTTTTAATACCCCCAATTTCCTTTGTTTTTGATTTTAAAGTGTTTGTTACTCATTGTTTAATTAGGTGAATGAGTAACGTCGGTTTATATTTAAATGTTTCGTTATTTTAGTATACAAGAGTAGTTACGCGTAATAACTATTCTTGAGTTACTAAAGGTAATCCTCTTTGATATATAAACCTTACTATTTTATCTCGAGCTCACGGTGAACGACACGTGTCACAAGATCGTTACTAATAGACACTCTTACAGTATATATTCCAGGATCTGCGTATTCTGGAACATTGTCCAATAAGATTGTCTTAGTTACAGTTTCACCTGCATCAACTTCGAATGGACCAGCCTTTCGGTACATTCCAAGTTCTGGAAGAGTAACCCTGATTGAGACATCTTTTAAGTCGATGTCTTTGTCATTCAATAGTGTAATTCTTGTTTCGATTGAATCTCCAATCTCAACAACACTATCTCCAAATCCGTTAATTCTAACGGTTGGAACTAATATACCACGTTGTGGCCATTTGTTGAATTCACTATTATCTTGAGGACTTTCACATCCAGGATCTGCAGGATAGTCTTTAAGACCATCACCGTCATTATCTCTTCCATCTTGACATTGTGTTGTTAAGTCTGATTCGTCATTGTCATCAGGGCCTGAACAACCAGGATCTTGTAAGTCGATTAAACCGTCACCATCATTGTCTACACCGTCTTGACATTGTGGAATTTCATTGTACTCGTCATTATCTTGAGGTGAGTCACATCCAGGATCGTTTGGATAATCAATTAATCCAT
>JBHPEA010000009.1:0-44634 GCA_042577505.1 Nanobdellota archaeon
CTTCAGCAACAACCCAGTACTCTCCGTACATGGAAGCTGATGTCTCAACTGATAACGCACAGTCATAAATAGCCATAGTATCTTCATCATACTCAGTTAACCTCTCTTCCCCTATAAAAGGATTAAATCTTTCTATGTCAACTTCTTCAACTTCTCCTTGATATATATCTTCAGCAAGATCACAGTTTGACTCGATGTCATTACCCGCGCCTTGTGTGGTTCCTATAGTAACATAAACATCCCTAATCTTTTCTACACCGTTTTTATCCATAACAAGAACTTGCCACTCGATAGTTTCGCCTTCAAAAGCATAATTAGAAATTCTTTCTACTAATTGCCAACTTCCATCTGCTGGATTGTGTCTAACAACTCTTGTATCGTCATCCATCCAGATTAAAGGTACGAAGTCTTCAGTTTCAACAACTACACCGACCCCCCCTCCTGTTGATGGTGTATTCGCCAATGCTGCTGTAGATAGCACCAACAATACAATTATTGTGTTTAGTAGTTTCATTTTTCCCCCAATTATATTATTATGATTATGTGAGTATGAATTTTATGTATCTCCTTTTTTAGAAAAAAATAAAAAATAAAAAAATAAGGTCTTGCGACCTTAAATTGCTGTTCCCCAGAAGTAAATCTGACCATCGGAGAAATCTCCGTTACATGGTTCTGGAAGTACTATTCTGAAGGTTATTGCAATTTCGTCTCCAGGTGTCAAAACGTTACCAGCGAAGTAACTGTGTTGCCCTATAACTCCACCATCATCACCGATGAAGATGAACTCATCTGGGTTTGTGTCTCCTGAAATAATAGGAGCTCTGTTGTTCTCATCGCCAGTTTCGTATGGAATACCAACATAGCCTTCGATATCATCTCTTGTGTTATCTTGGCCTGAATGGTAAGCACCGTTGGTTGCGTAGTAGCAAAGGAAGTCTACTTCAGTTTCGACTGAAAGGTCGTGTACTGCAGGATCGTATCCTGTACATTCTTCCTGTTGACTTACTGCCCATGCATCTGCGTCTGCAAGTACATAGTTAGGTGCTGCTCCACCGTTGTTTAGTCTTAACCTGTTCATTGTTGGACATTTAGCTCCGCTTGAAGCTGGGTCGTAAAAGTCTGTACCTGAAATTGTCATATCAAGTAAAACTCCTGATCCATCGTCAGCGTCGTTCTCTACTAATAGAGTGTCGGAGTAAGCTAGTGTTCCAGGTCTTACTACGTCGAAGTCGATGTCACCGGTTATTGATAATGCAATAACTGGATTAAAGAACCAGTACTCATTCTCGTCGAATGTGTTTAGGTTACCATCTAAGTCTTCAACTTCAGCAACAACCCAGTACTCTCCGTACATGGAAGCTGATGTCTCAACTGATAATGTACAGTCGTAGATAGCCATTGTATCTGCATCGAGTGTGGTCAATCTTTCTTCATCAATGAAAGGATTGAATCTTGTTATGTCTTCGCCATCTGCGAAAACACCAAGGTCACAGTTTGCCTCAATGTCATTACCTTCGCCTTGTGTTGTTCCGATGGTAATGTATACATCGCTTATCTTTTCAATTCCATTCTTGTCCATAACAAGAACGTCCCAGTGGATTGTCTCGCCTTCAAAAGCGTAGTTTGCAATTCTTTCCACTAATAGTGTACTACCGTCTGCTGGGTTATGTCTCACAACTCTTGAGTCGTCATCCATCCAGATCAGTGGCACAAAATCTTCGGTTTCGATGCCAATTCCTACACCGCCACCTGTTGTTGGTGTGTCTGCTAGTGCTACAGGTACAAGAGAAAGCACTAACATCAATCCAACCAATAGACTTGATGTCTTTTTCATTTTTTGTACCCTCCTTAGGTTTTTATTTTTTGTTTCGCTTTTCTTGTAGTCACCCACAAGATTATAGCTCTTAACGAGAGCTACCAACCATAACAACTTGTGTTCTGGTTGTAAGTCATATATCATGACCATAATGTTTAAGTTAGAGTTAATCTTCCTTGATTTTCCACCCCAACAAATTTACCATTCTTACATAAATACTAAATTAAACTCTTGGTAAGTTACACCCTCTATATATACTTTGTCGGATTGCAATATATATAAAATACAACAGCAAATTTGTTTTTTACTTTAGTAGAGACAACAGAAAAAAGGGTAATATGTCGACGAGAAAAAGAATTGCATAATGTTTCGTATCAGCAAAGATACAACACGTTTTATTTATATATCTTTTGTGGTAAAAACTGCTATTTTTGGGGTCAAAATCATTTCGAGAAAGTGACAAAAAGATAAAACTTTCTTCTCTTTTATTTTTTGTACAAATTTATTTTTTTTATTTTTGTCGACGATCTGTAGCTCCCCAATGAGAATTTGTCGAGAATAAATGTTACTAAGATGGGACATCAAAGAGGGGTATCGAATTTTATCATGTTGGATAAGAATATACGGTTTTTATTCCCACCTGTAAGTACTTGTCACTAAACAGAATAAACACTTTTTAAAATTTTAGGTTTTTCTCGTCGATGTGAAAAAATAAATTATTCCTAAGACAATTGATACAACGGTTAGGTAAAGATAAACATTGAGGGTTGTTATGCCACCAGTTAATGATCTCATTGTTTCATTTAATCCTAAAAAAAGTCCAATTAAAATGTCAATTGCAATTGATAAACCGAAGCTAACTGCGACTCTTTCAAGTTTAGAAATTTTTTTGAGAATTATTAATGACAGTATGTATCCTGGGATAAATAATCCTAATGCTAGACCAATAATTGCTTGAGTTATTTCTAAAATCATTGTTGTTTCACCCAAAAGTGGATTTCTTGTTGTTTGTTTACTAACTCTACTCCAAGCTTAGCATTGTTAAATGGTTGGGTTATTGTATAATCTTGGTTTATGGTTTGTTTGCTTCCTTTATTTATTTGGATTTGGGTGTTTTGAAGAATTTGTTTGGATCCATCTATTTCTATATATATCATATAATTGTATGTCATCGGTTTTTTTTCTGAATTCTTAATTGAGAAAAGGAATGAGCTTGGTTGGTTAAGCTTAATTGTACTTGGTAAGTTTTGGTGTCCCTCAAAGTTCTGTGTTTCCTTCTTCTTGTACTTGGGAAGATATCAGAACAATTAATCCTACTAGTACTAGGACACATACTGCGATTATTAGTATAAAGAGGCTTTCTTGCTTCATTTTGTTGTTGAAATCAGGGTTATTTA
This sequence comes from Nanobdellota archaeon, assembly GCA_042577505.1. Classification (GTDB taxonomy): domain Archaea; phylum Nanobdellota; class Nanobdellia; order Woesearchaeales; family JACQSR01; genus JACQSR01. The sequence goes on from JBHPEA010000009.1 coordinate 3,214, forward strand.
TATATTTTACTACTTATTAATGATAACTTTTATAAAGGGCAACTTATTTCGCCTATATATGGCAGGATTAGTGAGTGAAATATATAAATTATTACTAGAAAACGGGGTTTTTATCCTAGTTAATTATGGCTCCCATATAGCAGCAGGAGTGTTAATTGCAACAATCTTATATCCCTTTTTAGGTAATAATTTCAAGAAAAGGGCTAATTATGTTGTATTTGTAATGGTGCCTGCAATATTTGCTTCTACTTTTGCTGATCATTTGTTTATATTATCTAGTCTAATAAAGCATAGGTCTATTGATGGATTAAGAATAGTTCTTGAAGATGGCGGTGCTATGCATTCTGTCTTTCATACAGATATTGCACTGTTGCTAGTTATTCCATCTACTGTTTTTTTAGTAATGATGGTTAGGTTTTTTCTTGGATATATTCGAGAAAATACACAATATTTGAAGAAAGTCAAATTAGTAAAAAAGTGGGTGCTTTGGGTATCAATATTATCATTAGTTTGTGCACTAATACATTTGGTAATGGATTTTGTGGGGTTTTAAATGAAAATACTAGTAACTGGTGGAGCAGGGTATATTGGAAGCGTAACTGTAAAGATGCTTCTAGATGAAGGTCATGAAGTTGTTGTATTTGACAGTCTGGAAAAAGGTCATAGGAAGTCTGTAAATTGTCGGTTTGTAAAAGGTAATTTAGGTGATATTTCTTTATTGAATGAAACGTTTGAGAAGGGCAAGTTTGATGCGGTGATTCATTTCGCAGCTTTTATTGAAGCTGGAACATCAATGAAGAATCCTTCTGCATATTTTAAGAATAATGTGGTGAATGGCATAAATTTATTGGATTGCATGGTTAAGTATGGAGTAAAGAAAATAGTTTTTTCTTCTTCAGCTGCAGTATATAAGAGTAAAGATAGCCCCATTAGGGAAGACGATCCAAAGGAACCTGAAAATGTATACGGTGAGACTAAACTTATGTTTGAGGATATATTGAAATGGTATGAAAAGATTAATGGAGTTAGTTTTGTAGCATTACGTTATTTCAATGCTTCAGGAGCTTGTTTTGGTTTAGGACAAGATTACAAACCTGAAACACACTTAATACCGATTATTTTATCTGCCGCATTAGGTAAAAGAGATTCAATTAAGGTTTTTGGAACAGATTATCCAACGAAGGATGGAGCTTGCGTAAGAGATTTTATTCATGTTAAAGATTTAGCAAAGGCACACGTTCTTGCATTGAATTATAACAAGTCTGATGCTTTTAATGTAGGGACTGGAGTAGGTCACTCTGTTAAGGAAGTTATTGAAACAGTTAGGGAAGTTACAGGTAAAGAGATTAAAGTTGTTGAGACAGAAAGAAGAGCAGGTGATCCACCCGTTTTAGTTGCGAATTCTGATAAAATTCGTTCAGAATTAGGATGGAAACCAGAATTTGATCTGAAGGGCATTATAGAGACAGCATGGGAATGGCACAGCAATAATCCAGAGGGCTACAATGATCAAGAAGATATTGAAAAAAGTACATAGCGACCATTTGTATAGAAATTCACTGTACTTGATATTAAATAATGTAGTTACAACTGGATTTGGATTCTTTTTTTGGATGATTTGCGCACATCTTTATAGCACAGAGCAAGTTGGATATGCAACAGCGATTATCTCTGCTGTGGGAATTGTTAGTTTGTTTAGTTTTTTAGGATTAAATATTGGATTAATGAGGTATTTACCGAAGGCAAAAGATAAAGATAAATTAATTGTGTCTTGTATAAATTTATGTGGATTATCATCTATTGTGTTTTCAATTTTATTTTTAATATTGTTACCTTTTTTATCACCAAAGTTAGGATTTGTGCTTGAATCAAGTAACTATCTAATTGCATTCGTATTATTTACATTATCTTGGGTAATGTTTTCCATTGTAAATTCTATTTTTATTGCGTCCAGGAAATCGGGCATCGTGCTTGTAAAGTCTATACTTTTCAGTATGATGAAACTAATCCTGCCGGTTTTAGTTGTGTTCTTAGGGACATACGGTATCCTGGGCGCTTATTATTTATCAGCACTTGTTGGATTTGTATTTAGCTTGTATTACTTCAGATATTCATTCGAGATTGATTTTAAATTAATTAAAGAAATGTTTGTGTTTAGTTTTGGAAACTATGTAGCATGGACACTTGGTTTATTGCCTGGATTAGTTATTCCGATTATGATTACTCATTTTATAGGTCCAAAAGAAACTGCTTACTTTTACGTTGCTTGGATGATAGCTAATTTACTTTATTTTGTTCCTTCAGCAATCTCACAGTCATTGCTAACAGAGGGGAGTCATTCGGTTACTGGATTAGATAAGAAAGTTAAGAAAGCCTACATGATGACATTTATGATATTGATTCCAGGTATATTGTTATTTGTATTTTTTGGTAAATATTTACTAATGTTGTTTGGATCTGAATATGCAGTTGAAGGATTTAGATTGTTACAGGTTCTTTCTGTGGCATCGATATTCTACGGAATAAATCAGATTAGAATAATGAAATTTAATGTTACACATTCACTTCGGAAGATCATTATGATACAGTTTTTAGTTGCATTTGTAGCTTTAGTTGGAAGTTTTGTTTTTGCTGATGGAGATTTAATATTATTCGGAATAATTTATGGTATAGCTAATGTTGTTGGAGTGTTGGTGAGATGAAAAGTAGAAATATAATTATTGTAATGTTGGCATTGATTTTCCTAGCTGCGACACTTTATTTATCAATCTCTCATTACACAGACCCTTACTTAGGTTCGCATATAGTAGTTTCAGAAATAACCAACAATGAAGGCGAATTAGCTTACAGGCCTTTTGAGAATGAAGATAGGGGGGCAATGCATGTTCAAATTAATAATGTTTCAACAAAACGTGGATTAACTATAATGCTGTCATTCTTAAGTTTACTTATGGGACTACCTCTTCAGCTGTTTTATCTCCTACCCCTTGGATCTATTATGGTGTTCTTAACGGCGTGGTTGTTTATACGGAGAATATTAGACAATAATATAGCGTTGTCGCTTTTAGTCGCATTACTTGTTGTATTAGAAGTTTCTAATCTTGGTAATATGTTTAATTTGAATACACATGCATGGGGATTTTCTTTACTGTTTTTAATTATGTATTATTCATTAAACGTGCTTGAGAATGTTGGGAATAGGTTTGCGAATTTGTTTGTATTAGTATCTTTAATATTAAGTCTAACAATGATTTATTATTCGTTACAGTTTGTTGTTTTCTTGATTTTTGCAGTTGTAATTGGATTGGGATTCTTTGAAAGGAAGAAAACAATGAACACGACTGTAATTAATACACTATTGATTCTATTAGGTTTAGTTGTTGTATTTAGTTTCTTTGATGACTTTTTCATTAAGTTTGTTACTGATATGTTCCTTAATACAACTAACTTGTTTAATTGGATAGATAATTTTATTCACAATTTTCTAAATACGATCAATATATTTGGAGGTTCTTATACCCAATCTGCAGGGGAATTTGCACTTACAAATAGACCTATGTTTACTTTGTATCTAGGATTTTTTTACTATCTTGTTTTATCTTTATTTGTATTAGCTTTTATTGTTAAAACATATCCTAAGTTAAGGAAGGGCACAATATTAGTTAAAGAGAAATTTTTATTGGCACTTATTATTGTGTCTGTATTGCACTTCTTCATTTATTTGTATTTGAATCAATTTGTTGCATATTTGGCATTACTATTAATGCCGATTGTTGTGTTTTACACAATTAAAAATTATTTACCTAAGAAAGTTTTGTTAACATCGGTTATTATTGTATTAGTTTTAATGAAATTGTTTTTTAATTTGTATTTCGATCCGATATATCAAAGAGCAGATTATGCTTCTTATGATTCAATGTCAGAATGGGCAAAAGTCCATGTCATTCAATATGGTGATCACTATAGCTTAGCTGATCTTTATATGGCTGAGAGTATATTAGTTCACGATCAGTATCATAGAGTAAAGGGATTTTATTTCTTGAATAAAGGTATTAACAATTTTGAGTATCTTTATTATCCTAGTGAGTATTTAACCTATAAGAATCTTGATAAAGAGAATATTAATTATATTTTCATATCTGATGTTAATAAGGATAAAAGAGTTCCACTGATGTATGGAATTTCGATATTGTTTAAGCCATTTGGACAGGTATACTTAGAAGATTATGAAAGAGTGAATAAAGTATATTCTTCAGATGTAGGTAGTGTATATAATTATGATTAGTTTTCAATTACTTTTAGAAGTTTCTTAGCTGTGTTTTTTGAGTAGAATGATTTGTCTAAGATGGGTTTTTTATTGAATTTGAAGTTTTTCAATACCTTGTAAAGATCCTTTGGTTTTGCTAAGATTCCGTTCTTATTATTTATTAATTCTGGAATTCCTGAGATCGGAGAACTGATAACTGGTTTTCCCATAGCTATTGCTTCCATTAAAGAAACTGGAATACCATCCATATCACCACTATCACTTTTCACACAAGGTAGAATAAAAACATCGCATGATTTGAGAAGTTTTCTTACATCCTTGTCAATCATATGTCCGTGAAGTTTTACATGTTTCTTTAGATTGTTTTGTCTAATATAGTTGGAAAGTTTATTTTTTAGTGGTCCGCCACCTACAATATCTATTTGAAATTGTTTATTGTCTTTTGCTAATTGTTTTGCGGCTTGCAGAAGGTGGATGAATCCTTTTTTTTCGATCAGTCTTCCAACGCCAAGGATTTTTAGTGTCTTGGTTTTCTTGTTTTTTGTTGGTTTGAATTCTTTATCATCAATCCCGCAATGAATAACTTCTATGTTAATACTTTTTACACCATATGACTCTAGAACTCTTTTATTATATTTTGAGATTGTGATAATTTTCTTTGCATTTTTTGCGACTTTAAGGATCCTTCTTTTATTTGGGATGAAGATATCTTTTGCATGTGAAGTTATAGTAAAAGGGATTTTTAGTTTCTTTGAAACGTAATATGTAAGGTAGGCGTTCTCCCAAAGAAAGTGGGTGTGTAGGTGGTCCGGTTTATCTTTTTTTATGTCTTGTATTAGTTTTCTAATGTTTACCCTGATGAAGAGTTCAGGAATTTTGAATAAAAGGTGGGGGTAGAAGATTATGTTAGATATCAACCCTTTGATATTGTTAGAATAACTTTTTAAATTGGATTTAGAGAGAACTTCCATTACTTTTTCATGTTTGATATGTTTAGTGCTGTTGATTAAACTGTAGATGTTGATCTTATTGTGTAGTTCTTGAAGTTGGTAAATCTCCTCATGAATGAATGTTTCAGAAAGTTTTGGGAAATATTTTAAGATGTATGCTATCATACTTTTTTCCTCTCAATACTGGTCCATAAAAAATTATTCCTATAGATCTTTAATAAGCCTTCTAAAAGAAAGATGTTATGCCATAACCAAGATGCAAGGAAATTTGATTTAATTTTTCCAGATAAGAAGATTAATAAAAGTATAAAAGCCAATGATAATCCAAATAATGGGTTTTGTAGGTAAAGAGTAATAGTGAATAATATTGTGCCTATGATTAAAGCGGTTGGAGTGATAAATAGCATTAAAAATCTTAATGGAAATACAAAAGAACCGAATGCAGTACCATTGAATATTAGTGTTTTATTATTCCACATTGCTTCCAACAATCTTGTAGCTCTTCTAACTTTTTGGCGTCTTTGAGATTTTATATTTGGTGTAATTAATTCTGAGAACTTTGCCTCCTGTACATAATATGTTTTGTATCCTTTTTTGATGATGCTTAAAGCTGCGCTTGCATCAGAAGCACCAGTAGTTATGGGTATTTCTTTAAAAGCTGATTTTTTAAGCATAATTAATGGACCGTTGAAACAAAAACATGATCCTAATTCGTTTTCTAAAGTACACATTTTTCCATACATATTTCTATATGGTTTTTCTGTGGATGTTGATAATGTTTTTTTGTTTATTACTGCTTTTAATTCACCGCAAACTGCTCCTACTCTTTTTTCTTTCAATACTGATAGTAAGTAAAGTAGAGAGTTTTTTTCAAATACGACATCAGCGTCTGTTGTAACAATATATTCTGTGTTTGCAGCCTTTACCCCCCTATTATATGAGAAGTTAGTTCCCATTCTTTTTTTGTTTTTGATTATCTTAGACTTGATTTTGAATTTTTTAAATGCAGTTTTTGCGAGCTTAATTGTGTTATCTTCTGAATCGTCATCTACAATTATAACTTGAATATTCTTTTTAGGATAATTTAAGTTTGCAATATTGTGGATTCTATGTTGTATTACTTTTTCTTCATTTCTTGTTGGAATAACTATAGAAATTCTTTCAGCACTATCAGATAAAGGAATTTTTTTCCTTTTAATTAATAATATTCCGAATATGTATGAAAGGTAAACAAAAAATGGTATGCCTAAGAGAAATACTGAGATAGCAAGTAATGTTACCTTAATCATTCTAATGAGGGAAACTTGAATAAAGGCTCCTTTTTTGTGAAGTATGTCTTTTTATTTGAGCTCCAAAGGATGTTTCTAGCCCATGCATGGAGAATTCTGATACCATCTCTAACTGGCATTAGTTTTGTCTCTCCTTCTCTTCTATTGTAAGAGATTGGAACTGAATATAATGAGTAATTAAGTTTTGACATTTTTGCAATCATTTCCATTTCAATACTAAAACCATCACTCTCTAGATGCTTTTTTAATGTTTCTATTACTTTTCTATTCCAAGCAAAGTAACCAGTACATACGTCTGTAACATTATTACAATATGTTATCCTTGTTAAGACTGTGAAAAACCAATTACCTGTTCTGTTAAAGAAAGGCATAGATTTCTTTTCGATTTTACCTGTAAGTCTTGAACCAATTACAACATCACAGAATTTGTTTTCTAAAGGTTCTATAAGTCTTAGCATTTCAGAAGGATCATATGAAGCATCCCCATCAATCATAACTACAATGTCTGTATCTTTGTCAATACAGTTGAAACCGGTTATAATTGCATTTCCTTTACCTTGATTACCTTCGAAAATAACTTTAGCGCCAGCTTTTAATGCAAATAATCTTGTATTATCTGAAGAATTATTGTCAATTACGATGATTTTTGTTTTGTATCCTAGTTTTTTTAATTTGCTTATAGGTATACCTTTGATAACCTCTTTCACTCCTCGTTCTTCGTTGTAGCATGGAATTAAAACTGTTACTTTTTTCATTGTATACTCCACTCAAAGATACCACCTATATATAGTAGGTAAAACTACTATATCAATTTTACTCTTCTCTGTATTGGTAGTATCCTATGATTAATCCAACAATTACTAATATCACAACTAATGCAATTAGGCCAACTTCAAGAGCGAAGTTAACATTTTTAGTTTGTACTGGTTCTTCTTTTTGTTGGGTTTCTGTTACTAGTGGTGGCAATGTATTTAGAACAACTATTTCCTCATCAGGATTAGCTAGTGCGCATAGTTCTTCGTCTCCTTCCAAAACCTTAACTGGAAGGTCTGTCCATGCAACATAGTCACCCTCATGATAGGTCATAGTGATTTTAGCCCAATATGCACCTGGTTCAGCACATTTTGGTATTTTTAAGTATAATTCTTCGGTTGTTAGTGTGTCTCCAGATTCTACTTCATCAATGTAACTTGATGCTGAAATTCCTAAGTCTGGAACTTCTATTTGGAGTCTGATGTTCTTTTCATCTTTTTGACCTGCGTTCCATACTCTGACTTTGGTTAGTAAAGCTCTGTTTGGCTCTACTCCAACTTCTGGAGATAAAACAACATCTTTGAATCTTAGTAAGTGTCTCTTTGCTTCAACTGCTCTGTTAATGTAACAGATTGTTGATGGTGAGTCTCTGTCTGCGATATAATATCTTACTGCATATGTATCAACAGGCATGTTTTCAGGTAAGTCAAACCAGAATTTTTTGATGTATGTAACATTAGCTTTTAGATCAATGGTCTCGTGGGTGTAGGAAATTTGACCATGTTCGTAACCAATTATTCTTGCGTAAATATCAACATTGTATAAATCTTCAAGAGCAGTTATTTCAATAGAATTGTGAAATCTTTCGCCACGTTCTACAGCTTGAACGAAAGTGTCGTTATGTTCATCACCATAACAAGTCATATCTAATACGTCAACATTAATAGCGTTTACAGCTGTTATAGCCAGACAGGCCACCAAAATCCATGTTATTAAATTTCTCATTATTAACTACCCCCAAAATAGATGTTAGAAAACATAGATTATATTTAAAGGTTTCTATTTTTACCATTCTTAAGGGGTAATGGTGTAGTGTTACTTATCGATGAAAATACATAATATATATTTTCTATATAGAAAATAATTCAAATTATATGTTAATTACCTTGTAAATAGCTTCGATATTATCGTCTTCTTTGTACTGTTTTGCTGCTGCTCTTATTTGGTCTGGGGTGTATTTTAGGCCTTTAGCGTTGAGATTTTGGCACAGATGACCTGATAGGAATTGGCAGAATTGAGTTACGTTCTTTAGGTCTTTTGAGATATGGCAGCGTTCAAAGTCTATCATTGTGGGTTTCTTGTTGACGATTATATGTTTGATAGGATGGTGCATTTCTTCTTTGTTGACTTTCATTTCTTCCATTTCTAAGAGTTGTTTGAAGATGGCTTTCAGTGTTTTTTTGATTGCTGTTTTGTTTGATTTTTCTATGTAATCTAAGATGAAATCTCCTTCAACGAATTCATAGACCAAGTAGCCTTTACCTGCAAGGAACAGGTTTGGTCCAATGTTCTTTTTATTTAATCTCTTTAACCAGTAGACTTCGTTTTCGATTCTATTGTGTGCTTCGGAAGAAGGTCTTTTGATTTTTATTGCAACTTTCTTTTTTTTGTAAATTCCTGTAAAGATTAAACCCCTCTTTCCGTGATCGAAGTATTGTAAATTATTTACACCTTTTTTTTCAAGTTCTCTTCTTATGTTTGATTTTTCTATTATGTATACGAATAATTTTTCCATGAATAATCCTTGTGAAGCTATTTCTTCGAAATCTAACATGTTTTCCTCTAAGAATTCGTTAACTTTCTGTTTGTTTGTTAATGAAGAGAAAATGAAAAGTACTTTACCGTTTGGATTTAGATGGTTGTTAACTTGTTGAATGAATTTTCCTAAGACTTCGTATCCTTTTTTTCCTCCGTCTAAAGCAACATCTTTAGCTTTAATGTCATCTGGCAGGTAAGGTGGATTAAAGATGATCGTGTCGAATTTTCCTTTTACTTTATCGAATAAGTATCCCTCAATGAATTTGATATTTTTTATTCCTTGATGAAGAGCATTCTTTTTTGATTGTTTGATTGCCTTTGGATTTACATCGACAGCTGTAACTTTTTTAACATTTTTACATTTGGAAGCTGTTATTGCCTGAATGCCAGAACCAGTTCCCATATCTAACACATTTCCTTTAGCATACTTCTTTACTTGCTCCGCTAATAGGTAAGAATCTTCCTGAGGTTCATAAACTTGTGACATAATATTAGTTTATAGATTTAGATTTTAAAAAATTAAGCAAGATCTCCGCTGTCTCTTCGTGAGAATATTTTTAGGCTATCTGGATGTTCTACCCTTACTCTGACAAGATATAGTTCTAATGCGTTATATCTATCGATTGTGTCCCCTTTTTTTCTATGTACTATGTCACTATCATCAATTACATCTCCATGTATTTTTAGTAATTTCCGTGTTCTAATTTCATATTCTTCTGGATTGTATCCCTGTTCAAATTTTCTTGGGTCAAATTGATCTTGTAGCTCGCATTCTTTAAAAACGGCATTATCTTCAAGTCTTACAATTTCAATTTTTTCCATAACAGTTGCTAAGACAGGTTTTGTTGCATATCTTGGTTTGTATGCAATTAATTCCCCGTGCTCTATTAAAGACTTAATATTTGTGGGAGCAGGATATACTGCATCTGCTCCGATATTTACTTCCATGTTTGGTTCCATAAAGTGAAGAAATCTTATTTAATTTATAAAACCTTACAATCAAGGTAGAAATTTTTCAACTGTATCTACGCCCCATTCTGTGTCTTTCATGTCATCTCTAGCTGGTTCTTCGACTGGGTGTAACAAATTAGTATGTTCATAATCTACAGTGGATTCTAATGGATGGAATTTTACGTCTATAATAGCCCCCCCCGGCTCATTTAGATAATTTAGAAACAAAAGGCGTCTTTTACCATCTTCTCCTTTTTCACCTGCTATAACTAAAGCTGGTGAGATTGCGTTAGGTGTTTTAAAGAATAGGCATTGTTTGTAATCCAATTTTTCTATTATATCTGGTTGACAGGGAGTTGCACCTTCAGCACGATACAAGGTCCCCTCAAATTGCATATCTATCATGGTTGGGGGGAACTTATGTTAATATAAAAAGTTAACTTGTTTATTAGTATTGTATATAATTTATATATACAAATATTATAAACCTTAAAAATACCAGAGGAATTCTGGAGTGAATGGTTGATAAAATACTGTTAGCTAAGCCTAGAGGGTTTTGTGCAGGTGTGGAAAGGGCAATAGGTATTGTTGAAAAAGCTCTGAAAGATTATGGGCCGCCTATTTATGTTAGACATAAGATCGTTCACAATGATTATGTTGTTGATTCTTTGAAAGCAAAAGGTGCTGTATTTGTTGAAGAATTAAGTGAAGTACCAGATGGAAGTAATGTAATATTTAGTGCTCATGGAAGTGCACCCAATGTAAGAACCGAAGCGAAGAATCTTGGTTTAAATTTTTTTGATGCTGTTTGCCCCTTAGTTGCTAAAGTTCACTCTGAAGCGGCAAGCTATGCAGAAAAGAGATATTCCATAATCTACATCGGACATAAAAAACATCAAGAAGCAAAAGGAACAACAGGACAAGTTAATCCACATCAGGTTCATGTTGTTGAAACTGTACAAGATGTTGAGAATATTCATGTAGTAGATCCGCAGAGGGTGGCTTATTTAACCCAGACTACATTGTCGGTTTATGATACAGCGGAAATAATTGCTGCATTACAAGCAAAATTTCCTGAAATAAAATCTCCTCTAAAACAAGATATTTGTTACGCTACAACGAATAGACAGGAGGCAATACAGACATTAGCAAGGCAATGTCAATTAGTTTTAGTAATTGGAGATGAACAAAGTTCTAATTCGAAAAGGTTAAGGGAGACTGCAGAAAGATATTGCAAGTCTTTTCTCATTTCTGATAGAGAAAAGATAGATGAAAAATGGTTTGAAAATGTAACAGCGGTAGGAATCACTTCTGGAGCTTCTGTTCCTGAAGAACTAGTTAGGGGTGTTGTTGATTTAATTTTATCTAAGAATCGGAATGCTTCTGTTGAAGATGTAACATTCCAGGATGAAAAGATTTTCTTTCCAATCCCTGAGGAGATTAAATTTATTTAATCACAAAGTTTTATTAATAATATTCTTTCTCTTTGTAATATGAAAGCAAGTTCGCTATTTGATTCAGTAAGGCATAGTGGAAGTTAAGATATTTTTTCTAGTTTGGTTTTTGATATATTATCGAAGGTGATATTAATGTGGATATGGAATAAACATAAACAAGTTGAAAGGAAAGTAAAAAATTATTTGGCAATGGAGAAATTTCCTATCATAGAAGGTTACGATTTTGAAAAGAAATTTGATTTCAAAGAATTTATGGAGAAATATCTTCATATGGGATTTCAAGGATCTCATTTTGGAATGGCGATTTCTATTTTAGAAGAGATGTTGAAGCAGAGAGAAAAAGGTTGTAAGATATTTATGTCATTTACCGCGAATATGATAAGTTCTGGAAATAGAGATATTATCGCGTATTTAGTTAAGCATAAAGTCATCTCAGGAATTACGACTACTGGTGGAGCAATAGAAGAGGATGTTATGAAATGTATTAAGCCATTCCATCTAGGTTCATTTGAGGTTAAAGGTAAATTGTTAATGGATGAGTGTATTGGTCGTATAGGTAATATATTCGTTCCTTATGATAGGTATTATTTCTTTGAAAGATTTATGTATGAAGTATTTGAGGATATTGATAAGAAGAATCTGTGTACCCATGAGATAACTCGTAAAATTGGACTTCAAGTTGCTGAAGATGAAAATACTAAAAAGAATAAGGAGAAGTCATTCCTCTATTGGGCGGCAAAAAATAATATTCCAGTGTTTTGTCCAGGAATAATGGATGGAACAACAGGAGATATTGCAGTATTCTTCAAAAGAACACACCCTAAGTTCACAATTGATACTGTGAAAGATCATTCAGTTATTACTAAGATAATGATGAATACTCCTTTAGCTGGTTCAATTGTTCTTGGTGGAGGAATTGCAAAACATTATCTTATGAACTCAGCAATATTTAGAGATGGGTTTGATTATAGTGTTTACATTACAACAGCTACCGAATTTGATGGATCAGATTCAGGTGGAAATCAAGAAGAAGCTATAACCTGGGCAAAAATAAAACCAAATGCAAAAAGGGTAAAGATAGTTGCAGATGCTACATTGATGTTTCCACTATTGATTGCAGCAGTTCATGAAGAGATTTCATAGGTTTTCTATGGAATCTAATAGTTTTGAGAAATCATCGTTGTAAACAATTTTTTTTGATTCATTGTCCTTTTCACATACTTCTACAATCTTTTCTATTAGGTTGGTAATTCCTCCGCTACCTGTTAGGATTCCAATCTTTTTTTGAAAATGATGGGCGATAGTAAATTCATTTAGACTTCCAATTTGTCCACCAATCATAATTACTGCATCTGCTTCTGAAACTAAGGGGTAATTTCTTCTTGGGACTCCTAGACCAGTGTAACAGATCGATGTGAAACCATCTAATGGGAAGTTGTATCTTTCTGTGTGTTCTTTTTCATCTTTTCCAGGAGAATACGCTAAGACTTTCCCTCCTTCTTTTGATGCTCCCTTTGCTGCTTCATGGGGATAACCCCTACAACCACCAACTAAAAGATCGATTTTCCTTTTTGCAATTTCCTTTCCTAGTTCAAAAGATTTTATTAGGATATCTTCTTGACAATTCGTTGCTGCACCTATAACTGCGATTTTCATGGATATTAAGAACTTGAGATTGTATAAAAAACTAACCAAATTCGATTGTATAAATTCTGAGGAATGCAACTAGTAATGCTGCAGTCAATGGACCGATTATTATACCGATTGGGCCGAACACAACAACTCCTCCGAATAATGAGAAGAACATAATTAAAGAGTGTACACCTACTTTTTCACCAATCAATTTTGGTTTTAGCCAGTATTCAGTATAGATAACGTGAGATGATTGGAGTACTAATAACAAAATACCTAGGAGAAGATTACCATCTACCATTACAGTCAAGGACATTGGAATGAAGACTAAAGATGCTCCAATTATGGGGATGAATGCTAGAATACCCATCATAGCCCCCCAGAATATTGGATTATCGACACCGAATATCCAGAACAATAATCCACCAAGAATACCCTCAATTAGTGCTGTAACAAAGCTTCCATAAATCATACCTTGAACAATATCATTGATTTGCCTCTTTATGGCTTCCCAATAATCTTTTTGTAAAGGAATTAGTCTGTCGGCTCTCCTCCCGAAAGATATTCCATCCCTGTATAAGAAGAATAGTGTGACAATCATAACCAAAATATCAATAATTACGGCTGTGAAACCAATGACTAGGTGGGTTGATTTTTCTAGTATCCAACCACCTATTTCTTCAAATCTTAGAGAGAATTTTTGGATATCTAAATGGCCCACAAATGATTCTAGTGTGTTTATTACGTTACATGCAGTTGAGGAATTTCCCTCACATTGAGAGGGTAGTTCAACTAGCGCCTCAATATTTTTAGATGCTTTTACTCCCACGTTAATAGCTTGGTCAACTATTTCGCCCAGTAAAAATGCGATAGGGATTAGTATGATTATGATCATCGTTAAACACATGAATATGGCAGAAATCGTGTCGTTTTTCAGGAACTTTCTAACAAATCTGAAAACAGGCAATGTTAGTAAGTAAAGGAAAATTGCTAATAGTATAGCTACTAAAAATGGGCTTATAACGTATAGAAATATACCTACTATAATGAATAAAAATCCTACAAAGGCATACAACTTATAATTCCTTTTTAATTCCATTTTAGCCTACGTATGTACAGAATTGAATTGTAGCGCTTTTTATATCTTTTGCATTATATATGGATCTTCCTATAATGGCATGCCAGTATTTTCCTGCGGCTTTTGAGTACTCCTCTATGGATCCTCCTTGGGCCCCGATACCTGGTGAATATAGAACTCCTTTTTCTCCTATAATCTTTCTATACTGTTTGACTTTTTCTGGTTTGTTTCCTGGAACAACGAAATCATTAATTCCATTTTCTATAGCGATTTTAATCATTTGTTCTGGCGCTTTATTAGTTATGTATCCACCGTCTTTTTCTAGATAAGCTTCATGTGTCATTTCGGATCCGACTATCACCCCTAATCCTGCTTTTTTACATTCTATAATCCATTCTTTCTCTGTAACTGGACCAGCATGAGGGAATAGAATTACAGCATCAACTGGTTTACAGACAGCTGCGAATTTTTTCCCTGTAAAAGGTGTGTCTGTTGCTGCTTTTTGATGATCATATATAATTGGGAGTTTTGTTAGTTTTCTGATTTCATCAATGACTTTATTTATTCCGTATTTTATTACTAATTCAAATCCTATTTTGTAAGCTCCAACACCTTCTACGTCGCAACTTTCTTTGACTAAGTGTTTTAATTTATCTAAATCGTCAATATCACAGCTTATAATGATGCTTTTGTCTCTTTTGATGATCATAGGAACTCTTTCCTCCAAGTTTCAAGCATTTCTTTGTCTTCTTTTTTAATGTAGTTTTCTTTGATCGCTTCTTCTACTAATTCAGTGAAATCTGAAAGAGTGACTAGTTTTACATTTTCTTTTGTGAAACCGTCAACTGCCATTCCGAATCCATAGCTGAAGATCCCAATGCAGAGATTTACTATACCGCCAGCGTTCTTAACTTCTCTTACTGAGTTTAATGAACTTTTTCCTGTGCTAATTAGGTCTTCTATGATGACTACTTTCTTTCCTTTTTCAAATTCTCCCTCAATCGTTTTTGCAGTACCATGACCTTTTGGTTTTGATCTTACATAGATTAAAGGTTTGTTTAGTTTTTGTGCAATGAATGATGCCCAAGGTATTCCTGCGGTTGCTGTTCCTGCTATAATGTCAACATCTTCTTTTTCTAAGGTTTTGATTAGTTGGTTTGTTATAATGTCTCTTGCTTTGACATTAGAAATTAGTTTTCTGTTATCGCAGTAAATTGGAGATTTTATACCTGAGGTCCAGGTAAATGGTTTGTTCGGACTAAGTAAAACTGCTTTTTGTTCTAAAAGTATTTTTGTGATGTTCATTTTAGTTTTCCTTTGAAATCCTCAATGTTTTTGTAACCTTTTTTTCTATAATAATCTTCAAATTCAATTAATACCCTATTGAAAACATCAGCTCCTTCTTTTACAAATTGAGTTCCTATCTGGACCGCACTTGCTCCTGCTAATATAAATTCGAAAGCGTCTGTTCCTTTTGAAATTCCACCAACACCCACGATTTGGATTTTTTTATCTAAAAGTTCATAGAATTTTCTAACATTTGCTAAAGCGGTTGGTTTACAGTATGCCCCTCCTACTCCGCCGAAACCACCCTTAGGTTTTATTACGGCTTTTTCGGTTTTAGGATCAATTATTAATCCGTTTCCTAAACTGTTGATGCAAGTTACGAAGTCAGGTTTGTGTTTATTGATTATTTTTGCTATGTTTTCGAAATGTACTAAATCAAAGTATGGTGGAAGTTTTAATCCCAAAGGTTTAGTACAAACTTCTTTTACTTGTCCAATTAATTTATCGCTTGCTTCCATATCGTAACCAATTTGCGGTTTGCCTACGATGTTTGGGCAACTTAGATTTAGTTCTATAATATCAATTTCTTGAATTGAGGATAGGAATTTTATGATCTTTAGATTGTCATCTGGTTTCATACCAATCATAGATGCAATAACTGGTTTGTTGTAAGCTGCTTTTAGAATTGGAGCATACTTTCCATATTCTTTGTAACCAGCATTAGGTAATCCTGATGAATTTATACTTCCTAATTCGTCTTCATAATACCGGGGTTTAGGATTTCCTTCTCTAGGTTCCAAGGTGCATGTTTTCATCATGACTGCAGAACTATTTGATTTTCCTATTATATGGAGTTGTTCTAAAGTCTCATCATTAGGACCAGCTGCGTTAAAGATAGGGTGTGAAAATTCAACTCCTGCTAATTTCATCCGAAAGTCACCTCTTTTCCATGAGTTTTGTAAAACTTACCTTGTTTGTAACCCACTAAACCATTAACGATTGTCATTTCGATAGAACCTTTTAATACCTTTCCATGCCATGGTGACCATTTACATTTTGATACGATGCTTTTATTATCTATTTTTGTTTTTCCTTTTAAGTTTACTAAAGTTAAGTCAGCATCATACCCTACTTTTATTTTTCCTTTGTTTTTTATCTTGAATATCTTAGCTGGATTTTCACAACATAGTCTCTGGATGTCAATGATTTTTATTTTCTTTTTGTTGACCGCATTTAGAAGTAAAGGTAACATTGTTTCTATTCCAGGTACACCGAAAGGGGGATTCTTAGATTTCTTTTCTTCGATTGTATGGGGTGCGTGATCAGTTCCTACAGTGTCCACTTTTTTGTTTTTGATTCCTTTCCATAATGCGTTTTGGTCACTTTTTTTTGCTAGACCTGGTTTCATTAATCCGAATCCTTTCAATCGTTTTTCATCCGATTTTGTTAGGAATAGATGATGTGGAGTTACTTCAAAGTAAGCATCTCCTTTTTTCATATCTATCTCCATTTTTTTTGAGATATGGCAGAAGTAGATTTTATTATGATCATGTTTGTATTTAGTGTAAATATCTAACACAGTTTTTACTGCACTTTCTTCAGCATGAAAGCAAGTTATTCTTGTATTTTTAATTACTGCTTTTACAATGTCAATATTGTCTACTTTTAGATTTCCAGTGCTTTCATTGAGGAATATTTTTACTGAAGCAATGTTTTTTGCTTTTTTTATTTCAGTTAGATTGTTTGATGATACTCCAAAGTGGAATCCATAGTTGACAGCACATTTTTTTGCGATCTTTCTTTTTTCTTGTAGGTCTTTTACAGTAAGAACTGGTGGCTTAGTATTGGGCATGTCTAAAAATGTTGTTACCCCACCTTTTAGCGCCGCTTTACTTCCAGTAACAAAACCTTCTTTGTATGTTAACCCCGGCTCTCTCATATGTACATGGGGATCTATTAATCCAGGTAAGATAATATTACCATCGCAATCTATTTCCCTATCTGCTTTCTTAATCCTACCAATCTTAGAGATCTTACCCTTCTCAATAAGAACATCTGTAGAAATCAACTTATTTTTCAGGATCTTACAATTCTTTAATGCTAAGCTCATCCTGAAGATATTAGGGATAATTATCCATTAATAAGGTTTTGGTTTAGAAATATATAAAAAAGGGCTAGATTTGATATTTTTCATGAAAAGAGCGAAAATTGTTGTTCACGGAGAAGTTCAGGGTGTTTGGTTTAGAGCAACAACTGATAAAATTGGTAAGAAATTAGGTCTTAAAGGATATGTACGTAATACTTCTGATGGATGTGTTGAGATTGTATGTGAAGGTTCTGAGGAATCAATCAAAACGTTGTTAGAGTTTTGTAATGAAGGCCCCGAGTTAGCCAACGTGACTAAAGTCGATATTAACTATTCTGAGCCTAATAATGAATTCACTACCTTCGAAATAAGATATTAGGGCGATAAACTTAAATATATCTTGCACTCTTTTTTACTAAAAAACCAATTATGGTCAAAACGAGGTGTTTATAATGGCAGAAGAAGGAGTAGGATACTTAGAGAATTTAGGTAGAATTAGTGAAATAAGGACAGCAAGAATTGAAGTTAATAAGGCTATTAAGTTATTCCATCAGTCTAAAAAAACTGCGAAAGGAGAGAAAGAAGCATTAGAGGCTGTCGATAACGCAATCAAACAATATTTTGATATGGCTGTTTTTGTAATTCATGAGGTTACTGTAGCTCTGAAAGAATTAGGGGAGAATGAGGATGAATTGCATGATTTCTTATCTAAGAATAAAGAGGCACACGAGTTATTGAAGCAAACCATAACGCATGCTGCTGACTTAGAGGGGAAAGTCGAAACGGCATTAGCGAGAGCGAAAGAAGCGGTTAGAGAGGATATGAATAAAGCTTAAAACTCAGTCAACTTTTTTGTAACTTCGCGCAACCCGACGAGGGTTGTGTTACCTTCTTTTCCACCTTCTGTTTTCTTTACATCGATGAATTTAGATTGTTCTAGTTTCTTAATTCTTCTTTGGAAGGTTTTGTAGGCAGATTTTCCACCGTGTTCTTGGTATTGTGTGAACAAGTCTCCTATCTTAGAATCTTCTTTTTTGACTAGGTCAAGAATTCTCTTTTCATCTTCACTTAAACAGCTGTCTTCATGGACTGTGTATTGGTTAAGTTTAGAAACGGCTTCTTTGCTTTCTTCTAATGTTACTTTCTTTCTAGCTTTGTCTTCAGCTATTGTAGTGGATTCCTTCATTAAGTATAATCCAGTTCTAACATCTTGTAGTTCGTAGGCTTTGTTAACTATAACTTCAAATGCATCGTCTTGCCATACACCGTCGACAAATGCGTATTTCATTCTTTGTTCAAGAATCCCCTTTATTTCTTCTAGTGTATATGGTTTGAATTCTAAAGTTTCTGCAATCATTCTTGATTTTAATCTTGTATCTAAGTTGTCATACCAAGATTTGTAATTGGTGATGGTTATGATACTTTTTCGATACATTTCTTCCATTACCATATAGAGTACGTCTGTGTCTTCTAGTTTGTCAATTTCATCAAATACAAAAACTACTCCTTTCTTGTTTAGAACATCTCTGACTATTTTGAAAAGTTCATCTGTTTTTTTATTGTGAGTTAGACGGTATCCTATGTGTTCACACATTTCTAATATGACTTTGTAGGAAGAATTTTTTTGCCAACAGTTGATGTATATTGTTTCAACGTCATCATAATCTTCTAGTTCCCAAAGAACATGTTTTGTTGCAACTGTTTTTCCTAGACCGGGTTTACCGTGGAGAATAATATTTTTTCCATTTCTTTCATCGAATAATGGTCTTATACAGCTAGCTATTTGTTTTTGATGGGATTCTCTGTATGGAACTAATTTTGGTTGGAATGAGAAATCTAAAGCTATTTCATTCTTGAATAGACTTTCACCCTCTTTTAATACCTCGTCAAAAACACCCATTTTCTTCCTTCTGGGTATGATTTTGAGCTATTTAAACGTTGTTATTATCTGAAATTAAAGAGAATAATAGATGCGCGCCGGTGCAGGGAATTCCATTGCCTCCGGATACCGAAAGCTTTTTGAACCCTGATATCCTATTGGATACTGAGGGTTCAGCTCAGCGGCCTACCTGGTTGGCCAACACCGGCGCATATTCTTAGGTTTGTTTCTTGGATTCATATGTTAAATGTATATTTTTTCGGTAGATTAATGTCTTTGATCGTAAGAGAAATTGATAAATGTTCAATATTTCTGGAATGATTACAATCTTTCGAAAAAACGTCACTTTTTTCCAATTCTATACATTGAATCTATTGTCACACTGTGATAAAAAAGAGGAATAACTTAGTAAAAATAGAAGGCTTTAAAAATGAAGTGATTTCTCTTATGTTATGGTTGACTATAAGATTGTCAAAAATTGCATGTGGTGTCGAAAGAGGTTCGTTGTAAGCAAAGGCGAAGCAAAGCGGTACTATTGCGATGAATGTCAAATAAAGGTCAACAAACAACAAAGTGAGGAAAAAAAATGAAAGGAAAAGTAAAATTTTTTAATGAGATGAAAGGATTTGGTTTTATTGAAGGAGAAGACGGAAAGGAGTACTTTGTACATCAAACAGGATTAAAAGATGGCGTCACAATTCGAGAAAATGATTCCGTTTCATTCGACGTAGAGCAAGGGGACAGAGGTCCAAAGGCTGCTAACGTTGCTAAGGAAGCTGCAGATGCTCCAGCTGAAGAAGCTCCTGCAGAATCCGAAGAACAACCTGAAGAAGGTCAGTAAATCTTTTTTTGTCCCTCTTTAGTGGTTAAAACCGAAAGGTTTTTAAAGGGGAGGGACATTAGTAATTTTATAGAGCATTACTGATAATGGGAGAGCACTTGCTCATATACATGACATTTCGCTTTTTCTAGGTAGGTGCTGCGAGGTAAATATGATATTTGAAGAATTTGGCTTAAGCCACCAGCTATTAACGGCTATAAAGAATTTAGGTTTTAAGGAACCAACTCAAATTCAAGGTAGATCAATTCCTGCTATAATGGAAGGAAAAGATGTTGTTGGAGAATCGGCAACTGGTTCTGGAAAGACTCTTGCTTTTGGATGTGGAATTATTGAAAAGGTATTTTCTGGAAAAGGATTACAAGCATTAATTTTAACACCAACTAGAGAGTTAGCTGAACAAGTTAAGGAATCATTGAAAGTTATGTCCATACATAAGAAGATGAATATTATTGCCATTTATGGGGGAGTATCTATAAATCCACAAATTTCTGATTTAAGAAAAGCAGATGTTGTAGTTGCAACTCCTGGAAGATTATTAGATCATCTTGAAAGGAAAACAATAAACATGTCAAAAATTAAGGTTTTAGTTTTAGATGAAGCTGATAGAATGTTTGATATGGGATTTATTGAAGATGTAGAGAAAATAATTAAAATCTGTCCGACTAAAAGGCAAACGATGTTTTTTTCTGCTACAATTTCTCAGAGAATAAAAGATTTGGCAAGAAAATATATGTATGATCATGTTAATGTTACTGCAACTAAAATGGTTGATCCAAGTAAGCTAAAACAAGTATATTATGATGTTACTGGAAATCTTAAGATTTCTTTGCTTTTACATTTATTTGAGAAAGACAGATCGGGATTAATTATGGTATTTTGTAATACTAGAAGGAATACTGATTTTGTTGTAAAAAATCTAAAAGCGAATGGAATAAGAGCGATCTCAATTCATGGTGGATTGACACAGAATAAAAGAACACGTACAATTGAACTTTTTAACAAAGCGAAAGTTGGAGTATTAGTTTGTACTGATGTGGCTGCTAGAGGATTGCATATCGACAATGTTTCTCATGTTTACAATTATGATATTCCAAATGATCCTGTTGATTATGTTCATAGGATTGGAAGAACAGCAAGAGCTGGTGAAGAAGGAATGGTTGTAAATTTAATTTGTGATAGAGATTATGATAACTTTTCCAGGGTTATTCAAGATTATCCTGATTATAATATTCAGAAAATTGAAAGGCCCTTCTTGAAAAGAATTGATATGATAAGAACAGATGATAGAAGATCTCAATCAAGAAGTTATAATCCAAGGGGATCGTCGAGAAATCAGCATAGAAAACCATTTAGAAGGAGATAATTATTCTGTAACAAATCTATGTTCGCTGTTTCCATTATTTAATATCTCTACTAATCTTTGGAACTCAACTTTTCCGAGATCTTGTCTATGAAAATATTTGTCTCTCAATGTAAGCCTACTCCTGATTTGAATTTCACCTTCTTGCATTTGTTCTTTTGCGATCCTAGTAACTTTCTCTACACATTCTTCTATAGTACCCCCAGCATATCCAGTACCGCAGGTTTGTCCAGAAAAATAATGTGAATAAAAACCCTCTCTGTATCTCATCACATTTATGTATTGGGGCGTTTTAGGCATTTTCGACTGAAAAGATCAGTTGTTTTATAAAGCTTATACATTAAATATTTATATTTGAAAGTAAAAGGAAAGTAAATGGTTGACAAAAAACAGGAAAAAAGAGGTAAGGGTGCGACGGAACTTTTGATGGGATATAGTGTTCCACATTTGTATGTTGTTTCTGAAAATCCTGAATTGTTGAGGGCAGAAGATGAAAAATATGTAGCTGATGTATCAGAAGCTATTAGAGGGCATGGTTATCCAGAGGAGTTTTATTCGAAAGATAGAATATTAAAAGAAAGGGGGTTAATCAAGGATCTTCATGAAAATCCAGATGCAATTTTTAAGTACGCAGAAGGAGAAGGAGATATAACAAAAGATGAGAGACAAAAAGATCCACTTTATGACGCTATGAAAAAAGCGGATGCCAGTGTTAAGAGAAAATTTGGATTAGAACCTGGGAAGGAATATAGTGTTAATAAATTGAAGAAAGTGAAGTAATTCTTATAAAATAAGGTTCATTCTCTATTTTCTATGGGCAATATTGTCTTAAACGAGAGGGTTATGTGCCCTCAAGTTAATAATATTGAATTTCAAGTAGCTGAGATATTAAAATGTGAGGACCATCCTTCACCTTGTCTATTGTCTGATATATGTAGAAGTGGGGGAGATAGGTATGCATTAAGGATGGATAATGGGAAGGTAATTAAAAAGGAAGAAGGGGCTTGTGGGCATTATGTTCTTAGTACAGAAGTTTATGAGCACGGTGGAGGGATTTAAGTTTATTAAGAAAATTTTAAATAGCCCACTAATGAGTTCTTAGTTATGAAGATTGTTACTGCGACTAAAAAAGATTTGGATGTTATTGTTGATCTTATGATCCAGTTTAAAGAGTATTTGAGTAAGTTCGAACCTAAAGATATGTTGTGTTTTAGGGAAGTTGAAAAATCACACCCTAAAATAAGGAAATCTGTTTTGAAGGAGATAATGAATCCCAATGGTCGTTTTTTGGTTCTTAAGAATGATAATGAAATTATAGGTTTTGTTTATGGTTCTATTGAAGTTTATAATCATCTCGTGTTTAAACCTTTGAAAAGAGGGGTTTTGCAACATCTGTGGGTTGACAAGAACTATTGGGGAAGGGGGTTGTCTTCCAAGTTGAAAAACCATTTGTTTAAATGGTTTAAGATGAAGAAATGTAAGTATGTTGTTTTGTATGTATTAGATAGGAATCCCTCCCATAAAATCTATAAGAAATGGGGTTTTGAAAATTTGATTGAAACGATGGTAAAAAAGTTATAATCCAACTTTGAGAAAAATTATTGATCTTATTTAGTCTTATATATGTTTTAATCTATATCTTTTCACCATAGCTTTATAAGCTGAATGGGTATCTAAATTCACATTATGGGAGACTTTAATCAGTATCTTGGCAAGAAGCGTGGAAGTAGATCTGACGATAGACGTTCCGGTGGAAGTAGATTTGGTGACAGGCGTTCTGGTGGAAGTAGGTCTGATGATAGACGTTCTGGCGGAAGTAGATTTGGCGACAGACGGACTGGAGGAAATAGATTTGACAGGAAGCGTTCTTCGTTTGGTGGAAGGGACAGACCTTCTGATAACGTCGAGATGCATTCAGGAGTATGTAGTAAATGTGGTGAGGATTGTGAAGTTCCTTTCAAACCAACACAAGGAAAACCTCTTTTCTGTAGTGATTGTTTTAGAGACAGAAGCAATGAAGCTGGTTCAAGATCTGAGTTTGGAAAACCAAGAAGTACAGAAAACATTGATCAAATTAATAAAAAACTTGACAGGATCTTGAGTATACTTGAAAAACATGTTAAGGTGGAAGAGGATGTTCAAGAAGAAGAGCCTGTTGAAGAAGAGAAACCTAAGAAAATTGCAAAGAAGCCAGTAAAGGAAAAAAAGAAAGCTAGAAAAAAGAAATCATAACTTTTATTAAACATTAAATTAATTCTTTAAAACATGCGTTACAAGAACCTTCTTCTTGACAGTTTCCAGGAAGACTCAATTAAATCAATAGAGGACAATCATTCTGTTGTAGTTTCAGCACCAACCGGTTCTGGAAAGACATTAATTGCAGATTATATTATCAATAAATATATCAAAAAAGGAATCAAGGTAATATATACCGCTCCGATTAAAGCACTGTCGAACCAAAAGTTCAAAGATTTCTGTGAAGAATATGGGAAAGAAAAGATTGGTTTGTTGACCGGTGATATTGTTAAGAATCCATCAGCCCCTATTCTTATAATGACGACGGAGATTTATAGAAATATGGCATTAAGTGAAGATCCGCTAATGGACACTATCTCTTATGTCATCTTCGATGAGATTCATTACATAAATGATATCGAACGTGGTTATGTATGGGAGGAGTCAATTATCTTTTCAAAATCAAAAGTTCGTTTTCTTTGCTTGTCAGCAACCATTCCAAATGCAAAGGAATTTGCAGAGTGGATAGAGGCAATAAAAAAACACAAAGTGGATGTTGTTGTTAATAGTGTAAGGCCTGTGCCTTTGGCTAAGAAATTCTTTGATTCAGAATTAGGAATTACTACGTTGACGGCTATTAAAGATGTTGCAGATATTCCTGATTATAATTATATTAGGGGTCGAAGGCGTTCAAGAAGGCCAAGAATGAAAGCTCCCTCACATATAGATCTGATTAGGGATATAAAGGATCAATTACCTTGTTTGTTCTTTAATTTCTCAAGGAAAAAATGTCAGGACAGCGCTAGTCAGCTTTTGAAGGCTAACATTTTCAAAATTAATCCTAAAATTGGTGTTTTTATTAGGGATAAATTGAAATCATCGTCTCATGAGATTAAAGAGTTGGAATCCACAAAATTGTTACTGAGGACGTTGCCTTATGGTATAGCTTTCCATCATGCTGGTTTAATTCCAATAATTAAAGAAATAGTTGAGGAGTTGTTTGGCCAAGGATTGATTAATGTACTCTATACAACAGAAACTTTTGCTGTTGGAATAAATATGCCTGCAAAGTCAGTTTGTTTTGAATCTTTAAGGAAATTTGATGGTTTTAATTTTCGATTTCTTAATTCTAAAGAATATTTTCAGATTGCTGGTCGTGCAGGTCGAAGAGGGATAGATAAAGAAGGATTTGCTTATGCTATGATAGATAGGAGGGATTTTGATTATTCTCTGATGAAAAATATAACTGATGTTGATGTTGATCCAATTGAATCCCAGTTTAAATTATCCGTAAATACAGTTTTAAATTTGATTAAAAACCATGAACAAGATGAAATTGAGCAGATATTGAAGGATAATTTCTTTACATATCAGAAATTTGGGAAAGGTTACTCTAGAATTAAAACAAATATGTTTGAAGCTAGATTTGAAAAAATTAAAAGAAAATTAATAAAATTAAATTATATTGAGAATGGCATTTTAACTGATAAAGGAGAATTTTCTTCTCAAATATATGCTGATGAAATACTTATTGGGGAAATCTTTGCGACTGATTTTTATCATAACCTTAATGAGTATCAGATCCTTATGATTTTAGCTTGTATTTGCTATGAGTCAAGGGAAAAAACTGAGTTCTATAAGCTGTTTCCTTCTGATTTTTTAAATCAATTGAAAAGTGCGATAAGGAAAGACGACTATGTTAACAAAGATCCTAGGTTTGAATCACTCGGAGAACTTACATCTTTAATACATCCTTGCTATTACAATAAAAGTATATTTGATATTCTTGACTATACAAACTTACTTGAGGGGGACTTAATTAGGTTTTTTAGACAGATTCTTGATAGAATAAATCAGATAAAGAAAGCAACTCAAGATGAAAGGTTAAAGCAGATGTTGGTATCGTGCCAAAATTTAGTGGTAGATTGCTTAAGAGATATTGATATCGTTTAGTCGTATCTTGTTGCAACATAGTCTATTATAATACCATAAATGATTCCTGCAATAAATCCTGGAGTGTCATAAAAAGCTGTTGAAAGGTAAAATGAACCGCTGATTATAAATCCTAAGAATGCTCCTCGTATGATACTATTTTTTGTGTTATTCTTTATTTTATAATAAGGGGCTAAACCTATCACTAATCCCATAACAACCCTATTTACCCATGTAGCTAGAATAAATAATTCGTTTCCTGTATAACCAAGTCTTAGACTAACACCTATTATGCAGAAAATACCTAGTAAGGCTCCTGTGATTAAGGCTATGCTTATTCTTTTCATTCTTTTTTAACAACCTAGGCATGTGTTTAGTCCATACTTCAGGGAATAATTTTGCTTACGCTCCGATAAGCCTCAATAATCCATGTACAAGGAATGCAGGCCATACAAGTGCTTTCAGGAGTCCTACGACACCATTCCAGAATCCAGTTGCAATTGAAATGTAGTAGACAGCTGCACCAATTACTCCCAGGATGTATGCACAACCTCCTCCGCCCTTACATTCATCAAGTTTTATCTCGCATTTTTTCTTCTTCTTAGCCAATTTAATTCACCTCTTCCTTATTTTTATTTCGTGGGTTTATAAATATTGTTGAAAAGGTAAACTTAATATACTAATAAAAGAAAATTTACTTATGAAGAAAATTGTTAAGCTTATAGTATCATTGGCAGTGCCTTTCATAGCAAGCGCTATAGGCGGATTCTTTACGGCGAGTACTGTTTCAACTTGGTATGTTGATTTGGTTAAACCTTCTTTTAATCCTCCAAGTTGGTTATTTGGTCCGGTTTGGACGATACTTTATATGTTGATGGGTATTTCTCTTTATTTAGTTTGGATAAAGAAAGTTCATGTGAAAGCGTTTGTAGCTTTTGGAGTTCAGATGGTACTTAATGCTTTATGGTCCGTTTTATTTTTTGGATTACAAAATACCTTTTTTGCATTTATCGAGATAATATTCTTATGGATGGCTATACTGGTTACAATTTACTTTTTTTATAAAATAAATAAGATTTCTGCATATTTGTTGATTCCATATATTCTATGGGTAAGTTTTGCTTCTGTTTTGAATTTGTCGATTTATTTATTGAATTAAAATGGTGAGGATCAATTTAATCAATCCCAGAAATTTACCTGATCAACATTTAATAGCAGAGTATAATGAGATCTTAATGTTTATTGGATATGTAAAGAAATATCCAAGGTTGGGTAAGATTCCAGAGGGATTTAGGTTGGGCAAGGGCCACATTTTGTTCTTTAAGAATAAGTTGAAGTATATTAGAAAGAGACATGATCTTATTAGGACTGAAATGAAGAGAAGAGGTTTTGTTACCAATAAAAAAATAGACATTAGTGGATTTAATAGGGAATTATGTAATGATTGGAAGCCAAAAAGGAAGGATAAGGGTGTTATTGTGAGGAGATTGATCGAGCGTGTTAAACAGAAACCCAAATTTTATAGATATTATGGAGAGTATAGGCAGATAAAGTATCTGATAAATCTAATTAAGAATTAACTATTTCTTTGGTATCCAGGGGATTAAAATGCTTGTCTTTCTTTTGTAATCTTTGTATTTTTTATGTTTTCCCCATTTTTTATCTGCACTTTTTTCTAGGGGAGGGATTCCTGTAACGAATAGTAAAAGCATTGTGATGAAAAGGGGGCTTACTAGAGCGATAATCTTATTTGTTAAATTTAAAGATAGGAAAACAGAAAGATATATTCCGATCCAGCATAAAATTTCTCCAAAATAATTAGGGTGTCTGGAGTATTTCCAAATACCTGATTGGATGAACATGTCTTTGTTTTTCTTCAATTTCTTAAATAAATATTTTTGTATATCTGCTGTACTTTCAATTATCAATCCTATTGCCCAGACGAAAATACCAATAATAAATAGTGATTTATTTTCTAAATTTTGAAATAGTATCGAGGGGATTAAAATTATCCAAACAGCGAAAGCTTGTATAATCCAGAATCTAATAAATTTTTGGAAAGATTCTCTAATTCCATCGAATCTTTTGTCTCTTTTCATTTTTCTTATTCTAAAAAAAAGGAAAACTCCAAGTCTTAATGCCCAAATGATAATCATTAATGTTATAATCAGATTCAGAAATGAATAGTTGTTGAAAAAGAAAGCCAGTGATGCTAAGATGATGAAAGTTAATGCATAGCTTAGATCAGTAAGCTTGTCTGTTTTGAAAAGAAATGCTGGGATGAATAGGGCTAAATTTATTGCAACTGCAATTAGTAGGGAATGAAATAAGGTTATCATTTATAACAACTACTACATTTTGCTTTTTTATCTACGAGTTTAATTAGTTTTGCCATTTCTTTTTCGTTAATTTCTTTTGTGTCCCTGAATTTAAGGTGTCTCATTGTAGTTCCAGCTCCTTTGAATTTGTCTTTGTCTTTTTTTAATAATCCTTTTACAGAGAAACCTAAATTGACACTGTCTTTTAGACCAACAATGTAATATTTACCATACCATGCAACTCCTAATTTTTTTTGTTCTTTGATATTTGGGAGTGTTTTTAGTAACATTTTTCTTAGTTTCTTGCAAATCTCCTTTTGAGGAGATTTTTGTTTCTCAAAATATTGGGTTACTTCTTTATTTTGCATCTTTGTCGTCTTGCATGATCATATGTTTATTTCCTTGGGGATCTTTGAAACTTGCAATCCATCCAACTCCAGGAATTGGCATTTTTGGCATGAGAATAGTTCCACCATTTTCTTGGACCTTAGTTATGTACTCATCCACATTTGGCACCCCTATAGTGTTAGCTATTTGTTCATCTGGGGATTTTCTCTTTGCCATCCCCCCATCGATGCCTGGTTCGTCTTTTCCTGTTGTAATTAACCAATACTCCATTTGTCCTGATGGATCATTCCATTTATCAAATTTCCATTCAAACACTTTTTCATAGAATTCTTTTAGTTTTTCTGGATCTTCTGCTGGTAAATCGAAATGTACGACTCTGGGCATTTTATTCACCTCAGTTTATCCTTTTACTCTAGATTAATAAATATTTCTTTTAGTAGTCTAACAATTATTATGAAATTCATTAATATTTATAAACTAAGGAGGAATTATTTGCTACATGGAAGTCGGATATGTATTGGTTAGTGTAATAATCGTATCTTTGATATCAGTAGTTTTTGCTGTTCCATTCTTGCTTAAGAAGAAGATTTCGAGTAAGATATTGTTGTTTTTACTAAGTATGTCCGTAGGAGTTTTATTGAGTACTGTGTTTATGGACTTTCTACCTGAAGTTGTAGAGCATGGATATGAGTTTGATATTGCACTGTATATTTTATTGGGTTTTATTGTAATGTTTCTTCTAGAGAAATTTGTTCATTTTAAACATAGTGAAAAATGTTCTCGTGAAGATGGACATGGTCATGCTTATAACCTTGCACCTGTAAATTTGGTAGGGGATGCTGTGCATAATTTTCTTGATGGTTTGGTTATCGCGGGAGCTTATGCTATTAATATTACATTGGGAATTACAGCTACTATATCTGTTATATTTCATGAAATTCCTCAAGAAATTGCAGATTTTGGTGTTTTACTTTATTCCGGATTGTCGAAAAAGAAAGCTTTGTTGTTTAATTTCTTATCTGCCATTACAGCTATAGTTGGTGCTGTTGTAGGTATAATCTTGATTGATAAAATGCATGGATTTTCAGACTTTATAATCCCCTTTGCAGCTGGTAATTTCATTTATATAGCAGCTTCAAATTTGGTTCCTCAATTACACAGACATTGTAAACTTAGGGACACTATTATTCATGTTTTTGCTATAGTTTTAGGGATTACAATCATTGCATTAGTTACTTTATATGGTCCTGGACATGGGCATGGGTAAAATTCTTATTTTAGTAATGATTTCTTAGGAAGAGTTGCAGGGTATTTATTCTCTAAACTCTATTTCTTTCTCAAGAATAATACTATAAAAGTTGTTATTAGAAGAATTAGTACTACTAATAGAATTATAATTGCTTTTGGATAAACATTTGATTTACAATCGGTTGTAATGTCGCATTTTCCAGCAGGCATTGGTTCGACTTCATATGAATCAAATGATTTTCCCCAGAAACTTGAGACTTGGCCTTTTATTTCTAGACCTTTTTTGAATGTATCTCCTTCTTTAACTTCATCTTTGTTTAAGAATATTTTTTGTTCTGTGTTTAAAGGAAGCATTTCTTCACAGGTTCTATATTTTGTTTCACCGCTGACGTATTTTACTAAGTTTAATTGGACCATTAAGTAATATCTTGCCGGATGTATGTTTTCTCCATCTGATGGACAGGAATTTGTTGCAACACAGGGATCATTATAAGCATCTTTGAATTCAACAGAATTTATTACACCTTCAGCGTAACATTTTGGAGAAGGTGCTGGAGCGGATGCTATTACTGCAATGCTGAGGAGTATAATCATTGTTAATATCAGTAATATTTTTCTCATACCTGCTTTCCTAAGTTTTGTATTTAAATATGTATCGTAGACTTTAATAGGGGTAGAAGGGTAAAATTTTATATATTACATTGTCTAAGGGTAAGTAAATGAGGTGTTAAACTATGAAAGCTTTAAAATTCATTCTGATGATGTTATTGTTTACTGTTATTTACTCTAGTTTAGCTTACGCTGAATGGTATAATCCTGATTGGGGATTTAGAAGAGAGATAGCCCTCTCTAATCCAGGTGTTGCTTTAGATGATTACCAGGTTTTGCTTGATATTAGCTATGATTCCGATATGAACTATGATTATTCTGATTTGAGATTTATTGCTTCTGATGGAGTTACTATTTTACCATTCTGGATTCAAAGTTACGATGCTTCTTCTGCAAAAGTGTGGGTGAAAACAGATGTTCATCCAGGATCTTCGTCAATTTATGTATATTATGGTAATCCTTCTGCATTTTTAGATTCAAGTTTTGAGAATACAATGGAAGTTCCGGCAATTGAAGTTGCCAGCGATACGTGGGCAACAAGTGGTGTCGATGTTGCGTGGTCTTTAACACAAGATTCGCAAGGTAACATTATTGCTGGAGGAAAAGGTTATGGTGGAAAAGGTAGGGATGATATGGTAGTAATGAAATATTCTAAAGATTTGCAAAGGCTTCAAACAATTAAGCATGGAACAGGGTATCATGATCGATGCTATGGTGTTGGCGTTGATTCTCAGGGAAATTACATAATGGCTGGTTCAGGTTATAGTGGTAATTATTTCACCGATATGTGGTTGGTGAAATACTCAGCAAGTGGAAGCAAGTTATGGTCTAAGTTTCTGTATGGGGAAAGCGCTCAAAGTGAAATCACTGGTCACAATATTGTTGTTCTTCCTGATGACTCCTTCTGGCTTGTTGGATCGGATGCTAGAGGTTCAGCTCACCAAGACCAAATTTACATTGGCCATTTTGATAAAAATGGAAATATAATTAAGGATAAGTTTCTCAATCCATATCCAGGAAAATATGATTACGGAAGAGCGATTGCTCTGGATACTTCTGGAAATGTTTACATTTCAGGATATATTAATCGCCCTAACTACAAAGGGTATGTCGCAAAACTTGATTCCAATTTGAACTTAGTTTGGCAAAAGGAAATTTCTGGAGCTTATCGTGGTTTCCTGTATGATCTAAAGATCTATAACGATGAGGTTTATATTACTGGAAGAATTGATGAAAGTACTACAGATTTCCGTGCAATTCTTTACAAGTATGATTTAGATGGAAATATCATTTGGGAGTTTGAGTATAATGGACCCGGGCCATCTGATAGTTTCTACGATCTTATTGTTGATGAAGCAGGATTCCTTCTTTCAGGAACTCAGAAAGATGTTAATAATAAATTCGCACAGACTTTATATAGATTTGATAAGAATCGGAACCACATTTATACAGCAAAGGCAGATATGGGTTCTTATTCAGGAGCGGGCACATCTTTTGTTACTACAGGGGATTATGTTTTCTTTCAAGGTGGGTACAATAACGTCAATGGACCAGGCAAACATAATTGGCACGTAGTAAAATGGACAGAAAGGAAACTTGCAGATGTTGAACCAATTTTCAATGTTGGTGAAGAAGAAACTGGTTGTACAGACGTAGATGGAGATGGATTTGCAATTGATGGTGGACAATGTGGTCCAATTGATTGTGACGATTCTGATTTAACTCAGTATCCGGGAACAACAAAAGTGACTGATGATAATTTGCCAGGGGGTAATGTTGGTGAATGTCAGGTTGAGATTTCTCAATG
Organism: Nanobdellota archaeon; assembly: GCA_042577505.1. Classification (GTDB taxonomy): domain Archaea; phylum Nanobdellota; class Nanobdellia; order Woesearchaeales; family JACQSR01; genus JACQSR01. Next base: position 35,359 of record JBHPEA010000009.1, read on the forward strand.
TGACGACGATGGTAATTATTATTATATTCAAGAGAAAATTGCCCCAGTAAGCGAAGTTTGTGATAATAAAGATAATGATTGCAACAATGTAGTTGATGACGTTGATGAGGATTATGACGAAATTAATGATTGTTTTGATGACAATTGTTTGGATTCTGTTTTAGATTTTATAAAATTAAATCCAAATCAATACGGTCAAAATGGTGATTTTGGAGCATTTGAAATAGGTAAGAATAATGATAAGAGCTTGGTTTATGATATGGATGTTACGTCTGGTTGCACGTGTAGTCAAATTGTTACTCTATTAGATGCTGGTGAAGGGCATTTAACGAAAGGTTGCTCACCAAGTTTAATGGAGGAATTCACTGGTGTGAGTGCTAATCCGGATAGAAGTCTTAATAGAAAAAATGGGAAAATTGTTGGAAGATTAATAATCGATTTGGATGAAATTATCCCTCCTTCAACATTTTTCATTCTTATTATCGGGATTTTAGTGATAATATCGGCGAATGTCATTATTCAAAATTTAAAGAAGTAAATTAAGATATGAAGTAACTTTTTTTGAATATTAACGCTCTTAATAGGCTAAATGTTATGGTTAGATTGAGTACAATACAATAGGGGAAGTAGAAGAATAAAACGATAATGTTCTTGACATTAAGTTTATGTCCGAATAGATAGAGGGCATATATCATCATTCCAACACTAATTATTCCTGAGAGAACTCCGAATATACTGAAAAAAGATATACCCCATTCTGGAATCATATAGATAACATGTATGGGACCTAAAAATGTAAACCACCTGAATGTGTACATGAATAATTCTGTAAATGTATTTGTGTTATGGACTAGCCAGAATGAATATTGATAGGCAATTAATGGGAGTGAAATTAAGGCATAGAAAGTCCACCAGTATTGGTTGACGAAAAGGAATAATATAGAGGGACTTGACTTTCTTGAGAACAATTTTTTACTTTTATTTAAAGATTGCAAAACTCCTAACCACCATCTAGTTCTCTGTTTAAAGAATGCTGATAAGGTTATGGGAACAATGGTGTATCCGTATGCATCATGGACATTTATTACTCTGTAACCTGATGAGTATATTTCCAATGCAATATCCATATCTTCTGTTAATGTATGTTTTTTGAAATAACCGATTTTTTCTAGTACACTTTTTCTATAACAAGCAAAAGCACCGAAAAACCAGATTCCGTTTTTAAACATGTCAGAGAAACTTTTTCTAATTAGGTTATTGTAGATGTATTCCATGTTTTGGAATAAACTTAGAATCGTGTTTTTGTTTTTAACCATGCACGATCCGTTTGTTGCACCCACATCTTTTTTACCAAATGGTTTTAGAATTTTTCCTATAGCGTCTTCTTTTATTATTGTGTCAGCATCTAAAGTTAGAATAAATTCATGTTTAGCTTGTTCTGTACCCAAGTTTAAGCTTGCAGATTTTCCTTTGTGTTCTCCTTTTATTAACCTGAGATTTGAGTATTTATTTTGGTAATCTTCTACAATATTTTTTGTTTTATCTTTGCTTCCATCATCAACTACCAATACCTCAAATTTTTCTAAATCGTAATCTGATTTGTATATTGATTCTAAACAATCACCAATATTCTTTTCTTCGTTATAACAAGGTATTATTATGCTGACATTAGGTGTAAATTCATCGAATTTTTCTCTATTAAAGTATGATATGATTATTGTTATGAAAATAAATAATAGAAATGCAAAAAGTAGACCTAAAATTATCCCTCCAATAAACATGATTGTTTCTGACATTATCTTTTAATTAAAGTATACTTACACTGTATTTAAATATTGCTTATAGTGAGGTAACCGTAACTAATTTAAAGATCTGCCTTTTTTTCAGGACTATGAAAATCGGAAGTTACTTGATAATGCTGTTTTTATTAGTCATTATTATCTCTGGTTGTGCAGAAGAAGGAAATGTGGGTAATGATAGTTCTGTGGGTGATAGAACAGGGTCTGAATTTCCAACAAAAGAAGAATTAATTACTCTTTGTGAATCTTTTTGTAATGAAGATGTCGAAGAATATTGTAATGTTCAGAGAAGTTTTGAATTGAAGGGTAATGTTGTAACTGGATCTTGTAGGGCATTTGCTAAACAAGGACGTGTTAGTGGATTTCTAAGGTGTCAGGGATTCTGTAAAGATTTGCCAAAAACAAATACTAATTGTTTTGTTGATGGTAAGAATGATACCAAGTGTGATGGATTGGTCGGTTAATTATTTTAGTTTTTCTTTTGGCTTTTTTTCGATATTTGGTGCTGTTTTGAAACTTTTAAAGAACGCTACCAGTAGAAATGATAAGACTAAAATTAATATTAGACCAACAATTGCGAACGGTATTAAAAATGAAGATGTACAGGTAAAATTCATACTAGTCAAAGGAATTGGGAAATTTGGTTTGGGTGTGGAGAACAAACACATTTTTCCGAATATGACTAAAGCAATTCCTGTTAAAATTATAAAAATGGTTGTGGTGATGTGGATGTGTCTTGTTGGGACTTCAGTAGGTTTCATTTGGTTAGTTATTGAAATCATTATTTAAATAAGTTATGGATAATCTATTTATATCGAGTTTGGTTCCCTTTTTCCATGGAAATACCGCAGGTAAGAAAATGTATTGATGCAGTAGTCGACTACCGTTGGGATTTTAAGCTATGTAAATAATGCAGTTAACGGCAATTCTCAAAGAGAGTAATTATTTCTTTGAAATTAAAGCAGATGTTATTAATCCAAGTCCTAATCCTGCTAATAATGAGCCTACAAAGGACATAGGGGATTCTGGAAGGAAGAAAAATCCAATACCAAGACCCAACATTAAACCTCCACCTGTTGCCCATGAGCTTTTATCATCTTTTTTCATAATATGAATTCAGTTGTAGTGTTTATAAATGTTTTTATAAATCAGATTTGTCTTAATATGCTATAATATTTATACTAGTATAGTACTATAGAGTGGTAACAAATAGAAAAGTTTATAAACAGTAATGTTGAAATATTAATACATGGAACAGAAATACTTAACAGTATCAATTCACGATGTAACCCCTAAATTTAGGGGAGAATTAAGTGAAATTGTATCAGAATTAGATCGAAGAGGGGTAGGTTCAAGAAGCATTCTTGTCATTCCAAATTACGAATTACAACATGATATATCTCAAGATGATTCATTTATAGCTTGGCTTCATCAACTAAGAGAAGGAGGGGATGAATTAGTTCATCATGGTTTAGAACATGTATCTAGGAATAGAGCATATAGGACTCTTGCTGGTTGGTTTATGGGAGAGGTATTTGCACAAGGATGTGCAGAGTTTCAAAACACTGGATATGAAGAAGCAAGAAAAAGAATACAAAGAGGAAGAGAAATTCTACAAAACGCAGAAATAAGTGCAGAAGGATTTGTTGCACCAGCATGGTTATTGAATCCAGATTCTGAAAGAGCAGTAAGAGATGAAGGTTTTAAATATACTACTTATGTGAACAAGGTACGTATTTTTTCTGAGGGAGATGTTCAATCAGAAGTAGTTGGATTTGCGTCTCAGCCAAGAGCTGTAGACTATGTTATTCGAATGTATGATTTATATTTATCACATGTGAAATTAAGAAATCGTGAATTAGCAAGGGTAGCTATCCATCCACAAGATATGTGGGGTAAAGGTACATTTGATTATGCACTAAAAACAATTGATCAATTAATGCAAAATAGAACGTTAGTGACTTATTCTGGAAGAAAAAACACTTGTGCTGAATGACTGTTTAGTTGGTCTTATTTTAGAGCTTCATCTTTAAATGCTTCTACTCTTTTCATTTCAATCTGCACTTTTTGAACCAACCATCTTATTCTCTTAAATACCTCTTCAAGAGGCATATTTCTTTCTAGCAATTCTACCGCTATGTTGTGTACTTCTTCGGCTTCAGATCCCATAGGGTCATTATCGATGCCCCACATCCTTATTGAATCATCTCCGTGTAAAATCATTTCAGGTTCTCTACCACCAAAACCAATCTCATAATCACTGCCCATCCAATGGTGAATATGGGTTACGACTTCCACTTCTCTTCCTTTAATTTTCTTGAATCCTTTAAATTCCTTGTACCCTCCAAATTTTTCTGACATATGAATCAATTGTTAGTTTATATATTTAAATTTATTTATTTATTTATTTTTAATCAAAATTATTTTATATTTTTTCGTAATAGTGGTATTATGACCCGCTACCCAAAAATTTCAGAAACACCAGATAGAATTGATAGTTGGGGGAATAAACTGTGTAGGAATTGTGATTCTTTAGTTGCTTCAGGTAGAAGACATTATTGTTCTAAGAAATGTATGGATGAATTTGTTAGGAATAATTTATGGGTCTTAGTTAGAATGGACATTTTGCGTAGGGATAAATATAGGTGTAGTATATGTGAAAAGCGTTATAGAAGAAGAGAACTTGATGTTGACCATATCATACCTGTTAGAATGGGGGGAAAGTTGTTTGAGAAAGCTAATCTTCGAACACTTTGCAAAGAATGTCACAAAGCAAAGAGTAGGTTGGATAGTGAGGCATTATCTTAATAGGAACATTTAATAAATTCAGGTGTATAATTAAGTTAAAATGAAGAAATGGATTATTCTTTTTGTGGTGCTTTTGGTTATTGGTTGCGATAACCCTGCTGAGTTTCCATCAAGAGAAAGTTTAATTCCTGCGGATGCTGTTAAAATGACTCCTGAAAATGATAAGCTTCCTCCAGAGATACAAACTGATGAATATGAAGCACCAGTACCATTACCATATCCTGCTAATACTAAGGGTGCGGAAGATTCTGCTTTTGTGATGCCTGATGGAAATACTATTTACATCTGGTTTACTCCAAATAATAAGATGGATGTTATTGAACAGTCTTTTGATAAGGTGACTGGAATTTATAAATTTCAGAAACAAGGTAATGGATGGAGTGAACCTGAAAGGATATGGTTTGTTGAACCAGGAGAACCTCATTTAGATGGTTGCGGGTTTTTTCAAGGGAATACAGTTTGGATTTGTGGCGCTCGGGAAGGTTATACAGGAATGCATTGGTTAACATCCGAATTTGTTAATGGGGAATGGTCTATTGCAGAAATCTCAGATTTTAAACATGGATATGATGTTGGAGAGTTGCATATATCTAAAGATGGTACAGAATTATATTACCATTCCTCAAGACCTGGTGGAAAAGGTGGTTTAGACATATGGATGTCTAAAAGAGTTGATGGTGAATGGCAAGAGCCTGAGAATTTAGAAAATGTTAATTCGGGGTATGATGAAGGTTGGCCTGCGTTAAACGTTGAAGAAAATGAATTGTGGATTTCTAAAAATTACGGTCTTTGGAGGTCAAAGAAAGTCGATGGAGAATGGCAAACTCCTGAGCAAATGTTTTCTGCACTTGCATCGGAAGCGACATTGGATAAAGATGGAAATGTTTATTTTACACATCACTATTTTGAAGATGATAAGATGATTGAAGCAGATATTTATGTTGCTTATCGTAAATGAACTTTTTGTATAAATAATTAATTCTTTAGTTAAACTCTTTGAATTGCAAAAGACTTTTAGCTGTAATTTCATTTCCCTTTCTTTATGGAAAACTCCTCTCCTTATATGAAAAGAAGGCATTTACTTTTACTTGCGACTTGCGCTCCAGTGTGTTGTAGCAGGGAAGATATTAGTAGTTCTTTTTCCGAATCTCAGATGAGGGGTTTACAAAAATTAGTTAGAATTAATGAATATGGGATTCCCCATCCAGAAAGAATTAAGATAGTGTATAATCACAAAGACTTCAAAGTAGATGACCTCCGAGATTTTAATCCTTATACTCGGAAAGGGAGGTGTTTAGAGTTAACTGTAAAAGGTGTCGTTGATCTTTCTAAAATTGGGTATGAGGTTACTTTTGTTGAGGGTAATGATCCTCATTACTTTACTACGCCAAGAACACCTCATGATTATCTGTTTGTAAGTAAAAGGGATATTTTGGATGGTCGTGGAAGGATTACTGATCCAGAGGAGATTGGGAATATTACGAAAAAGAATCCTCTTGTGTACGATCCTACCTTCCAAAGGGTGGTACCATTCTCAGGTTCGGGATATAAGGTGCATGAGATTTACCATAAAGGAATTGTAAGAGATTTCTTGGATTCGGAAAGTAATTCACAAGTCTTTCAAAACTTGGATGGATTTCCTTTTGCTATGACTTCTAATGGTGCTATTGTTTACTTAGTTTTCAATTTGAACTCACCACATTTATTCCATCTTGGAATTCAGGAATTTGAAGGGCAAGTTAAGGAATGTAAAGTCGAAGAACTTGAAAATATGCTTAGGGATGAAACTGAAATTCTTAGAACCATCGAAATCCTTAAGAGAGTTGATAAAATGGCAGTTCATGGGGATTTGCGTGGCTAGGAATTATAGAAGCTCATAATTAGTAGAAAGATTCCTAATAAGATCAGGAATATTGCACTGACTATTTGTTTTTTCTTGAATCTTTGTGCTTCTTTATGAATTTTTTCTGGGAATCCAACTTTCATGATCCCTTTAATTACAGTTGACCAACCTAATAGTGTTATTAAGATTTCCCAGCTAGCAACCCAGACATTATGCAATATTACTGTTACTAATCCCATTAGTAATGTAATATAGCCAGTAGAAATTACAAACGCTTTATCATTAGTCATCTCAATTGTCTTACCTAGTTGTTTACTTATTATGAATAGTGATCCAAAAATTAAAAAGAAACTTCCCCAAAGTCTTGCGAAAAAGATTGTCATATCCATTTTTAACCTCGTTCTTTTTTATCTTGACATTGTCTGCATCTTGCAGCATATTTGTCAACAAACTGCTTAAGAATTCTGCTTGCTCTGCTATCTACTGCAACTAAGTAACTGGCATCTGCACCACATAAAGAACATTTCATTTTTTCACCTGATTTGTCTTATTCATACCAAGTTTATAAATTTTTACTTAAGACAGAGATTAATTTGTAGTGGATTTTTTTAAAGCTTTTGCCAGTTATAATTGCCCAAAAAGAGAAGCTTTTTAAACTAAACGTTTGCACATGTATGCAAATGAAAGATTTTAAAGAAAAATCAGAGTACTTCAAGTCTTTATCAGAACCTATTAGACTGAGAATTATTGAACATTTATTGTATAAGAAGGAATGTCTTTGTATCTGTGAGCTAAGTAAATTATTGAATAAAGATCAGTCAGTCATATTTAGGCATATTCAAATTCTAAAAAAAGTAGGAATTGTTGAAACGTGTAAGGAAAATAAATATCTGATGTGTTGTATCAAAAATAAAAGGAAAGTAAAGAAATTGTTGGAGGATTAAAATGGCTGATAAGAAAAGGACTTTTTTCGGTAAATTAATGGATAAATTGGATAAGAAACTTGAGAAGAAGTCAAAGAAGAAGTGTTGTTGTGAGGAATCGTGCTCCAAGCAATAATTGATTGGATATTTTATTCTATTGGGTTAGATTCATCTATGCACTGGGTCGAGTCATTAAATTTCTTTATTTATGATTCGATTAAAATATTATTATTACTATTTTTTATGATCTTAATTATCGGCATATTTAGAACATACTTATCGCAAAATAAGGTAAAGAAATGGATAGGAAGAAAGAAATATGGGTCAAGCAACTTTATTGCGTCTTTATTTGGAGCTATAACTCCATTTTGTTCATGTTCTTCAATACCAATATTCATAAGTTTCTTAGAAGCAGGAATTCCATTAGGGGTGGCATTTTCATATTTAATAACATCCCCCATAGTTAATGAATACTTAGTAATTTTAATGCTTGGATTTTTTGGATGGAAGATAACTTTAGCATATGTAATAAGCGGGGTTTTAATTGGAACCATATCTGGTTTGATTCTTGGTAAAATGAAACTAGATAAATATCTGGTTAAAGACTTAATAGCGAAAAAAGAAGTTGTGAAGGAAATTAAATATGAAAGATTTAGATCAAGAGTACAATTTGGTTATAATGAGGCTGTATCTATAGTGAAGAAATTATGGATTTGGATTCTAATTGGGGTTGGAATTGGTGCTGTTATTCATAATTATGTTCCGTCCGAATTGGTTCAATCGTTGATTAGTAAAGGGGGTATATTTGCAGTCCCATTGGCAGTTTTATTAGGTGTGCCAATCTATGGAAACTGTGCTGCAATTGTTCCCATTGCTTTGGTGTTATTTGAGAAAGGGGTTCCTATCGGAACAGCACTAGCTTTTATGATGGCAATTGCCGCATTAAGTTTTCCAGAGGCAGTTATTTTAAGAAGGGCAATGAAATTAAAATTGATTGCGATATTCTTTGGAATAGTTACGTTAGCTATAATATTAACAGGTTATATCTATAATTTATTGCAAGGAGTGCTTGTTTGAGATTAAAAGGGAAGAGCGAACGGAGAAGTAAAAATAAGGGACTTAATTTGTAATTGAATATACAAGTAAGATAACTGAGATAATTATAAAGAAAATACCAATATAAACATAGGTTTTTCTTTCATCTTTTACCCATTTTTTAATATTAAGTTTTCTAAACAAACGATTCTTAATATTATTAAGTTGCTTTTGAAAGATAATGCAAATTAAGCCAGCTACTAAGAAAATACCTGATCTTATTAACATAAAATTATCCATAATACATTCTAATAAATCTACATATAAAAAAGTATCCAAAGTCCCCTATTTTTATTGTATCTAATGGTGTTAGTTGCCCCGAGCCGCAGGCGAGAGCGCAGCGTGGTCGAGGAAAACGAAGTTCTCCGAAGAAGTTGAAAAAGAACACCGTCATAAAGCTATTACTGTACCATACCATATTTATTATTCTTTGCAGTCATCTTAAGAAAATACTTTAGTCTCTTCTTAAAAAGTTCAGGGCGAGTTCTGGCTCCTTCTATCCACTCGATACGGATACGTTTGTATGATTCAGGAAATTTCTGGAAGTTTTCCCAAGTTTTTTTATCTTCCTTCAAAAATTTGAGAATATCAATTCTGATTACACATTTTGAATCTTTTGTTGAAGCATCAAATGCGTGTTTAACAGCGCTAAGACCCTTAGCAGTCATTTTCTTTTGTTCAATAAGTCTGTGAATACGTTCTTTGTTAAGTTGTGAAAGCATACTATTTGGTCTTCTGGGAGTAAATCTCTGAGCAAGACTTTGGGGAAGTTTCTTTTTAATTTTTGGATCACTATTCATAATAAGTA
>JBHPEA010000010.1:0-42417 GCA_042577505.1 Nanobdellota archaeon
TTAAAATGGCAAAGTCAGACGAGGCCGAAGAGTTATTTAAACACTTTGCGTCAGAACCTGAGAAGAAAAAAAAGAAAAAGCAAAAAGATATTGTTGAGACTAGAACTGTGGAAAAAGGAGTTAAAAACAAGGAAGAAGTAAAAGAGATCGTGTTTAGGTATAAACCGATTCTGATTGAAAGAATAATCTATGTTACAATTATCATCATCTTAATAATGATCTTATTATTTAAATCATTTAGTGGTTGTCCTTTTAGTTGTTCTGATGAGAAGGTTGTAAAGGTTGTTGTAGAAAATGATACAGATGAATCTGATGACGAGCCACAGAATGAGCCCCAAGATGAGCCCGATGACGAGCCGGATGAACCACAAGACGAACCTCAAGATGAGCCCGATGACGAGCCGGATAATAGTCCTAAAGGTGGAGGACCCATTACCCTTACTATCGATGATGTCGAATTCGAAACAGATGATCATGGAAATCCTTTGAAGATAACAAGTATTGATTATATAATTGATAATAATAAGGAAGATTTGAAGCCCACTCTTAAAGTGTATTTTTATGATAAAGATTCTGATGCGGAGTTGACTGCTTTGGTAAGAACAAGTTTCACATTTAGTATACCTATTAGAGTAGGGCAGAAGATAACTGGGACCTTAAAAACATTTGATTCTTATTATTTCGACAAGTCAAACAAGGCTGAAACTATTAAAGTAGAGCTTGTTGATTCTGCAGATGGAGATGAATTAGATACTCAGACAAAGATTATTGGTAACTAGAAATATTCCTGCATTTGAACATCATCTTTAATTTCTATTTTCTTTTCTTCTGATGGTTCTTCTGAGGTAGGGGATGCTGGAGTTTCGGTGTTTGACGATGTTTCAGTGTTTGATTCTCCGAATAAGTTTCCGAATACATTTCCTTCCTCTTTTGGTGGTTCATTATCTTCGAATATGTTGGGATTATTAGTTACTGCACTTTCTCCTACTAGGTGTTGGAGCATAGAAATAACTTTCTTAATATCTTCGTGAGAATCCTCTTTTGTATCAATACTTATTTTCATACTCTGTAATTTGGTTTTAGAATATAAAAACTTTTCGGCATTAGAACAATCTCTGGTAATTCATGAATATGACTTTCTCGACTTCTTCAGCGGTCATGTTTTTGACTTCGGCGATCTTTTTTATGGTTTCTGGGATGAAGGCAGGTTCGTTTTTCTTATCTTTGAAGGGTGAGAGCCAGGGAGCATCGGTTTCTGTTAGGATTTTTGCAATGTCTACTCTTTGGACTATTTCTTGGAAGTGTAAGAGCGTTACAATGTTTGTAGGAATTGAGAAATAGTATCCAAGTTCTTCTGCTCTTTTAACTAATTTCATATTTCCACCAAAGCAGTGCATTACAGTGGTCTTTACATTAGAGCTTTCTAGGAGATCTAGCATTTCAGATTCTGCTTTTCTAGAATGAACTAACATTGGTTTTTTAATTCTTTCAGAAAGTTCAATAATTTTCTCGAAATTCTTTTTTTGTTCAGGGATCTTATCTTTAACATGATAGTTATCAATACCTACTTCCCCTAATGCAACGATGTAATCTTTATTTTCCTCAATATATTTGATTATGTTTTCAAACTCTTCTTCACTAAGTTCTAATCCTTCAAGGGGGTAGATCCCTAGTGCTGCATTTACAATATCATATTTTTGTGCCAGATCTAAAATTACTGGATTGCTTTTTGGATTTGTGCCATTAGCAATAATGGAACAAACTCCTGCTTCTTTTGCCCTTTTCACCAAATTTGGAATGTCTTCACATAGATCCAAATGGCAGTGAACATCAACTAAAACTCCCATAGTCTATGAGGTTTCACTTAATTATATAAATCTAATTAATTTCCTTGGTGTTATGAAATCAGTCGATGAAATTAAAGAGATGAAAGGAAAAGAGAAAATTTCTATGTTGACTTGTTATGATTTTTCAATGGCAAAATTAATTGATGGGGCTGTAGATATGATCCTTATTGGAGATTCATTGGGCATGGTCATGTTAGGTTACAAAGATACTAAGTCCGTGACTGTTCAAGATATGGTTAGGGCCACAGAAGCTGTTTCGAGGGCAGTATCAAGTTCAATGATTGTAACTGATATGCCTATTAATTCTTATGATACAAAAGAGAATGGGTTAGAGAATGCTAAGAGATTCATAGATGCCGGTGCTGGTGCTGTGAAATTAGAGGGAAATTATCCCGAGATTGTAAAATATCTAGTTGAAAATGGAATTCATGTACAAGGTCATATAGGATACTTACCTCAGACCGAGAATAAACCTACAGTTCATGGTAAAGATGATGATGATTCTAAGAGATTGATCGAAGAAGCGAGATTGTTAACTGATGCTGGTATTTTTTCTTTGGTTTTTGAGTTAATTCCTTCTAAGCTTGCGGAGGAAATTACCAGCTCCATTAGTATTCCAACAATTGGGATTGGTTCTGGAGCAAAATGTGATGGTCAGGTATTGGTTATTCATGATATAATTGGATTCTATAAGGAGATTAGGCCTAGATTTGTAAAAAAGTACGGTGATGTTGGAGATGAAGTTAGGAAAGCAGCAGAGAAGTATAACGAAGAAGTGAAAAATGGAGAATTTCCCGTCGAAGATGCCAACCGATAAACCACTGTTAAACAAACTTATTGTTATTGGGATTACGAGTTCTGTAGCAGCTATTGAAATACCAAAATTAGTTCGAGAGTTACGGAGGAAAGGATCTGAGGTCAAATGTGTTGTGACAGAAGATACTAAATCAATTATTAACAACAATGTATTGCAGTGGGCTTCTGATAATGAAGTTATAACAAAAATTGATGGTAAAGTACCTCATGTAAAGCTTTGTGGTATTGGGGGGATGGCTGATTTGCTGTTAATTGCACCTTCTACCGCTAATACTATCGGCAAAATTGCTTCTGGTGTTGATGATACTCCTGTGACAACGTGCGCCACAACAGCATTAGGTTCTGGTATACCAATGATAATCGCTCCAGCAATGCATCTTTCTATGTATAATCATCCTATTGTAAAAGAAAATATTAGGAAACTAGAGATGATTGGAGTAAGATTTATTCACCCCAAAATAGAAGAGAATAAAGCAAAGTTAATGGATATTTCTGAGATAGTAAATAATGTGATTTTTTCATTATCAGAAAAGGATTTCAAGGGGAAAAAGGTTTTAGTTACAGCAGGTCCTACATCCGAATATATCGATCCTGTAAGAAAGATTACAAACTCTTCTTCTGGGAAGTTTGGTATTTATTTTGCTGAAGAGGTTTATCAAAGAGGGGCAGATGTTCTTCTAATTAAGGGAAAATCTGAGGTCGATCCAAAATATCCTGTGAAAGTAATAAATATTGAGACTGGCCAGGAGCTGTATGAAGCTATGAAGGGAAATTGCAAAGGTAAAGATTTTGTTATTCATGCTGCTGCGGTAAGTGATTTTACTCTCAGTAAGTCTAAGAAGAAGATTTCTTCTGTAAAGGGGGTTAAGTTGAATTTGAAGCCAAGTAAAAAAATTGTTGAGGATATTAAGAATTGGAATCCAAAAGGTAAACTTGTTGCGTTTAAAGCAGAGAGTGAGGTAAGTGATGAAAAACTTGTAGATAAAGCAAAGCAACTTCAGAAAAAATGTAAAGCTGATCTTGTCATTGCAAATGATATTTCTAAAAAAGGAAGTGAATTTGGTTCAGAAACTAGCACAGTTTATTTAGTAAATAAATCTAAGCTCATAAAAATAAATTCAAAAAATAAAAGAATAATTTCCAATATGATCTTAGATCACCTCACTGAAATCTAATGCCTTTATTCTATCGAGGTCATCAAGATCATTTAATTGGAGTCTTTTGTTTGACAATGTGTACAATACATCTTCGATGTAGAGACTTCTTCTGATAGAGGCGTCTCCTCTGAAGTAATATCCGCTTTTCTTGTAAACATCATCATTGTCGTAGTGAGAGACTCTTCCTCTAAGATCGAATCCATCATCAAGTGTTACGTCGTATACATAAGCACCCTGGAATGTATATTCTCCATGTTGATTGTCTCTGGATTTTTCTCCCTGTATTTCTGCTAATGTGATTGGGAGGACCATTAAGTTTCTCTCTCTATCGAACAAAAATGCTTTGTGGTTGTGAAGCGCTTCAGATTCTGTTCCTCTGTCACCAATTATCACTTTGTGCATTTCTTTTGGATTCTCAACATCACTTACATCGAAAATTGCCATTTTGATACCTTGGTACCAAGCAAAATCCATTTGCCTTCTTTCGACTAAGTCTGATTCTGCTTCGACAGTATCCTTCCCAATTCCAATTATGTGATTTTCATCGTAAGGATGTAAGTAATCAGAGTAACCTGGAATCTTTAGTTTTCCTAATACTTCTGGATCATCAGGATCACTCAAATCGATTACGAATAAAGGATCTACTTTTTTGAAAGTTACAACGTATCCTTTCTTACCCATGAATCTAACTGAGTAGATTTTTTCACCTGGGGCTAAATCTTCAAGTTCACCAACAACGTCTAGGTCTGAATCTAAAACATATACGTTGTTTGTTGAATCTCCACCCCAAATTCTACCTGAGGTTGTTGCGATTCTGAAATAGGAGTTATGTTCATCCATTGAAAATTGGTTAAGGATATGTCCTTTAACTTCTCCTGTTTCAACATAGTCAATATCTCCGTTGTCTAAATTGAATTTAGTTATGATTGTCTTTTCTGTTACGTCTTGAATGATTTCTCCTAATGAATCATATCTAGGCCAGGTTGTTTGGGCTATGTATAGATTTTCAAGGGAAGCATAAACATTTTGACCACTACCAACGACAATTTCTTTAGTAACTTCTTCATCTTCGTTATCCATTGAGATAGATGCTATTGTAATGAAGTTAGCAGCTTGTATTGGTTCAATGTAGCCAATATCGACACATCTAGCTATAGGTTCCATTGCTGCAGTTGGTTTAGCATCTCCGTCAGTTTCTCTGTATAATGGAATAATATCTTGACAATCAGGTTTTGTATTCCAATGTCTTGGATATGAATTTACAACGAAGTAAACATACTCACCAATTTTTCTTGAGGTAAGATAGTTTCCTTCAAGCTCAACTGTTCTCAATAGTTCAGGATCATCTTTGTCAGATACATCATATAGTCTTACAGAAGTTCCACCAGAATGATGGTAGGGCCTTCTTTCATCTGCAATAACTCCATGAGGTTCTGGATAAGTTTGAAAGTTTGAATTACCGAAGATTAAAAGTTTATCATCATCGATAAATAATTCCCTAGGATGGAAATTATCAAGGTTTGTTGATGAAATAATTCTTGCAGAATCTTCTGGGTAAGCTTTAACGATTATTAAGTTGTTATTAGATAATGTGTAAATATACTTTCCATCTGTTTTAATGATGTCTGCTTCATCTACACCTTCAACTTGAATGTTAGTATCAGAATATTCAACTGTATTTGAAAGAGAGTCAGCCATAGCAGCTTCCTGAACCATTTGAGTCCCTTTGAAAGCACCTACAATATTACTGATAAATCCACCGTTTCCCCTATCTCTTGCTTCTTCAAATGCATCTATAAGTTGGTCACCTGATTTAAATCTTGGAATTTCGTTTACACTGAAAATATTAAAATTGTTATTTGGTTGATTATTTGGAGTTTCGTCTAAGTCAACAACTTGTATTACAACTAAAGCTATGAATAATACAAATGCGGATAAAAATAATTTGTTCTCAAGTTTCATGTTATCACCTACTTATTTGGTAGATTGGGGTATTTAAATACCCTAAACATAACTTTAAATTGAGTTGAAGTGACGGCGAAACCAATAAAAAGAACATCCAATTTGCAGGTATTATGTCAAAAGCGTTTGCTCCGGCTAATGTAAGCTGTATTTTTAGTCCATACGTTAATTCAGAACCTGAGAAGACTGGATCGCTTGGAGTAGGATTTACAGTGGATAAGGGAGTAGAGGTTGAAGTTGAAAAATCCAAGAATACTACAATATCATTTAATGGAGGCATTATAGACTTTCCTACTGTGAAAACAGTGGTTGAAAGTGTTTCTGATGAGCCCCTTTTTATTAAGATTATATCTGAATTGCCGCTTGGAGTAGGATTTGGACTTTCTGGGGCTGCGTCTATAGCTACGGCCTTTGCAGTTAACGATTTATTGTCGCTTGGAATTACCGAAAGCGAACTTGCTATGATAGCACATATCGCTGAAGTAAAAAATAAAACGGGATTGGGGGATGTGTGTGGACAATTTAATGGAGGATTTCAAATTAAAAGAGAAGTAGGTAATCCTTTGAAATCAGAGAAGTTGAATGTTGGTGTTAAGAAGGTTTATTGTGATATTTTTTCTTCAATTGATACTAAAGGAACATTATCTAATCGATTGCTTAAGGAAAGAATAATTGCTTCAGGTAAAATTGCTTTGGATAAAATCGATAGCAGTATCTCTTTTGCAAAGTTATGTGAACTTTCAAGGGAATTTGCGGAACAATCAACTTTACTTTCTCCTGATATAAAATTTGCCTTGATGAGATCAAAAGGGAATTCGTCTATGATGATGTTGGGGAATGCAATTTACTCAGATTCCCCTTCTGGTCTGATAAATCCAATCGAATTGAATGTAGTAGACAACAGGGTGAGATTGTTATGATTCCTGATTCTCATCCGAGATCAAAACAATTGAATATTCAGGATAGATTGGTTGAAGGAGTAAAAAGGAATATTACTTGTGAACAAGGATTAATAGCGCACGGAAGGGGAGAAGCTTATGATTACCTTATTGGTGAGAAGACAAATGATTTTGCTGATGAGGCAATTATTGCAAGTGCAATTCTTTTAAAGGAAGCCAAACACGCAGTTCTTTCAATTAATGGGAATGTTGCTGCACTCTGTCCTGAAGAAATGATCAAGATCTCAGAAATTCTAAATATTCCTATAGAAGTAAATATATTCCATTCTTCAAAAGATAGGGAAGAAAATATCGCAAGTTATCTTAAGGAGAAGGGCGCAAAGAATGTTCTTCTTCCAGATAAAGGGATTATTCAATATATTGAATCTAATAGGAGGTTTTGTAATCAGGAAGGCATTGAGAAAGCAGACGTAGTTTTTGTTCCTCTTGAAGATGGTGATCGATGTATTGCGCTTCGAAAGATGGGAAAGAAAGTTATTACAATTGATTTGAATCCTCTGTCTAGAACATCACAAGAGGCGAATGTTACTATTGTGGATAATATTGTTAGAGCGCTTCCTTTGTTGATAGAATATTTAGGGAAGGACATTGATGGAGTCGAATATAATAACCAGGATGTTCTGAAAAGGGCAGTTAATAAGATTAGATCAGGTGTTTAGTTACTTCTTTAAGATCTTTGTTTTCAATTACAACATCGGCCAGGTTTCTTAGTACTTCTGATTTGCAATTGAATGCTATACCCTTTCCAACCTTCTTCATAATTTCTATGTCGTTGTAATGGTCCCCAACAAATGCACATTCTTCTAATGTAAATCCATGCTTTTCAGCTACAAGTCTCAGTGCTTCTGCTTTTCGATGCATATCATAATCAGTCGCTATTACTTCTTTGATTTTTCCTTTGTTATCAAATATTAATTTGCTAATATAAACATCGTCAAATATCTCTTCATAGTCTGGAATAAGTTCTTTTAAGATGAAGTCGAAAGAACCCGAAATTATTGCTAGCTTTATTTTGTTTTTCTTTAACTCTATTAGTAATTCTCTTGCATTTGGCATCAGAGTTAGACTTGATATAGCTTTTTTGAAATCATCATAAGTAATACCCATTTCCATCCACATTCCGATGTCATGTAATGCCCAATCTAAGTAAGAAATTTCTCCTTTGTCAAAACTATCTTTAGCTTTCTCTCTTCTTTCCATGTCAACTTTAAAATAATCATGGAAGAAGCTCCAACTAAACTCGATGCCATCAACCAAAGTACCATCAACATCAAAACAGACTAGTTTATATTTCATATTTATTAGAAATCCTTATTTGTTTTAAAACTCTTTCTTAGAATCTCTTATATCTCAATAGAAGAGAATTAGTTATTACACTTACTGAACTTGCTGCCATTGCTCCTCCTGCGATCATAGGACTAAGAAGCCAACCTGTAAAAGGATATAAAACTCCTGCTGCAATAGGGATTCCAAGGCTGTTGTAAAAGAGTGCCCAGAACATATTTTGTCTGATCTTGGTCATTGTTAATCTACTTAATTTGATTGCTTTAGGAATATCAAGAAGTGAATCTCTCATTAGGACTATACTGCCAGTCTCCATGGCAACATCGGTACCCGATCCCATAGCAATTCCAATATCTGCTTGGGCCAACATCGGAGCATCATTAATACCATCTCCAACAGCACCAACCTTCCCTTTCTTTTGGAGTTTTTTTACATAGTCTGCTTTTTGATATGGAAGAACCTCAGCGAAGTAATTATCAATTCCAGCCCTCATTGAAATTGCCTTTGCGGTTCTTTCATTGTCACCGGTTATCATAAAAACTTTCAACCCAAGTTTTCTTAGTCTATTAATTGCAATAGGTGAGTCTTCTTTTATTTCGTCTGCAACTGCAATCAAACCCAATATATTCTTTGCGTGAGATAAAATCATTACAGTTTTTCCTTCTTCTTCAAGTTTAGAAATGGCTCTTTCATGTTTTGATAAATTGACTTTTCTTTCTTTCATTAATCTAACATTACCTAAATAATACTCCTTGCCACTGAATTTTGCTTTGACACCTCTTCCAACTAGGGCTTTGAATCCACTAATTTTCTTGATTTTAGTTTTTTGAGATGTTGCTTTGTTAACTATCGCTTCAGCAAGAGGGTGTTCGGATCCTTTTTCAATACTTCCTGCAATTTCCAATAACTTTTTTTCACTTGTTGCTTTACCGACAATTAGGTCTGTCACTTCAGGTTTTCCTTTTGTTATAGTGCCTGTTTTATCGAATACAATATATTTTAGTTTGTGGGCAGTTTCTAATGCGTCGCCCCCTTTGATTAAGATACCTTTTCTTGCACCTTTACCAGTTCCCACCATTATTGCGGTAGGAGTTGCTAGTCCTAATGCACAAGGGCATGCTATTACTAATACTGCTACAGAAGCGATTAAAGCGAATCCCACATCTGCATCGACAATAGAAAACCATACTAAAAATGTGGTAATGGCAATGGCTATTACAATAGGAACAAAATATGAACTGACCTTATCTGCAAATCTTTGGATTGGTGCTTTTTTTGTTTGAGCATCTTCTATTAGTTGAATTATTCTAGCCAGCGTTGTTTCGGATCCTACTTTTGTAGCTTTGAATCTGAAAGTGCCAGTTTTGTTTATTGTAGAACTCATTACAGTATCTCCTTTCTTTTTCTCGACAGGGATGCTTTCTCCAGTTACAAGACTTTCGTCTATAGAAGAATGACCTTCAGTAATCACACCATCAACTGGTACTTTTTCTCCAGGTTTTACAATTACAATATCACCTTTTACAACGTCATCAATATTTATTTTAACCTCTTTTCCTTTTTTAATGACCGTTGCGGTCTTTGCTCCAAGTTTCATAAGTTTACTAATTGCTTCACCAGTTTTTCCTTTGGCCACTGCTTCTAAGTATTTGCCTAGAACGACTAAGGTGATTAAAACAGCAGATGCTTCGAAGTATTGATGACTACCAAAACCAAATAAAACTACAAATACTGAGAAGAAATATGCTGCACTTGTTCCTAATGCAATTAAAGTATCCATATTGGATGTTTTATTCTGTAAAGCGGCCCATGCTCCCTGGTAGAACTGTTTACCAACATAAAATTGAACAGGAGTAGCTAAAAACCACATTATGTAATCTTGGAAAGGAATAGGACTTGACATGAAGAACATCCCTAGAATTAATGTGGGAATTGCGAACACCGAACTAAATATTACTTTAAATTTTAGTTTTCTTAATTCAGCTTTTCTTTCCTTTCTTTCCCTATTGAAGTCCCTTTCTTTAGAAACATATCCGTCATAACCTTTCTTCTTAATTGCATCAATTAATTTTTGTTCGTCAGTTATTTTCGGATCGTATGTTACACCTGCCTTCTCCGTTGAGAAGTTGACATATGCTTTTTTTACACCTTGTTCTTTTGCTAAAGCTCTATCTAATACTAAAGCACAACTATTGCAGTGCATTCCACTAACTTTGATTGTAGTTTCCTTTATCATATTGTATTAGTATCGTATTAAGTAGTATAATATGGTTGTGATTTATGCACCACAGCCGCAGCCGCCACCACAGCCGCCCCCACAACCACCACCTCCACCGCAACCTCCTGCAGCTGGAAGTGGAGCTTTTTTAATTTCTTCTTGGATCTCTTCGATATTACTTATGTCTTCTTTCACGATGAAAGTCCCAGGTATCATACCCATCCAGCAACTGAAGGGAATTGTACCCTCTTCTGTTGGAGTGAATTCAATAACTTGGGTTCCTTGTTTTATGTCAAATTCTAGATCTAGTTTCGGAACATTAATTGCGTTGTTGCAACCAGTAATTTCTTTACCTTCAATAATCCATTTAACTGGTACATCTTTCTTTAAAACAAATTTATCAGGATTCCACCCTGCTTTTGTTACTTCCATGCGGATTTCTTGGAAGCCTTCATTTAGGACAATTCCACTATCATCATCAGAGGCTGCTAAAGCATTTGAAGTTAGAGAATTAAAATCATAACCTGTTCCTGTCAGTGCTAATCCTCTATTTAACATTATGACTCCAAGAATGATTACGATAACTCCAGATGCTTTTAGAATCTTTTGAGTTGCCCTAGAACTTATGATGCTAGTGATATAACCAAATCCTAGCATTACTGGTAATGTTCCTAATCCAAATAGGAATAATATTTTTGCTCCTTCAAGCCAACTCCCTGTTCCTGCTGCCATAATATATATCGCTTGTAAAGGTCCACAAGCAATCATTAATCCGTTTAGCAAACCGATTGTTAAAGGACTATTTGATTCGCTTGATTCTCTTCCAAGAAATCTATTAACGGACGATGGAAGTTTTATTTGGATTTTTCTCAATGCTGGGATAATATTTAGCATTTTCAATCCAAAGAGTACAAGGAATAATCCTGCAAGAATGCCAGCTACTCCCCTCATAACTGGAGTGAAGGCAATTATACTTCCTAAAAGACCAAATGCTGCACCAATGACAGTGTATGATATTAACTTACCAACTCCATATGAAATGTGCATATGATGGGGTTTTTTACCTTCTTTTACCCCTTTAGTTGTGTATGAAACAACAAATCCACCACACATACTAACACAATGAAAACCTGTTAACAATCCAACAAGAAGTAGTAAACCATATCCCATATTTTGACTTATCTCGGGCAGCTCAATTCCACCTACAAATTGAATAGCAAAGTACAATATAATTACTATTCCCAAGATTCCGAATGTCCAACCGAGCCAATTTAGTTTAGTATTATCATCGCAAATGTAACCCTTACTTTCAATTGCTTGTTTGATCTCATTAATGTTAGTCTTTTTGTCATCGAATTCCACTGTTGTAGTTTCCTTGGAGTAATCTGATACAACGTGTACTATACCTTTAATTTCGGAAACTTTTTTCCCTATAATTTTTTCACAACTATCACAAGTCATACCTGCAGTCTTGATAGTCTTTTTTACATTTGCCATGTTAACACCTCATTCAACACTGTATCCTTCCTTTTTTATTGCTGTTTTAATTTCTGCTTCTGTGGTTTTTGTCTCATCGAATTCAATCTCTCCTGTCCCTGCTTTACTATCAATTTTACTATTAGCTACACCGGTGTCTTGCAGTGCATCTCCAACCAACATTTCACAGGCATGGCAGTGCATGCCCTTGATTTTGAGTTTTATTTTTTTCATAGCTCACATCCTGTCAGAGTAGCAAGTCTAGCTGGAGTTTGACCGCCTAGATATTGAGCTCCGTTGATTTTCCAGGTAGGATAACTCCGAATACCTTCTTTTTTACAAACATCGCTAGATCTATCACAATCGACATAGTTTACATATTTGAAATTCTCTCCAAATTCATCTTTCTGGTTTTTACAATGAGAACACCAATCTGTTCCATACATAATTGCATCACTTTCCCCAATGCATTGGGCAAACGATTCACTTAGTTGTGGATCGTCTTCACAACCAATGAAGATCATTGGAGTTAAAAATATAAAAAATAAAAAAAATCTCATTTGGCTAACTCCGCATCAATAATTTGTTTGAAGTTTTCAAATGGTTGAGCACCAGAGACTGCTTGTCCGTTAATGACAAATCCAGGGGTTCCTCTAACTCCGGCTGCAGCTCCAGCATCCATATCTGCTTTAACTTCTGAAGCCATTTTTCCGGAATCAAGACAATCATTGAATTCGTCGGTATCTAATCCAATATCTGATGCAAATTGTTTATATGAATCTACACCACCTTTGACTCCTTTTTCAAACAATAAGTCATGCATCTCATAGTAATTTCCTTGTTCTCCAGCACACTCAGCGGCTTCGGCTGCTTTCTGAGCATTAGGGTGGAAACTAAGTGGGAAATCTCTATAAACGAATTTTACTTTTCCTGTGTCAATGTATTCTTCTTGTATTTTACTCAATGTTTGACTGTAGAATCTTGCACAGAAGGAACATTCAAAGTCACTCCATTCAACTATTGTTACCGGTGCATCCTTATCACCTTTTATAGCGTCATCATCTATCAAATCCTCAGCATTTACTGTTGGAGTTGGTGGTGATGGTTGCGGGGTAGGTTGTTTTTCTGGAGGTTTCGGATCTTCTACTTTTACATCAGTATCGTCCTCAACCTCGAGAGTTACTAATCCAGAAATCTGATACGATATAAATATCATGATTATGATTTGTAATACTATTGCAGTACCTACAAATTTCTGGAATTTATTCATTCCATGAGTACCCCGATGGTGGGTTTCATGAGTTTTTTGATTTTCTTCAGCATGGTGTCCATGCTCTTTTTCATGTTCAGTCATTTATTTTCACCTCAAACTTTCTTTGTTCATTTGTCTTATGACAATATGAGTATAAACTACTTTTAAAAGTAGGTGTGAAACTAGTTTCAATTACTTTTGGATAATAATATTGGTCATTCCTCTTCTTTTTCTATCTATTAACCCTCTACCCTCAAGTTTATCTAGAATTCGAGTTACTTTTACTTTACTAAATTCAGTTTCTTTAATAATATCACTTTGATAAACAGATCCTTCACTTGCCATAACAACATTCATTATTTTTTTCTCTTCACGGTCCAATTTTTTTAATTTCTTTTTTCTTTCTTTATCGCTTATTTCGCTTGGTCTTTTTTGATCATCCTTCATAAAGAGAGCAATAAATAAACCAACTATGAAAACAATACCCATTAAGCTATAACTGATGAATTCTTGGGTTCTTAAAGTAACATGCATGGGACAAGCGGCACCATGGGTGCATGTTGTATTTACAATACTTTGAAGAGCGCTATTGAACGAAACAACGACCAAAAAGAATATTAATGTTATTCCAATTATTAATAATCCCACGTGTTTATTCTTCATATGCTCAGATTCCTAAATTTCTTTTAAAAAGGTTATGGAAGTTAACTCATTTTTAAAGGCTGAATTATGAAAGTGTTTGAATTCATAATCTTTATAAATCAAGCAAATGTTCCAAAGTTACCAAAGAGGTGGATAATATGGCAATCGTAGGATTCAATTTTAATAAACTAGATGTGAAAAAATCTGAAGTATCAAAAGGCGGAAAAATTAATATTAGTAATAATGTTTCTATTACTGATGTAGAACAACATGATGTTTCTTTAGGTAAAGAGAAACAAAATACATTGAAATTTAATTTTGAGTTTACTTCTAAATATGAACCAGATGTGGGGAATATATTATTAGCAGGTTCAACCATTTTTATGTCCGATCCAAAGAAGTCAAAAGAAATTATGGATGGTTGGGAAAAAGAAAAGAAAGTTCCTAAAGAAGTGATGACAGAAATATTGAATACTGTTCTTACGAAGTGCAATATTCAAGCTTTAATATTGAGTCAGGATGTTAATCTTCCACCTCCAATCCCATTACCAAAGATTAAACCTGAACAACAAAAAGAATAAGGGAAACTTTTTTAATAACTTTTTTCTTCTTTTCTAGCTCCTATGGCAGTGAAAGATATCAAATTAAAGGTTGCAGAAGCAATTCAGGATGATGTGAATAAAGGTATTGTTAGAATAGATTCTTCTCTAATGAATGAAATTGGAATTCATCCAGGAGATATTGTCGAATTAAAGGGCGAAAGAACTACTGTCGCGATAGCAGATCGTGCTTATCCTGGTGATATTGGTTTAAGGATTGTTAGAATGGATGGAATTATTAGAAGAAATTCTAAAACAGGGATAGGAGAAGTTATTTCTGTTTCAAAGGCAGATATTAAAGAGTGTAAAAAGATTATAATTGCGCCAGCAAGAAAGGGAATAATGATTAGGGCTTCTCCTGAATTGTTTAAACAAGGGCTGTTGGGAAGGGCAGTTGTAAAGGGAGACATTATTGCTTTAGGCGGTGCGAAAAGAAGACGGACTTCAATGACAGAATCACCTTTTTTCGATGATGTTTTTAATCTGTTTGATGAGAGTTTGATGGGTTTTGGTTTTGGAGACATTAAATTTGTAGTTTCTGATACGTCTCCCAAACAAGCTGCAATTATTACCAATCAAACAGAGGTCGTTTTTAATCCAGAAGCTATTGAGATTAAGGAAGATCAGATTCCAGAAGTTTCTTATGAAGATATTGGGGGGTTGGGCGAGGAAATAAAGAAAGTAAGGGAGATGATTGAACTCCCACTGAAACATCCTGAGATTTTTGAACGTCTTGGTATTGAAGCTCCAAAAGGGGTTTTACTGCATGGTCCACCTGGAACTGGAAAAACATTACTAGCTAAAGCTGTGTCTTCGGAAACAAATTCGCATTTTCTTGTAATAAATGGACCTGAGATCATGTCAAAATATTACGGTCAATCTGAAGAGAATCTTCGGAAGAAGTTTGAGGAAGCAGAGAAGAATGCACCCTCCATAATTTTTATTGATGAGATTGATGCTATAGCCTCTAAGAGAGAGGAGACAAGAGGGGAAGTTGAGAGAAGGGTTGTAGCCCAATTACTTTCTTTGATGGATGGTCTTCAGTCTAGGGGAAAAGTTGTTGTTATTGCAGCGACAAATGCTCCAAACATTTTGGATCCTGCATTAAGGAGACCAGGTAGATTTGATAGAGAGATCGAAATTGGTGTTCCAGATAAAGAAGGTAGACATAAAATATTGAAAATTCATACTCGTAATATGCCGTTGGCTAAGAATGTAAATTTAAAAGATATTGCTGCAATGACACATGGTTTTGTTGGTGCCGATTTATCTGCGTTAGCTAAAGAATCTGCTATGATAGTGTTGAGGAGGTTATTGCCAGATTTGAAATTAAAAGAAGAAGAACCAATTCCTAATGAATTGTTAGAAAAACTAAAGATAAGCCAAAAAGACATTACAGATGCACTCAAAGTTGTAAGGCCTTCAGCCCTGAGAGAAGTTCTTGTTGAAATTCCGAATGTTAAATGGAAGGATATTGGTGGATTAGATGGAGTAAAACAAGAGTTAAAAGAAGCTGTTGAGTGGCCATTAAAAAATCCGCAAGCTTTCAAGCGTTTGGGTGTGAAGCCACCGAAAGGAATACTACTCTATGGTGCACCAGGGACTGGAAAGACCTTATTGGCTAAAGCTGTTGCAAACGAATCCGAAGCTAATTTTATTTTGGTGAAGGGACCAGAATTATTATCTAAATGGGTGGGAGAAAGTGAGAAAGCTGTGAGAGAGATTTTCAAGAAGGCTCGTCAAGTTTCACCTTGTATTATTTTCTTTGATGAAATTGATTCTTTGGCTCCTCGTAGAGGGATAAGTTCTGATTCTCATGTTTCAGAAAGAGTTGTGAATCAGATGTTGACTGAGATTGATGGTTTAGAAGTAATGCATGATGTTGTTATTATCGCTGCAACAAATAGACCTGATATTGTTGATCCTGCTTTACTTAGACCTGGAAGATTTGATAGGATTATATTGACACCAACACCTGATGTAAAGACAAGAGAAAATATATTTGAAGTTCATACCCAAGGGATGCCAATAAAAGGGATTAGTATGAAGGAACTCGCTGATAGTACTGAAGGGTATGTTGGTGCTGATATTGAGGCTATTTGTAGGGAGGCTGCCATCATTGCATTAAGAGTGGATATTAATGCTAAGGAAATAGGGAAGAAAGATTTTGATAAGGCTTTGGAGAAAGTTAGGCCTTCAGTAGATAAAGAAATTGAAAAAGCGTATGAAGAGTTGAAGAATCAGTTCTCATCTGCAAAAGCCAAACAGATGGAAAAGGAGATGCCCAATTATTTTGGTTGATTTGTTATTATTTTAACATTATGTTATTATATCATTTCTGAATCCTTTAGGTTATGGAAAAAATTGAAATACCCCTAACAAATAGGAGAAGAGACTTTGTAGATTATTTAGTTTCCTTTAATCCTTGCGATCCTTCTGAAGAATTTAGGGATAAGTAACTAGAAGTTTACAACACTTTTTGGATCTATGACGACTCCTTTTGTGGTGATATCTAATGCCAATGTTTTCGAAGGAATCTTTGTGCCCCTCATCTTTAAAACTTCTAGTGCCCTGATCCTTTCTCCTTTTTGTTTGACGTGGTACAACATTGTGATGCTATCTACTTCGAATTCAATTGCAGCAGAAATCGTGTGACCATCTCTTGATTCATCTTGAGAAGTAAGTATTGCAGTGCAATTCCATTTATCAATTAATTCAAATAACATTAAGTCAGCTTCTTTTTTTTCTAGTTCATCTTCATACAAAAGACTGAAAGATGTTATGGAGTCGATCACGATTCTTCTAGCATCTATTTTTTCAATTATAGATTCGACAATACCCCCTCCTTCCATTAGTATATTCTTTACTTGTTCGGGGGTGTATTCAAGGAATGCAAAATTCCCTTCCTTCTCGAGTTTTTTTAGATCCCAACCGAATTCAAGCATCTCTTCGTAGAATTTCTTTTTCTTTTCTTCAAATGTTATGTAAATACCAGGTTCACCTTTCTTTAAGCCTTCTACGATAAATTGCATTGCGAAAATTGTTTTACCAGAACCCGCTCCACCTGCAACAAGATTGATACTATTTCTTACTAAACCACCTTGAAGAAGAGGGTCCAATCCAGGAACTCCCGTAGGTACTCGTACAATTGCCATATATAAAATACTGCTGTGGTCCTATATAAACTTTACGTCAAGTTCCAAAGAAACGAGAAAGCATACTTTTTATTGCAAGCCTAATGATGAAAAATACTATTAAACTTATCCCTATGAATAGTGGCATGTATTTGATCCCTTCCCTTTCACGTCCTTTTGAGATTAATGAGATTATTAGAGATCCAAATATGGAGGCTGTTATTAGGTAAATTACAGAGAATAGAATTACAAATTCTAATGTTATACTTACGTTGCCATAACTAAATGGGAGAGATGAAGCGAAAGCTTCAGGAATTTCCACCGAACCCACATTTATAGCAAAGATCTCAACGAAAAAGGAACTCAAGCCGAAAAGTAAAGGAGCACCAATAATGACGGCGACTGAAATGAAGATTACGTACATCATAACATTTGCACGGATTCTTTTGTCCATTAAAATTTCATGTCTTAGGTTTCTTGCAGTTTGTTCTAAAAGTAATGCTAATTCTCCGCCAGAACTCAAACCAGATACGATCAGTGATATAGTTTTGCTCAACCTTTCAGATTTGATTCTCTTTGTCATTCCTTTAAGTGCATCTTCAATTTCACTTCCAGTTGTGATTTCTTTACCTACTTGATTGATCTCTTTTTGGAATACTCCAAATTCAGATCTTGCTGAGAGTAATAGCGCTCTATCAGTGGTATATCCCGCTCTAAGGTTTGATGCCATTAATTGTAAGACGTCTGGGAGAATGTTTTCTACGAACTTTGCTTTTTTATCTGCCTTCAGCATTAAGATAAAATAAACTAATAGTTGGATTGCAATAAAAGCTATCGGAATAGTTAGGTATAATGGAATATCATAAAAAATGTTCAACACAAAGCCAAATACAATTGAAAGTAGGAATCCATTGAGGATAACAAAACCAATGAATTTTAGTGGATTATCCTGTACATCAGAATAGCGGAGTAATTGGATATATTTTTCTTTAAGATTTTTTGGTATATGTGTTGCTATGTATCTGTACATTTCATTCTCCTAATAAGTTTGGTCTTTTTCCTTTTATGATACCTATAAACATAAATTGGAACATTAGTATGATGCCATATATCACCCAAAATCCCACTTTTACTGTGCTTTCAGTTAAGAAAACAAAGGATGAAAGGATTATAAAAAATGCAATTGCTAAAGAGGGTGCAATAACTACAACAAGCATGTAGAACATTGCAAGAGGATTTAATTGAGAACCATACCTCTGGATTTGTAATATCTGTTCTTCGCTAAGCAAATTGATTGTTTCTTCAATGACTTTGGACATGTTTGCACCAGATTTCATTCCATTGATAATCTGCCAAATTGCCCGCCTGAAAAACATTGAAGGATTATTCTCTGCAATCTCTTCTAGAGTCTCAATCTCAGGTCTGCCACCATAAATTTGTTTTACTGCTATCGAAAACTCTTTTGAGATATCACCGTATCTTTCTTTCGAAATATTTACTAAAATATCAAAGAGAGGTACTCCTGAGTTTAATTGTACAAGAATATTTTGAAGAGCAGGTATTAAATTCTTTTCTAGGTTTTTGACTTTTCTGCTAACAATTACTTTTGGATAAAATAGTTGTTGGATAAAAACAAATATTGTAACTATTAAAGATATTAATATTGTAAATCCAATAAATCCGTTTATTTTTAGTGCTAAAAAAATGAGTACTAGAAATATTTCGATAGCTATGAAGAAGATAAGGGAAGATGCTATGCATCTGCTTAAATACTCTTTAACTGAAATATCAAATCTAGCTTGTTTAAGGTGCGTTTTTAGAAATTTAAATGTATGTTCTAACTTTTCACCATACCCTAAAAATATTGAGGAGACTCTTCTCAAAATTTTATATGGAACCAAAGAATAAGGGGGTATCATCATTTCACCCCTTTAGCAGTTTTCCTGGATTTTCTTTCCTTTTTACTATATTCTCAACAGATTTTGGATCTGAATAGTATTGATTCATAATTTTTCCAACATCAGCTAATTTTGTGATATTGTTTTTTACCATGTAATCTAAAATCGCTTTTTTCGATTTTAGGTCATGTGTAATCTCGGAATGGGTTAATCCTGTATGCCTGCTTAGGTTTTCAAATAATCTTAAGGATGATGAATGAGGAGCCATTGTGTCTTTTGCAGCTTTCCATCTATAGAGAATGTTAGATTTTATACTGACTCTCCCACTTTCTGTGGATTTGATGAATTCTCCTATCTGATAAGTTCTTCTTTTACCTAATCTTCTATCTCTGAACATAACTACATTTAAGTCAACAGCCGCCAACAAATTTGGTGGTAGGTCTATTGGAGGATTTATCAATCGTTTAATGGTTTCATTCATAGAGTCCGCGTGAACAGTTGCCATGACACTATGCCCAGTATGCATTGCTTCAAAGAGAACTTCAGCTTCTCCTTTTTTTCTCATTTCTCCTAAAATTATTCTATCTGGTCTCATACGCAGTGAGTTTACAAGGAGATCAAGCATACTTACTTCCCCTTTTCCTTCAGGATTTGGTTGTCTTGTAGTGAGTGGGCACCAGAATAAAAATTCAGGAAGTTGAAGCTCTCTTGTATCCTCTATGCTAATCAGTCTATGGTTGGGTGGAATGAAGGGAGTAATAGCGTTAAGGAATGAAGTTTTTCCTGAACCAGTTCCTCCGCTGATTAGTACATTCATTTCATATTGGATTGCTAACCATAATAATGCGAAAATATTTGTGTCTGACGTACCATTTGTTATTAGGCTTGTAATTGTCCAGGGTTCACGGGCGAATTTCCTAATTGTGATTGTATTTCCTTTGTGGGAAATTGGATAGAAAACTGCATTTGATCTATCACCTGTAAGTAAGTGGGCGTCTAATAATGGATTGAGGGCGGTAATTTGTCTACCTACGCGCCTTCCGATCATTTGGGCGTAATTTTGAATCTTTTCTTCTGATCCTATTGTAATGTTAGTTTTTAACCAACCGAATTTCCTATGGTAAACATGAATTGGTTCACTTGCAGAGTTGATAACGATTTCTTCTAAAAGATCGTCGTTCAACAAGAATTCCATTTTACCAAAACCTAACATGTCGTGGACTAATGACCCGATAAGAAATTCTTTTGTTTCGTCATTCAGATTCGGGATTTTTTCTTTTAGTAATTCCCCTGCTTTGTTTACGAAGCGTTGTTTTAAACTTCCCATTACCTTGGGATCTAATATCTCTGCAGGGGTGACTTTAACACTTAAAACAAGTTCATGCCTTAGTTCATCAATTAATGCACCTGTAGCTTTACTTGGTTCGGGGATGCTAAGGGTATATGTATTCTTAGTTCCTTTTCCATGCATAATTTCAATTTTTCCGTCGATACCATCTGCATCGATTGAATAATTTTCTATTGTTCCCATTTTCTTAATTCCGGACCTGAAAAAGCATGATAATGTATCTTGATAAGTTTATGTTCTTCTAATATCATTGCCCATTCCTCTGCCGTGTCATTTTTTACTCCAAGATATCTTGAAATTGTAGAAAGCTTTACCCTTCCTTTTTCTTGAACTATCTTGTAAACAGCATCAAGCTCAGTCTCATACTTTCCAATCTTGACCTTAAAACCTTTTCCAAGTTCTTTCACAAGTTTTACACTCTTAATATTACTGATTTCTTTTGATCTCTTTTTAACATATTCAAATACTATGAATGAAAGAATCATGAAAACAATTGCTGTAATGATTAGGACAGGAACCATAAAATAAATTGCTGTAATAAGGAGTGCTAAAGAAAGTAAAAATAATAGAAGGGCAAGCCCCAGATCTTTAGCCCTATTGTTTACTTTTTTCTCTATTGATTTCTTCTTAACGTAATGGATATGGATGACTATTAATAAAACAATGAAGAAAAGAGCTGACGATAGATAAATCAAAGGAGTTAGTAGATTAATTTCGGATTTTCCAAATTCTTGGTAGAGGTAGTAAACAATTGCAAAGAATATAATTAAAATTGAAGCTATTGCTAAATAGTGGTGCTTCTTACTTATACCTTCTGCCCGACCCCCTTTTTTGTCTTTTTTCATTGACTTTGTTTAAAGTCTATAACTACAACTAATAAGTAAGTATTAATCTTTAAATAATCTTTTAAAAGTATGTATTAATTTTAAAATGGTGAATAAGTTAACCTCAACTTTAAATACTCTGTGGAAACTTATTAATCAAATGAAAAAGAGAGGTCAGATTAGTATTGAGTATATGGCAGTCGTTGGAATAACTACTGTTTTGGCAATATTTTTATTGACAACTGCTTTATATTATTCTAATCAAACTGAAGATCAAGTTAATACAAATCAATTGGATAAGATTTCTAAAGAAATTGTTGATAAGGCAGAATCGCTCTATTATTTTGGAGAGCCATCAAAGACTACGCTTAAGGTGTATATTCCGAAGGGTATAAAACAGATTACTGTTGGTCCGAAAGAGATCTCTTTCAGAGTTATGACTCACCAAGGTGAAACTGATGTGTTCTTTCCTTCAACCGTAACACTTCAAGGAAGTATATCCCCTAATTATGGATATCATGAAATAGTTATTGAGGCTCGGGAGGGTTACGTATGGATAAACGGAACTTAAGAGCTCAATCAGCAATGGAGTTCTTGGTGTTAGCGGGAATTTTGCTTTTTATTCTCTTAGTTATGTTGGCTGTAGTATCTCATCAGACTTCGATTGTTAATCAGAATAGGGATACCATAGTTGTAGAAGATATTGTAGCTAAAATCCAGAAAGAGATTAATCTTGCTGCTCGAGTTTCAGATGGTTATTCTCGTAGTTTCTATTTGCCTTCTAAGGTGGGGAAATTGGATTATTCTATCAACATTATTGGTGGAGAGGTTATTATTGATACTGGAGGTCAAACTTATTCGAGGAAGGTACCTCCTGTGGTGGGAAATATTACAAAAGGAAACAATGTGATAAGGAAAAATAATGAAACGATTTACATCAACTAAAGGTCAGGTTTGGAGCCTTGATATGATTATCGGAATAGTGTTATTTATGGGGGCTCTTTTACTTTTCTATAAATTGAGCATAAATAACTTAGACACTTCGCAACATGATTCTGATTTAATTTTACTTGAAGCTCAACTGATGTCTGGCAATCTTTTATCTGCTGGTTATCCTTACAATTGGACTTCAGATGAAGTTGTTAGCATAGGGATTACAGATGGTGATTTTAGGATAGATGAAGATAAGGTTGTTGAGTTTTCCAAAATTGAATATATTTTTACTAAGGATTTGTTATCTACCACTAGAGATTATTCTGTTAGTTTTTTAGATCGAGGGGACAATCCTATTGAAATTGCTGGATTGAGCTCGGTTGGTTTGAATATTTCTCAATATAATCCCCCAAATATTATCAAGATTACTCGATTTGTAATTTTTAATTCTTCAATAATCAAGTTAGAGGTTAGCGTATGGTGAAGAAAGGGATCTTTTTTAGTTTAGATGCATTGATTGCGACATTTTTGATACTCACAGTTGTTATTCTTATGTCCATGTTTTATACTTCAACTGATGTTACGACACAGCCGGTTTATTTTTCATCAGATCTGGTAAACGTTCTTTCAACATTGGAGTTACGTGAGATTGATGATCCATATATTGTTAATTTATTAGTATCAAATAATGTTACTGATTTTAATCGATCGGTTCTTGAACAGATATTTCGATTTCAAGTTGAGGGAAAATCGGGGATTGCGTCTGATTTGGCCAATAGGACTATAGGGGGTTATGTTCCAGATTACTATTCAATGGGTATATGGAATGAAGATGATAATATTTATTTAGAGGGGAATTTATCCTCACGTCAGCTAATTAGTTCAAAACAGTTAATTACTGGATTGGAAAAAGATAAAGTGATCGAGGGTTATTCTTCGAGAGCCTACCTCTCTAATATTAATGAGAATTCAGATTCAGTTTTTACTTACTTTGGTGGATATGAGGGGGATGGTATTATTACAAAAAAAGTTATTTTACCTGATGATATAAGCTCTATAAATGGAATTTATCTTGAGTTAAGTGCACCAAGCGATTTTGATCTTTATATTAATGGTCAATATGCTGGAAATTATTCTCCCAATCCAGTTCCTAGAGCTAGTGAGTTTTTTGTTGATAGTTCCTTTTTTAGTTTGGTAAATGAAGGGGAAAACGATTTTCGATTTGTGTTTAATGGAACATATAAATATGTTGGAGGAGGATATATAAAAGTAGATTATACATCTTCTGAAATACTTGATAATTACGGTTCTCAGAGGTATTATTTTCCGGGTATCGCGGGATTAATAAATGTATATTCTTCTTTTTGGGTTCCAGGTTCAATAAATACTATGAATTTATATCTTCATTATGATAGTAACTATAGCCTTTTTTTAACAATTGGGAATACGACTGTATTTAATGAAACATTAGAAGGTGATAACATAGTTACTTTATCAGATACTCAGTTATCTTCCCTATTGGATTATATTGATTTGAGTAATTCGAATGTTCCATTAAGATTAGGTACTAGTGAGTTTTCTTCTGAAATCCAAGGTGGAAATGCAGACGTAATCTTGATAACAGATATTTCTGCAAGTATGGATTATGAAATGGATACGGAGGATTCAGGGATTGAGCGGGATTGTGATGATCCTTTGCTTTTTGATTCAAGTACAAAACGGATATCTGTTGCAAAATGTTTAGATAAAGAGTTTATAGGGTCTATATTGAATAATTCAGGCAATAGAGTTGGACTTTCTGCATTTTATGGTGATGAGAAACAACCTTTCAAAGGGAGAGTCTATGAGGAAGGTTTGACAAATGATATTGGGTATTTATCCAACGCGGTAGATGCTTATACAGTAGCTGGTGGTACCTGTATTTGTTGTGCTATTAATGATGCGTATAAAATTTTAGAGGAACAAAGTGATGATTCTAGATTAAAGTTTGTTGTTGTGATGTCAGATGGTATTCCTACACATACATGTCAAGCAGCCTCTGGTTGTACAGGGGAGAGAACCGGATTACCTAATAAAGAAGGATTGTGGTTGGGATGGGGTGCCGGTTGTTATGGTGATATAGATGACTGTGAGGTAAACGATTGTATGTGTGCTAGAACTAATGCAAATTGGAGTTCTTGTAGATTGAGGGAAGATATGGGAGCAACAGTATATTCGATTGGTTTTGGACCAGTCTCCAGTTGTTCAATGGCCAACGATACTCTACAAGATATTGCCACCTGTGGAGGTGGGGAGTATTATTCTAGCGATAATGCTTCAGTTCTATCAACTTATTACCAGAATATATCAGAAGAGATAAGGAGTTACACCTATGAAAGACAAGTAGCAGTAGTATCTGATGGAATTGGAGAATCCATACTTTACCCAGAATCATATATTGAGATATTATACGATCCAATATCACCCCCCTATGAATATGGTTCAATTCCAATAACAATAGTAACTGATAGATTTGGAAATGAGGTTTCACAAGGTGAATTTGAAATCCCCCTAGGTTCAGTAGTTTATGATGCTAAAGTCACTTCATTCTCAGGGGATGCTTGGACTGATAGGGGTATTATAAATGGTGACACATTCTTCAATTTGTCTGATTTTGGTGAAAACTATCAGAGACTAGGCGATCCATATATGTTGGTTATTCCAACTGATCAAGTTCAGGAAGGGATTAACATTGTTGAAGTAGGAACCGGGATATCGGTATCTAACTCCACTCTTGCATCACCAGATAATAGGGTAATTTATAAGATTGGAGTTGATTTGGAAGTTAATTATACGAGTGTCTTTAATGAGGCGTCTGGATGCAATTGGCAACTTGGGTTTGAAGATGGTACGAATTCTACTTTAACTTTGCCTTTTGACTATTTGGGATCTTCTGAATGCGTATTCAATTCAGGAACAAATTGTGATGTTGATTATAATGGGGATGCTGTAAATAATGCAATTTGTACACTATTTGATCAACTTGATTTTGATGGTGATGGATTGTTGTTCGTGAAGTTTGAAAGCTCGGATGTTACTATTGATACAATATCTGTTGGGAAAATTCCCTACATGTGGGGCCCATCAACAGTTGAAGTGAGGGTTTGGAAATGAAGAAAGGAATGTATTTTACAATTATGACAATAGCATTCTTAGCAATATTTCTCTTCATTTTTATGATACCATCTTATCAGCCCTTTTCTAAAAAAATGAATGTTGTTGAAATGAGGGTTAATTCAATGGATGATTTTCTGAAAGATATTACAAGGGATACTGAAAGGGCCTTGTATATCTCTTCATATAGGGGATTGTTAGCCTTGGAACAAGAAATTGTGTCAAAAGGAGAATATTTAGATGATACTGAAACAAGATTTAAAGAAGCTATCCTAAATGGTACTATACATAATGTATCATCAGATATTATGCAACTTTCTACTTTTCAAGATTGGATCGATAAAATTGAGCAAGAAAGTACGAAATTTAATATCAACACAACTATTCTTGTTAATGATATTGAAGTATATCAAAAAGATCCATGGAATATCATGGTAAGGGCTAATATAACCATGATGTTGAATGACACAACCAACATTGCTTCATGGTTAACAGATAGGGAAGTTGAAACTTCAATTTCAATAATCTCATTTGAAGATCCTATTTATACTATTGCTAGTTTGGGAAGAGTGATAAATAAAATTAACATTACGCCCTACGAAGGGGATTATGTTGATGGACAGAATGTTACAAATTTCTTGGATCATATTGAGAAGTCATACTATGCTGCGAATCCTAATTCACCCAGTTTTTTAATGAGACTTGAAAATAATATGTCGAGTTCTCTTTATGGTATTGAAAGTTTGATATATATTCCAAACTTAGTAGAACAGGAGTTGGTTATTAATTCTCAAAGTAGTATTGTTGATTATCATTATTGGAACGGTGTTTCAAATGGAGACTATGGGATCAATAATACCCCTAGTTGGGTAAAAATTGATCAAAACCATCTATCAAAGTACGATTTAGAAGATGTTTCTTATTAAAAAGGCCTTTAAAAATAGAAAGGTTTAAATATAACTACTTGTATGGAAAAAGGTATACTAGTATTCATTAGACATACTAGTAAGTTTATACTTATAAACGGAAAAAAAGAGGTGTTATTCAAATGAAAATAAACAAATTATTGATAGTTTCTTTCTTTGTTATGATGAGTATGGTATTTAGTGTGAGTGCGATAAATTGTAACACAACGATCTCTTCAGACATAACCTTAACTGAAGACCTCGATTGTAGAGGTCAATTAAATAATGGGGGAACTGGAATAGTGATGTTAGGGAGTGGACAGGTTCTTGACTGTGGAGGATATTCAATCATTGGAGTAAATCCAGAAAATGATTCCACTGCTATAAATGTTATAGGTCGGGGTATTGAAATTATTAATTGTACGTTCACCGGATGGGCAGCTGGAGTTAATATGTATGGTGATAATTTAATCATTCGAGATAATACATTCAACAATGTAGGTGTTGGGATGATTGGTGGCGGTTCCGGAACTTCTATTTATCGAAATATTATAAATGATTACGGTCATGATTCTAATGCAGGATTTAGAGCTGCTATTGTAACTGGAGGTTCAAATTTTAATATTGGATTTGATCCTTTGGATCCTAGTGATTCTAATAATGGTAACTTGATGGGAGAACCTGTATCAGGTGATTCGCAAGGTATTTCACTAATTTATGGTGCTACAGGAAATGTCGTTATGTTTAATACAGGAAGAAGCGTTCTTATATATGAAGCTGAAGGGAACATTGTACAATCAAATGATCTTAATGCAGTTGCTTTAATAAGAAGTCATAGTAATTTCATAGATGATAACGATTTGGATGCAACAGGATTTCCAATGGGAGTTCAGACAGATGGAGCAACATGGAACAATATTACAAATAACAGAATAACTGGTAGTGCTCTATCCAGTATAGGTTTGGCTCATGCAACAAACTATAATAGGGTGATTGGTAATACAGTAAGTGGTGGAGCTTCTTCGCTTTGGATTAGGGAATCTGATAACAACCACATTGAAGGTAATTCGTTTACAGATCCAATTCAAACGAGGAATATTTACATCGATGCAAGTAGTTATAATACTTTGGTTGATAATGATATTACAAATAGTCCCCTGGTCAACATTGATCTTGACAAAATATCCACATTTAACACACTAAGTGGTAATAGGATATCAGGTTCTAGGGTAGGAATCACTATTGGTGCCGATAATTATGGAAACGTTGTTGATCAAAACAATGTTATAACTGGAGATAACAATGCTGGTATTGTGGATGCTGGTATTTGTGACTATTCAACACAATCAGGAAATACAATTACTGCAAATACAATTTCACAACACAATTATGGTATTCTTTTTGCATCAAGTAGCTTTTCAACAGAAAGTGCTAATACCATCACCGTTGTACCTGAAGGAAATGCAAAAGTTGCAGTATCGATGCATAGTTGTGATGTTATATTAAATTCGCCTCCATCAAATCCCGGATTTGGAGAAGGAAGGCTTCCTGAAGAAGCAGAGTCATGTTGTGACGGAATTGATAATGATGGAGATGGACTAATTGATCAGCAAGATACTGAAGACTGTCACTTAGTAACAACTTGCGGAAGTACTCAATGCGTCAATACGGTACAGATGAATTTTGTAGAAGATGGTCAACTAATTAATGCGCCTTATGGAGTTGCATTCTTGTTTTCAGAAAATGAAATTCAAACAGGTTGTGGAATTGATACAAGCGGTGGCATAACTATGGAAGTCCTTCAAGGAATTTGGGGCGGTTGTGCTAGTATGCGAGGTACATGCATGGACTTTAGTGGAGGATCTTGTACTACCGATATTGAAGTACCTGAAAATGATAATATAGTTGCTTTTGCATTTGAGTACTGGCCAGGAAGTGGAGAGAGTGGGCCTGGATCAAGTGAAGG
Organism: Nanobdellota archaeon; assembly: GCA_042577505.1. Classification (GTDB taxonomy): domain Archaea; phylum Nanobdellota; class Nanobdellia; order Woesearchaeales; family JACQSR01; genus JACQSR01. Next base: position 28,374 of record JBHPEA010000010.1, read on the forward strand.
TGAGTGTAGCGATGGACAAGACAATGATCAAGATGGTCTAGTGGATTGTGACGATCCTCACTGTGGTGGGGTATGTGATGGAGATAATAAAGCAGGAGCAGCTTTGATAAGTGCAAATGATTGTCAAGCAGGATCTGCAGATATTATTTCACCAATACCTCCAGCCGGAGGTGGACAGGAAATCTGTAACGATGGACAGGATAACGACCAAGATGGAATGGTAGATTGTCAAGATCCCGATTGTGGGAGTGATCCTAGTTGTGGAGGACCTCAAGAACTTCAATGTCAGCCTACAATAATGGAGACATTGGACAATTTACAAATTTCCTCTGGTAACAGCGTTTTGATTTTCAAATATAGATATTTGGTTGAAGAGTTAGGTATCTATGTTGATGATGGGATCGACATGCAAGAATGGGGATTAATTATGCAAGATTTCCAAAATACACCTGAAGGCCAGATGCCAAGCGTTTTATCTGGAGGGTGTTTCGATGGCCCGACAGATCAAAATGGTCAGTGTGTTGCTCAATTATTACAAGGAGTTTCTTATGGAGATGTGCATGTGGTAGTTGCCGTAAATTCAATGGGTGGAGAAGTTCCACTTGAGCAAATTACATCTTTAATTGTTGTCTATTTCCCTTGTGGTTCAAGGTTGACATTAGATTACGGAAGGACGATTGGAGCACCTGGAGGTCCTGGAGAAGGAGGACAACCTGGAACATGTAATGATGGACAAGATAATGACCAAGATGGAGCTGTTGATTGTGAAGATGACGAGTGTTGGGAAGCTCCTGAATGTCAAGGCCCGGAACCAGGAGAAGGAGGACAACCTGGAACATGTAATGATGGACAAGATAATGACCAAGATGGAGCTGTTGATTGTGAAGATGACGAGTGTTGGGGAGCACCTGAATGTCAGGGACCTCAATTTTGTACTGGAACAATCAATGTACAGAACAGCCAAGGAGCAGTAGACGGAGCACTTGCAATCGCTCTTGATTATTTTGAATTAACAGCTATAGGAGTAACTCCAGATGATGGGATTGATATGGTCGATTTTGGATTAATACTTCAATCATTTGGAAGTGGTGGAGAAGGTCCACCCGCAACTTTAACAGGAGGCTGTTTAGATTTTGATTCATCAGAACCTTTCATTTTGACACAAGGCGGAAGTTGTGATGCTGTGGTATTCGGAGATAAAATTGAGGCAAACCATGTTGTTGTCGCATGGACTTTTGAAGATATGTCGAATCCATTTACACCTATACAGATAGGAAGTACGATAATACAACCTTTCCCATGTGATGGAAATTTAGGAGTCACAATAGAATCTTTGACACCTGTAGAAGAATGCCCACCAATGGCTATTGAAGAAGGAGCATTTGTATTAGAAAGGGAAATTTCAGATGTTGCAATTTCAGTTTTGGGAACTGATTTGTATTATGGAGATCCAGAATTCCAAGGAGATTTGCCTAAGATCCCCATAACCGTGTGGGCTAAGGTAAACTACACAAAGACAAGCCTCTTTGGTGGAGATGATGTAAATGATGGAGGAGTCCATGATCAACTACTGGAAGATGTATATGGAATAAGTAGAATCTCAATCGGTGCAAAAGCTAGATATGAGAAATGTAACAAGAAGCAGTGTATCACCAAGTTTAGTATAGAACTTGACTCAGAAGAACATCCTGAGAGGGTGTTATTGTTAAAGGATGGAGATACACCCTTTACAGGAGGAGTTTATAACAACCTCGTTCCATTACAAGAGCTTTTAGATGCATCTGGATACATAGATCAAGAAACTGGCGCAATATCGATTGGAGAAGGGTATCTTATCTTTGCTTATGAGTTCAGTCAGATTGGTGACGGCGATGAAGACTTTAATGATTTGGTCTTGTTAGTACAAGTCGGTCCAAAATCCAATGTTTGTATTACTGGAGAGATCACAGATGATGATGGTGATGGTGTACCAAACTCAGAGGATCTATGTCCAGGAACAGACACACCTGAAGAAGTGCCTACGGAGATCCCAGATAAGAATGGAAAAGCACATGGTGGATACCTATTACCTAACCACTATGCACAATTAGATGCTGATCCTCTCTTTGAAGTAAAGATACCTATTGGACTTAGTGGAGAGATTGTGGACTCAGAGTTTTCACTCTTTGACACACATGGTTGCTCCTGTGAACAGATTATAGATAGGAAGTCTGGTGCAGGTCAAGATAAAAACGACGACAAAAGGTTTGGATGCAGCAAAGGAATGATTCAGGGTTTTGCTGATGATCCAGCTAGTTTTGGAGTCACTGGAGCAGTTATTGGTGTCGGAGTAGGTGGAAGTGACCTTGTGTTAGTTGTTAGCATTATTGCACTGGTAGCAATAGTGGCAATAGTGTTAATGGAATCAAAGAAACCAACAAGAAGAAGGCGATAAGCCTTATTTTTTATTTTTTTTCGATGATCCACTAAAAGTGGAGAGGTGATAAAAATGGCAAAAAAAGGCCAAGCAGCAATGGAATTCTTAATGACTTATGGATGGGCCATACTAGTTGTTTTGATTGCTATAGGAGCTTTAGCTTATTTTGGAGTATTGAGTCCCGATAAGTTTTTACCTGAGAAATGTGTGATTGCGACGGGATCTGGATTATTTTGTGACGAATATACAGCGAGTTCAGCAGATGATACTGTTACATTAAGGGTTAAGAATATCCAGACAGAATCTGCATGGGTTGATTCAGTGTCTATTGATCAGCCAAGTTGTAATTTTACAACAGCAGACACACAGATTAGTGCTGATAATACAACTGATTTTGTATTAAGTTGTCCGAACTTAAACAGTGGTGATAAGATTAAAGGATCTATTACTATTGATTTAGACTTTGGATCAGCAGCAGGAGAAGGTTTACCTAAGTCAACAACTGGACAGTTAATTCTTGTTGTTCCTTAGGTTTTTTATTTCTTTTTCATTTAATTTTCTAGATTCTCCAGCTTTGAGTTTTCCTATACCTAGATTCCCAACTCTAATTCTGTGGAGAAATTTAATTTTTAATCCTAGATGTTTCATGATCCTCCTTACAATTCTATTCTTACCTTCATGAATAGTGATCTCAAGTAAACTGCTGTCGTGGACTTTTAATGATGCTGGTCTAGTTTTCCCATCTTCTAATGAGACTCCCTTTTCAATCTCATTAATTTGCTTTGTTGAGATTTTTCCATATAATCCTACAACATATGTCTTTTTTATTTCATATCTGGGGTGCATCATATTGTTGGCGAAATCACCATCGTTGGTTAATATGAGCAGACCAGAAGTGTTGAAGTCTAATCTTCCAACTGGAAAAACTCTTTCTTTTACATGAATATAATCCATTACAGTTCGATATTCTTTATCCCTCAAAGCTGTAACGCATCTTACAGGCTTGTGGAACATAATATAGACCTTTTCTTGTTGGGGAACTAGATGACCATCAACGTAAATTTTGTCTTTTTCAGAGGCTTTATCGCCTATAGTAATGACTTTACCATTGACCTGTACTCTACCTTCTTCTATTAAATGCTCGGCTTTTCTCCTCGAACAATAGCCATAGTTGCTTAAAAGCTTCTGTACACGGTCCATTTAAAAATCTCCATCTATTGAACTATATAAAGCTTTATTATTATCACTTTTTAGTGATAAAAAAACGAAAGATTTAAATAGGGATAAATTCAGTAAAAATAGCTATGACAGCGAAAAATATTGCAGTAAGAACGATAATTGCATTAGCAGCTTCAGTTACAATGATGGAGACTGCTAGTAACTATAAGGGATTAAGTGCTTATTCACCTTCTAACTTACCTAATATTGTAAGAGAAGCAGATATCGATCGTGGGATTAAGTACGATGCAAATAGAAGGGCTATTGGATTTGCTGGTTTATATGGAAGTATTGCAGGAGCAGCAATTGCAGCATATAATTCACTAAGACGAGAGAGGGAATAAAAGGAGATAATAATGCCACCAAGAGCTTTAGGAAGATTAAGTGCAAGATTAGTAGATGTTTATCGTAGTAGCTCAGCTGTTAGAACAGTTGTTCAAGTAGGTGCTGCAGCTGGGATTGGATATGTTGCTACAGATTGTTTGATGGATTCAAGAGGAAATGCTTCTTTGGTTGATTTAGCACATTACGTTCGAGAGACTCATAATTATCTAAGTAATAATATTCAAAGTTATTGGAATAGCATTCCAACTACTGGAGCAGTTTTTAGTGCTCTTGGTACAGCAGTCGGAAAAGGTGCAATATCATATTTTGCAAATAGAAACAACGAACAACAAGGTGATTAAAAATGCCAATATTTAGAGGATTAGGAGCAGTAGCATCGAGAGGTGCAGGTTATGCAAGACAAGGATTAGGGGCAGCTGGAAGAGGATTGGGTGCTGCTAGAAATGCATATAGTACAAATGATAAATTAAGAGCAGGCACAATTACTGGCGCTCTTTATGCAATTCCAAAATTAGGGGGAATGGCTTTAGATAAGTTAGGATACCAAGGTGCTGGTGATATTGCAGATGCTGCGGCAGTACCTGCAGCTGGTTTATATGCTATGATAAAATCAAATGATCCTAATGTTATAGGGAATAGATATGCTAGAGATGGGATCCAATTGTTAGTTGCAGGAGTAGTAGGATGGGATGCAGCAGAAACAATAACTCAACACTCTGGTGTGGTCTTTGATCAAGCTCAAGACGCACTTCGAGCTTCACAACAATATATTTCTAGTAAGGTTCAAATGGCAGGTAATGATGTAAGAGTTGCTGGTGCAGGTATTGGAGCTGCAGCTGGTGCATTATATCAATTCATTGCAGGATATGTTGAGGGTAGAAGAGCTAGTACAGCAACACCTACACCAGGTCCTGGAGCAGGTGGACCGACACCTTAAGCTGCTTTTTTTATTAATCCTTTTTTATGCAGAGTTAATGCGTTAACTCCACTTGGTATTTTCTTTGTTAATGTTGTATAGATGTTAGGGAAGAGCCCTTTCTTTTTTACTAAATAGACAAAATGTGAGTCATTAGCTGCAGGGCTGAATCTTAAATCGTATGCAGGTGATGGCATGTCTGCATAGATTTTGTCGTTGGCGATTCTAATGGGATAATCTCTTACCAATCTTTTTGGAACTTTAACGTCTCCTTGGACGGTTTCTTTTCCCTTGACACCTTGTTTTTCAGATGATAAATAATCTTCGAGACTTCTTGCTGAGTTTTTGACAATGTATTTGTCTAATGTTTTTTGATATAATGGATAAATATCTCCAATACCTCCATAAGGGATAACGTATTTTGCAATCTCTGCTAAAGTTAAGGTCATAGTTCCCTTAACGTCTTTTGTTTTTGCTGCATAGTAGATAGTGTAAGGTAATTTTAAAATTCCATAGTGTAATAATTTTGCTGCCGAATAAACAATCATACCTGGAGTGAATAGATCTGAGAAATGTCTTATTCCCGCTTCTGCTGGGCCTAATAATCTTCCCACTTTGTCATTAAATTGGGCCCATTTAATTAAATATTTATTTTTTGCATAATAATCGTCGACGATTTCTGAAAGTTTGTATTTTAATTCAGGTTTTTCTTTAATTGCCTGTTTAATCTTTGGATTTTTCTTAATTATTTCTCTTACTGTATCTTCCAGCTTCATTTTTTAGAACCTTTTTTGATAAAGTGTTTTAAGATTTCTTGTGAAGAGAGTAATCCGATTATTTTGTTGTTTTTAATTACTGGTAACGATACTACGTTGTATTTTGCGATTTTAAAGTATGCGCTTACTATGTCTTCATCATGTTGGACAGCATAAATAGGATACTTCATAATTTGAGAAACTTTTGTTTTACTCGGTGATTTTCCTTTTGCAATAACATCGTTTACAAAATCCAAACTTGATATCACACCTAATGGAACTTTTTTCTTTGTTACATAAATTATCCTAGAATCTTTTTTTGCCATCACCTTGGCAGCGTCGGTAATTGACTTTTTAATATCAATTTCAGCATGATCGGTTAAATTACATTTACTTACTTTCATTTTTAGCCTCCTTTTTTACCTAAAGCAACAAATCTACGAATATCCTTTATATTGTTTGTGAAAATAAATCTAAAACCTCCTCTAATCGCAGAGGAGAATCCGGGGAAAAGAATTCTTAAGATAATTAAGAATCCGAAGAGATACATCAAGAAAATAAACGGTTTTGTAGCTAAACTTTTTACCAGTTGAATGAAATTTGGAATTCTCCTTGGTTCATTAAGTGTGATTTCAAACTCTCTTTCGACTTTTTTCCATATGTTACTCGGAGATATTTGTTCTTTGATTTTTTCTTTTACTTTATCGATACCTGGTTGGAGCATTTCTTTATCTATTTGTTCTCTAATTCTATCCCATGCCCTGTTTGTTATATCTAAGTCAATAACCCCTGCACTTAAACCGAATTTGCATCCTTCATAATTACCATTTATACAATCACCGATGGTGTCTAAAAAGCCAGGGAGATCGTCTTCTAGAATATGAGCTGGATAGTACTTTCTCAACATTGTTTGGATAGCATTAACCAAACTTTCTCGAGTCTGTCCTGATTGTGTTAGGACTTCATTTTCTACCTGAGCTCTGGTTTTTAGTTCTATTCCTAATTCTTTTTGATTGGTTTCGAACCTCACCCTTTGTTTTTCATCTAAATTTCCAAATGTTTGGATATAACTTTGGTAAACAGCGTCGATACAAACATTGTAGATCTCTAAAGCATATTCTTGTAATTTTTCATCGAGATATCTGTTAAGTTGATCAAGATTTTTCTTTTTAACAACTGCTGCAATTTGTCTTTTAAATTGCTCTTTCTTTGCCGAATCAAGTTCATTAAATGCAGCACGTAGGAAGTAACCATTATCAAATGCAGGATTTAGAACCACTTCCATCTCCCTTACCGTTTTAATATCCTCCATTTTTTTGAAATAATTACTCACACCCTGATGTATTGTATATATAAACAGTATAATTAGGAGGTTTCTTCCAGTGATCTTTAATCCGAGAGCGAATCTCTTCAATTTTCTAATACCTTCCTCTCTGTTATCTTTTTTTGTGAGCAAAGTGTAAATTTTATGTCTGAATCCTTTGTCGAGAACTACTTCAGGATTTTCTTCCATTTGTCCTATAAGTCCGTCAATCCGATATTTGAGTGTATTATTCATTTCTAGAAGTTCTAGGTCTAATTGTAATATTCCTTCGTCAATAATTTTTAATCTGTCTAGAGAACTTATGAGTATTCCATTTATGGTTTTAATTGCTTTTTTTAGTTTTACCCAATCTTCCGTTTTCTTTTGCTCGTTTGTAATTGTAATAATCTTACTAATATTCGCAGTTATATTCTCCCCTTCTCTTCTTAATCCACCTTTTGCGCTTGTGATCTTTTGTTTGAATTCAGGATCGACGGTCTGAGCACTAATTTCATCCAATCTAACCTCCATTTGATTTATAGATTCAGTTATTTTTATTTTTTCTTTACTTAGTTCTTTGAGTGCATTCCATACATCTCTTTTTGTTTTATCATATTCTTTTTTCTGTGGTGTACTTGGAATGATATCGTTGAGTTTTTCTTGGAGGGTTTCACATTTTTCTATAGCACTAATGAGTTTTACAATTTTATTTGTAATTGAGATTAAGATGTCCTCTTCTTCTCTCGCTTCCTCGGCATTCTCTTCTAGTTCAATCTGTCTTTTATCAACTGGTAGTCTTAGAAATCTTCCTATCTTTCTTATTACAAGAGGTACTTTCATGAGGATTTCTTAGTCAGAGTGTTTAAAAACATTTCTATGAACTAAGAACTTCAATAATCTTATTGATATCCTCTTCGTTGATCATTGGGTAGTTTGCAATTCTTATTTGAGTTTCTTTGAATTGTTTGTAGCCGCCTCCAACAGTGATCCCATTTTCTTTAAGTTTTGAGATAATTACTGGAGATCTTTCTGGGATTTCTACTGAAATGACTGTTTTTGATCTTGATTCTTTGTCTTTTACGAAAGGTTTGTAGGATTGGTGGGAATCAAAGTAGGTGTATAACATTTCTGCTCTTTTTTCTGTTTCTGCTCTAATGGTTTCGATTCCTTTTTCATTTAATTCATTGCATATTTTTCCTAATAGAAATATTCCGAATACATTGGGTGTTTCCGGCGTTTGGTTCTTTTCACTTTTCTTTAACAGTGATGGGAAGTTATGGTAGGTTCCAATGTTTAGGCCTTTTTCATTAAGTTGGATTGATTTATCCATCATTTTTTGATTGATAATTAATACACCTAGTCCAGCAGGCAGACCAAATCCTTTTTGGATTGAAAGGAATGAACAGTCTATTTGAGAATAGTCTACCGTAGCATATGGTGCTGAGGAAACGATATCTAATGCAATGAGTTTGTCTGGGTATTTTTTCTTAATTTCGTAAATATTATTTAGGTCAGTCATTACACCAGTACTTGTTTCATTATGTGTGAAACAAATTAATTCTGTTTCTTCTGGAATTTGTAAATTTGAGAAATCAAATCCCTGTCCAAATTCTGCTTCCAGTTTTTGTGGAGATTTCTTTAATTCTACTGCTGTTTGGTAGAATCTTTTTGAGAATGCTCCGTTTACGAAATGGAATGAGTGTTTTTCTACGCAGTTTTCAATAATTCTCTCCATTGCTTCAGTTGCTGATCCTAGGAAGAATATATGATAGTCGTCAGGAATGTTTAATAGCTTCCTAAGTTCTGATTTTGTGTATTTAACAACTTCTTCAAAATCTTTGCTTCTATGTGAAATTGAGAAAACATCTTTTTGCAGCCCTTCTTGAATGTAACTAGGTATGCTGTCAAATAATTGTGTTGGTCCTGGAGTTAGGTATCTTTGGTTCATTTTAATCAATTCTATTTCTATTGAAAATCACTTAGCTATTATAAATCTTAATGATTAAAATGCATTATTGGAAGGCATTACTACTGATCTAGCAAGGGTCAATTCGATAGGATTGCCTTTATAAGTTAAATTCTCTTGCTTTAAATTATCTAAAAAATCTTGCCCTACAGGAGATCTTATCCTATAAACAGTTAAGGCTCTTTCATCCCTTTCTTGATTTCTTGAACCTGCAATATTAATACCTGCTTCTGCAAGTCTATTATCCATTGCAGCCAAAGCACCCGGTAAATTTGCGTGTTCTGCAACAACCAAACTGTCTGCTAAAGTTATACCTGTGCTGTATCTTTTGCCATTTATTCCTATTTGTGTTAATTGTTCATTGTCGTAATCTACTTCGAAATGGAAAGAAGTACCGTTGACAGTCTTCACATCATACTTTATTTTTGTTGGTTTTCTTAAATCACCAGCCCTTACATCACTTTTAATTCCTGTATCTATTACATATAAGGGGCTTTTTGGACCCTCTCGGGTATAAGTAAGACCACATAAATAACTCGTAGCTAATTGCTCGAGAGCACTTTCTCCTGCTCCCGCTAATCTTCCATCAACAACAATTGATGTGCTACTAATATCTTCTTGTAAATATTGACCGATGAACATACCTGCCCTATGCATTAAACCCCTATAGGCTTGTTCAGGATTTATTGGACAGTTCACGGCGTCAGATAAATAACCCCATTGTAAGAAATTCACAATCTTAGTTGCAATGCCCTCCGATATCATCCTCTGACCTTCAACAGTTGAGGCCCCAAGATGGGCTGTAGCTCCCAATAATTTTGGATGTTTTAACAATTTTCTTAATGTGCTAGAGGGTTTTTTCTTTGGAGGGCTTCCGTCATAAGGTCTTATTTGAAATGGTTCTGCGGACCAAACATCTCTGTATACTCCACTTATGTTATGTTCACTTTCTTGTAAGATTGCTAATAATGCTTTTTCAGCGACAACCCCTCCACGTGAAAAATCCATGAAGATTTGTCCGGGTTTAGCCTTATCTAAATCTTTTCTACCAATTACATATCTTTTTTGTTTTGGAACATGGACCGTCACAAAGTCTGAATTTTCCATTAATTCATCAAGTGATACAAATTCTGCGTTAGGAAATCTTTTTTGAATCCAGCAACTTTGAGGGAATTTCTCAGATACTAATACCCTCATACCAAAAGCATCTGCTCTTTGAAAAACTTCAGATCCAATGTGCCCTCCTCCGACAATTCCTAAGGTTTTTCCATATATCAAATGGCCTTTGCCACCTTTTTTATTCCAATTTCCTTGTCTTGAATATTCGTAAGCTTCTTGTAAAGGTCTCGAGTGAGTTAGTAAAGTATTAATTACCATCTCAGAGACAGAAATACCATTGGGTTCTGGTATGTTTACTATAGGTAATTTTCTTTTTTCTATTTGTGCTCTACCACCATCGAAGTTATCAACTCCAGAACCTCCTCTGCCATATAATTTAGTTCGATTGTTCTTAGGAACAGAGTTTACCTTTGTTGCACTTCTTACAATTATAGCATCCGCTTCTTCTTGAAGTCTTGAAGGGCCCATCGCGAGTGCTTCATCTTTTTCGATTAATTCATCTATTCCTGCTTGTTTTAATACATCCACTCCTACTTGTTCTAAACCATCTGGTATACCTACTACATAACCCATTAAAATCACCTCGAAACCATCAAAAAGAAGAAAACATCTTTTTTTAAACACTTTGACATATATGTTAGAAATATTGGAAATGTGGCAAATTTAGGTAAAATACTTAAAATCTGACACATTATGTTGAGTTATGGATCCTAAACCTAGTAATATTCGAGAATCAGTTTGGAAGATTATTGATACAGATCTTGCTTTAAAGAAAGATATCTCTAGGGGACTTATTAATATTAGGGGCTTGGCCAATTATATCAAGAATGAACATAAATTGAATGTTACTCTAGATGGAATTATATCGGCAATTAGACGCTATCAGACATTACCGAGTAAAAAAGCCGAACCAAGCAAGGTGTATAGTGTTTTGAAGCAAGCAAAAATACGTTCTATAACAAAAATTGCCTCATTATCTTTAAAGAAAAATGAGGATGTTCATCAAAAGATAGGAGAAATACTGCCTAAAACAAATTTTACTGCGGGAGAAATTCTTAGGGTGTTAGAAGGATCAAAATTATTTAAGATTATTTTTGATCAGAAAGATTTTAATTCTATGGTTGATATATTTGGCAAGAAGAATATCGTCGCTTCTAATAAAAAGTTAGGAATGATAGAGATATTGTATCCCGATATCTTGGAGAAAACTCCTGGTGTTTTTATTGTGATTTCGAATGAGTTTGCAAATCACGATATTTCAATTAGAGATGCATTAATTTGTTCAAATGAACATGTTATTATTGTAGATGAAGATAATTTATTGAAAGCATTAGAGATTGTGTTTAATATTTGTCAAACGAATTCAACTTCAACCTCAAACTGATCTGCAGTAGGGTATTCTTTTACGATGGCTGGAATAAGTCCTAGTTTTTTTATTTTAGTTTTGTTCTTGATTAGTTCTTTTTTTGAAGTTAGGATTCTGACTTTATTCTCGTCGATGAATTTGTTTTTTAGATTGATTTTTTTTGATTTTAAAATTTTCAAATATTTTTTCTTGTTTATCTTCTTTATTTTTTCTCTGTAACCAAAAGATGGTTTGAGTTCAGGAAGATAAATTGCTCCCCTTGTTAAGATTCCTTCATCATCTACTATATCAAAACTGTGTTTTGCATTCTTTGATTCTCGAAGAACCCTGTTGCTTAGTTGGACTTTGTCTTTTAATTTAGCAGTGCAAGCGTGAACATGTAATTTGTATTTTTTCTTTTCTATGTAGTTGATTAGTTTTATCCCTAGTTCTATGGATCCTTTTACTGCATAGCTTAATTGGTTTTTTGTTGAATAACCAAGTTTTGATAGTTTGGATTGTTTGTTGTCAGCAACTTCTAATTCATTTAGGTTCAGAAAGTCTACTTTGTCTTGGATGAAGTCAATTAGTTCTTTTAGTTGCTTTTCCTTCTTTGGAATCAATGGAATTTCTACTCCAATATCCCATTTGAATTTCTTTGCCAGTCTTAATTTATCCCAATGTTTTTTTGAGTCTAGGTCCAAATGGAATCGAATTTCATCTAATCCTGAATTATGAAGTTTTTTTAGGGTAGATTCTGTGATTAGGTCTAGGGAAGTGTATAAGTGAATGTGGAAATTCTTTCCAAATTTTTTCTTTAGTTTTCTTATTGTAAAACAAGTTCTCCAAAGCTTTGTTAAAGGATCTCCCCCAGTTAATCCAGCTCCTTTTGCATCCATTAATTCTGCTTCTTTGTAGATGTCTCTGATGTTTTTTACACTCCTTTCATTAGCGAAGATAACATCTTTTTGGTATTTTTGATCAGAAACAGGACAAAAATAACAGTTTCTAGGACATAATCCAGTTACAAATAGCACTAATTTCTCTCCTTTGATGCATAATTGGCATCCTTTTGGGAGTTTTTTTAGATTGTAAGAGTAAAATTTGTTCTTCTTTACCATTTTCAGAAATTTTAGATTGAATTTTTTAAATATTGGCATAATTCTAAATAGAAATATTTATATACCCCAATATCATTCTTTTTCTTATGGCAGACACGGTTAAGGTTAGGATGTGTACCATTTCTACTATTTAGTAGTCTGCTCATTGTTTAACATTCATCTCTTGATGCTTGAAATAAATACATAATATACGGAGGTAAAAAATGAAAAAAGAAAAAGGATTCCTGGAAACACTGGAATTGGTTGACTTAGATAGTCCTAACCACGAATGGGTTAGCAAATGAGTCTTCCAAAAACTTTATATAAACCAGAATGTGGCATTATATCATGCCCGATCCAGGTAGTAAGGTGTCTATTGAGACAAGTAATGAAGTCGTTGAAGGGGTTCTCATGCCAAGTGAGGGCAACTCGACAGTCATTAAATTAGATAATGGTTATAATATTGGTATTTCTAAAAAAAATATAAAGAAAATCTCTGTTCTTAAGAAACCTCAAAAAGTAGCTGAGTCTAAAGGTAAACAAGTTCCATTTAGTAAGAATAAGAAGAGAATTACGATATTGCATACTGGTGGTACAGTGGCTTCCAAAGTAGATTATTCTACAGGCGCAGTTGTATCTAGGTTTACACCTGAAGAATTGATTGCTTTGTTTCCAGAATTGAAAGAAATTGCTAATATTGATTCTAAATTAATTGCACAGATGTGGAGCGAGGATGCTAGGTTTATTCATTATCAAGATATGTGTAAAGCTATTGAATCGGAAATAAAAAAAGGAGTCGATGGAATTATTTTGACAAGTGGTACCGATACAATGGCCTATACTTCTGCAGCGTTAGCGTTTATGTGTGATGTTCAGATACCTATTTTAGTTGTAGGTGCTCAAAGATCTTCTGATAGAGGGAGTTCTGATGCTGGAGTCAATTTAATTTGTGCTGCTGAGTTTATTGCAAAAACTGATTTTGTTGGTGTTGCTATTTGTATGCATGACAGTATGGATGACAATGATTGTGTAATCTTACCTGCAACAAAAACTCGAAAGTTACATACTTCAAGGAGAGATGCTTTTAGAGCTGTGAATGATACTCCTATTGCTAAGGTTGATTTTGAGAGTCGTAAAGTTGAGTTCTTCAAGGATTATACTAAGAAGTCCAATAATTCAAGTGTGTTTAAGACTAAGATGGAAGATAAGGTTGGCTTGATTAAATTACATACAAATATGCACAAGGAACAGTTCGAAGTTTTCAAAGGATACAAGGGATTAGTTATAGAGGGTACTGGATTAGGACAGGCTCCGATTAACATTAAAGAACACGTTCCGATTTTTAATGTGATTAGGGATTTGATAAAAAATGGAACAGTCGTAGTTATGACGTCTCAATGTATTTATGGACGAGTGCACGCTCATGTTTATTCTCCTGCTGTTAAGTTGAATGAAGCAGGAGTTATTTATGGAGAGGATATGTTGCCGGAAACTGCTTTTATTAAATTAGCATGGTTGCTTGGTAACTATAAAAAAGATGAAGTTAGATCTATGGTTACTC
>JBHPEA010000011.1:0-38867 GCA_042577505.1 Nanobdellota archaeon
GTCATACGTTGATAATTTTGATGGACAGCAGGAGTTGCATCACTGACAGTACAGGGTGATATAGCTAAAAGTGAAAATACCAAAGCCCCAAAACCAATTACCCTTACTAAACTTGGTGCTGGTATCGGCCTATTTAATGTATCATAAACATTTTCTGCTCCAGATTTAACTTTATCTTTAGCACCATGATACCATTCTGCAAATTTAGATTTTACGTCATCATAACCTTCCTTAACAATAGCAAGAACTTCAGATTTCTTTTTTAATTCCAAGTTAGCTCTTCTCAACAAGTATTGTGTTGCAACCAAACCATCATCCAATGCTAAATGTAGCCTATCTCGTCTTGCTTCTATTGCACATAGAGACTTTTCTACATTCTCAGCTTGATCAGCATAATGAAGTCTAGTATCTACAGCCTCTAATAGTTTCATTTGTGCAACGACGTCCGCTCTTCTTCCTTTCAGTTTTGAATAACTTCTTTCCTCACTTACACTCCAAGAATAATTGCCACACTTTTTTCTCTGCATATCAATTAGATTCCTATCAATGTTTAATAACTGATCCCCCAGTTGTTTATATTCAGTTGGATCTTTTGATAATGCCAATACACCTTCTTCTATTGTATTCAATCCACGATCGAAATGATCTTTTAATCTCAATAACCGATTATACGTTGCATCAGCACCTAAATTTGAAGGATCAAACCTTTCTCTTTGTTTCCTAAGCTTTGACTCCAATGCTGATAATTGTGAAACAAGGTCTCCTAACTTTTTTCTTTTCATTCCTTTGAAATTAAGATGGTTTACGACTCGATTCATATAACCTTTACCACGATCGTACGAATTGCCCACTTCTGAAACAGCAGCAACTTTTCCACGAGAAACTAAGAATTCTAAACCCCTATCAACTTTGGATGGACTGTTTCGGTTTTGAGATTCTCTAGTTTTTGACTCATCCCTTAAATAAACATAATTATCTCTATCAAATTCAGTTGGCTTCCTTCCTGTAATTTCTTGATTTGTTAACGATACCATCTCTTCACCAATTACCACTTAAGAATAGAGAACGATTTATAAATATTTGCTTAAAATATTCTGTGTTATTTTGCTTCAATTATCCTCGCTAAAATCTTTTCATTTCCCTTCCAATACAAAGATTCCTTAAGAACTTCCCCAATATGATCAACAGGTATCAAACTGATCTTTGCCAACTTCTCAGAATCCACAACAATATCTTTCAAATTTGCCCTCGGCACAAGAACTTTCTTAATTCCCGCTTCAATAGCCGCTTCGACTTTTGAAGAAACCCCCCCTACAGGTAAAACTTCTCCCCTAACAGACAAACTTCCAGTCATTGCAGTATCTTGATTTATTGGAATCGATTTAAATGCAGAAATAATTGCTGTTGCAACCGCAATAGAAGCAGAATCACCTTCTACACCTTCATAGGTCTGAATAAACTGAACATAAATATCTAACGTCTCCTTGATATCTTCTCCAAAATACTTCTTAATAATCGCAGAAACGTTCTTTATTGCCTCTTTTGCAATTTCACCCAATTTTCCAGTTGCTATAATCTCAGACTCCTTTCCACCAGGAGTAACTTGAGCTTCAATAGGTAATATAATTCCTGACTGTGCTTCTTCTCCACCCATAACAGCTAAACCATTTACCCTTCCAATAACCCTACCATCTGTTTTAATAACTTCATACTCCTTCTTTCTTCCAATATATTTATCTGCAATCTGTTGCTCAAGCGTTCTTGCAACAGTCTTTGCTTTAATTATATGTTCTTTCTCAACAAGTTTAGAATTCTCTTCCTTTGCAATATCTCCTGCGGCTCTAATTAATCCCCCTAGCTCTCTTAATCTCAAAGTCAAATGACCCTTCCTATTAGCTCTCCTTTTTGCTTCATTAATTATTTGGTCAACTGCTTCAAATGAAAAATGAGGAATCTTCTTATCCTTAGTTACTTCCTGGGCTACAAAAATAGCAACCTTCTCCCGATTTTCAGGAGTATCAGGAATTGTATCTTTCATAAAAATTTCATAACCATAACCCCTAATTCTTGATCTTAAGGCTGGGTGCATGTTCTTGATAGTTTCCATGTTACCAGCAGCAACTAAAATAAAATCACAAGGTACCGGTTCAGTTCTAACCATCGCACCTGCACTCCTTTCACTTTGACCAGTTATTGCAAACTTCCTCTCTTGTAAAGCAGATAACAATTCCTGTTGCGTTGCTGGAGCAAGCGTTGCAATCTCATCAATAAATAAAACTCCCAAATTAGTTTTATGAATCATACCTGCAACCACTCTATCATGTGCGGGTGTACCCAATCCCCCACTTTGGAATGGATCATGTAATACATCCCCTAACAATGCTCCTGCATGAGCTCCTGTGGCATCCAAAAACGGTGCTTGCTTCTTATTAAAATTATCAACAATAACTCTGGGCACCTTAACTTTCCCATCCATTCTTTTTCCAAAACTCACAAAAAATAAGAATGCTCCTACAAAAACCATACCACCTAAAAACATTGCTGCAAAAATAATATTTGCTGCAATAACATCTCCATCTTTTTTAATATAATAAGCTCTTAAAATCCAAGGAATCGCAATTGAAGCTATAGCTAATATCAATACTAAGATATTCTGATTCTTGAACATTTCATTAGAACTTACTCTTGACTTTGAAACGATCTCACGACCTTCTCCCGCAGGTACAGTTCGAATCAAAGGTTGGTTCTCATCATTTGGATTTGGGAAAGAAAGGGTATCTACTAAATTTTCCTTTGGTAACAACTCAGCTAATCCTATGCCAAGCATACTTTTACCAGTTCCTGGCTCACCAATTAATAAAACATGTCTCCTTTGTATAGATGCCTTTTTAACTATTTCAACTGCATCATCCTGACCTATAACTTGGTCTATTATCTTCTTAGATACTTTCAACTCAGCAGTAGATTTAAACTTCTTAACCATAGACACAGTCATTAAAATCCAATTTAAATAGCTTTTGTTGAAAATTTTACGGATTATTGTAAATAACACTTAATAACAAAGAAAACTCACTAAATATATGCACGAAAATAGACTCTTAAAGATAGCATATATATGCTCAATTATCGGAATCTTGTTCCTCTTCTACATTTCCCAAACTCAAGACTTCGAAACAAAAACTTTGGATGATATAAACAACGAAGACATTGGAAAAACATACAAAATGAAAGGTAAGGTAACTAAGATATCAGAAAAAAATGACACATTAGCAATAACAATCACACAAGAAGTAAAAAAGACAATATTCTTCACAAACAAAGAAAATATCCCAAAAATAAATGATACTATAGAATTCAAAGCAAAAATCAATGAATACAAAGGAAAGATATCTATCAATGGAGAACATATCAAGAACTCAATCCAAAAGTATTCATAAACTCAGCAACAGAGGAGTACTTCTGAATATATTCATGACCCAACTCTGTTAGCGAATACTCCTTTGAAGATTTTGTCTTAACTTCTACAATCAACTTTCTTTGAATTAAATCAGAGACATACTCATTTAACATTTGACTAGAAAGATTAGCCTTATACATAATATGAGTTGGTTTAATATTCCCATTCTTTTCCTGAATCACCTTTAAAATATCATAGATGACTTGGATCCTTTCTCTTTTTTGTGTCATTTTCTCATAATTCTAACTAACGTAACTAACATCAAGATATATGCCACCAATTCAAGGAAATGTCCAATAACATAAAATAATTCAAAATTTATTGTAAAGATGTACTGTACTTTTCCAATTAGTAAAAATAAAAAAGCAAGAAGTATGAACAGCGTATTTTTCTGTTTGTTTTTCTTATAGATATTATAATAAAATATTACAATAAACAACAAGTAGAAAGACGAGAGTATGAGGAAAATGAAGAACGCATTTGTACTTTTTAAAATCGCCAACAGTGCAGGTAAAAGCAATAATAAATACAATCTATTACCTTTGCTTTTTGTTGTAAGATATGTCATAGTGATTAATCCACCTATGAAAAGCAACATGTAAGCTACCAAACCGATCTGAGTTATCCCAGAGAGAAGATCAAGGGGGTTCACAACTAAAAGCGCTCCAAATAATCCTGTTGTTAGGCTAAGTGAAAGATAAGATAAAGCTAATAACAAAAAAGACAATCCAACAAGTCTACTTTCCCTATTCTTTGTTAACCTATAAACCCTAAAAGAATATACACTCAGTAAAAGAGTAATTACTAAGAAAACTGCTTCCAAAAAAGCATCATATCCTCCAAACCATTCTGGTATCAATAAACTAAATTCCATAGACCTACAATCTTATATTGCTTTTAAAAGGTTACGGAGGATAAATCTGAACTTTACTCTGACTCCTCCTTGATAATTCATTTATAACAGCAAAACTACCAAAAGATATCGAATTGAGGTGATAACATGATACATCGTATGTATGAACAATTCAAAAACGAACAATCTTGGATGATGGATAATCTTATGGATGATTTCAGGGATAAGTGAGGTGATGAATATATCCCAATTAAGAAAATCTCATCCAGACACCGACCGTGCAATAAAAGACTCTAAGATCGGATGCATCGAAACAATAATCGGTGCATCCTTACTTGGAGCAGGACTCTATGCTGTTGGATCAGAAACTCAAAGTGATGCCGGACTTATTCCATTTGGATCAATATATTTCTTAGACGGATTAAGAAGAGTAAATAGGGCATCTCGATATCTGTACAACTTCGCAAATAATCTTTACAATGGCGAATACAGAACATTATACGGGAGATTATTCGAAAATATTATGAAAAACCAGAAAGGTCAACAATCACAACAATAATCTAATTAAATTCTCTTAAAAAAATATATTAATCGTACCCCCCATTATAATCTATGTTCTTAGAATCATTCCTTGCAATATTAGTTGGCTTAATCCTTGGTACCTGTACAGGCCTCACGCCAGGTCTCCACATAAATACAGTCAGTTTAATCATAGTCTTCTCATCCCCTTTCCTCCTAAACTACTTTTCACCAATATCTATCGGAATAATAATTATCAGTCTAGGAATAACACACTCTTTTCTTGATACAATCCCTTCAATTTTCCTAGGAGCGCCAGACCCAGACACAGTTCTTGCAATTCTACCAGGACACAGACTTTTCCTTGAAGGGATGGGCTACGAAGCCGTAAAACTTACAGTTATTGGGTCATTCTTTGCTTTAATCCTTTCCCTAATCGCAATGCCATTAATAATCCCAGCAATTCCTTTCCTTTACAACATAATAAAACCGTACATTGGATTTCTATTAATCATTGTTTGTTCATACATGATCTATAAAGAAAATACAACAATAAAGAAAATCAAAGGAATTATTCTTTTCCTCATCTCAGGGGTTTTAGGATACATCGTATTAAACTTCCCAAATCTAAATCAACCATTATTCCCTCTTTTATCAGGATTGTTCGGAATAAGTCTCCTACTAGTTTCACTTTCAAACAAAATCGTTCTTCCAAAACAATTAATAACAA
Organism: Nanobdellota archaeon; assembly: GCA_042577505.1. Lineage (GTDB taxonomy): Archaea > Nanobdellota > Nanobdellia > Woesearchaeales > JACQSR01 > JACQSR01. Next base: position 5,560 of record JBHPEA010000011.1, read on the forward strand.
ATAAAATCTGGATTGGAAAAAGCGGACTAATAAAATCAATCTCAGCAGCAGTACTTTCAGGATCACTTGCAGGTTTTCTTCCAGGTTTAGGATCTGCTCAAGCAGCAATTCTTGCACTCTCAATAGTTAAATCTGCAGGACTTTACATTTTCTTAGTTATCGTTGGGGGAATTAACACAGTGAACTTCCTTTTCTCTATAGCAACATTTTATTCAATAGAAAAAGCAAGAAACGGAGCAATTGTAGCAATTACAAAAATAATTCCTTCATTCTCAATCAACGAAACAATTCTATTCCTTACTGTTGCATTAATTGTAGGATCATTCGCAACCTTCCTAACACTAAAAACAACAACTATTTTTTCAAAATTAATCTCGAAAATAAATTATAGAAAATGCTGTCTCACAATAATCATATTCATTACAATTGCAGTAATATTAACATCAAAAATAACTGGTCTATTAGTCCTACTTACAAGTACTTCAATCGGACTCATCGGCCAACTCTCTGGTGTAAAGAAAAGTTTGATGATGGGGTGCCTTATTATCCCCGTAATCATATATTTCCTCTTTTAATAATTCAATAACAAACTTTTTTGTTTTTTCTTTTCTCAAATTATGTAATCTAACCAATAATCCGAGACTAAGTGACAAGAAAATGAAACTAATAACCCCAACGATAATGAACAATAGAATATGTAACGGTCGACCACCAGCTGTTGTAAGGTTTTCAACCGTAAATGGAAGACCTTCATGTATAACCGATGCAACATGGTCCGCGTCAACAAAAACACTAGCCAACCCAAAAAACCACACACCAGGAAATTGTATAATACTTCCAAGTAAATGTTTTCCATTAACAATCTTTAACACCCCAAAATAAAAAAATAAAAAATCATCTGCAATTCAAGCATCTGACTTCTATATCTACAACACTAAAGTCGATATAATCACCTACTCCGGAAATATCCAACAGATCATTTTCTCTGTCCCAGATATACCTGATGCTATCAAAGTCTATAGATAGTGGTGGATTGGATCCTACTTTTAATGTTGCTAATGACCAGAAGACATTGTTTACATCCAATATCTCACAGGTTTTTTCATTAACATCAACAACCTTACCCTTCAATCTCAATCTAAGCGGATCTCCATTTGGTAATGTAGCTTGTACATCTAGTGATAAGATACCATAATGATCTCCATCATTCAATGTAGTAATCCATCCCGAATACCCAATGTGGCTTTCGATGAATTCGTCATACTGACCGATGTATTCTATTTCGCCACCTGATCCTCTCAAACTCATTCTCTTCATTTCACAATCAGGTTCACAAACTCCTTCGTCAACAGATCCATCACAATCGTTATCTAAATCATCACAGATTTCTTGTTCAGGACCTATTCCAGTACAGTCTTCGTAGTCCCCCCATTGACAACTACTGGTACATGTTCTCGTTTCAATTCCAACTGAACATTCTCCAATATTAGTACCGCAAGATCTGTCCTCATTTGATCCTGGACTACATACTCCTTCATTACCACATGAACCCCAAGATCCCCAGTGACCATTGCTTAAACATTCTCTTATTCTTATTCCACAATTACCACATGGTTCTTGATCTTCATCGCCAGGAGTACATTCTTGTTCCTCATCTACTTCAACATCATGTCCACAATTTGGTGGAAGGAACCAGTAATCTCCTTCTTTGATCATTCTCCATTCGTTTGCATAAGTTCCAGCACTATTTGGTGCATTAATATTGAAAGTAAAAGTATATTCTTCACCCTCGCTTACAACATCACCTTGATCGATAAATACTCTATTAAGTCCCCATCTTGTATTATCTGCTGGATTTCTTGATCCTAACCTATACAAATCATTTCTAGTCCAAGCTACTGATCCATCATTTCTTACAGTAACAGTTACCTCTAGAGATTCTCCTGTTTCCATACTATTTGGAATTGTATCATCTATACAAGTATAACAATTCTCATCAGTATTGCCATCACAGTCGTTATCTAAATCGTCACATTCTTCTTCTACTGGGAAGTTATATTGATAACATTCTCCCCATTGATCCCATTGACATTGACTTGTACACAGCCTCGATTGTTCTCCTTCTGAACAGATGCCCAACTCACCAGTATCGCATCCTTGAAGCTCTGAGTCTCCAGGGCTACATACTCCTTCATCAGTGCATTGTCCCCAAGAGCCCCATTCTCCATCGGATTCACAAACTCTCTCTTGCGTTCCACAATTTCCACATTCTTGTTCTTCTGTATCTCCTGGTGTACATACTCCAGAGATAACAACATCGTGTCCACAATTTGGAGGTAGGAACCAATAAGCCCCCTCTTTCAACATTCTCCATTCATTTGCATAAGTTCCAACAGTTGTTGGAGCAGTTATATCATAAGTAAAAATGTATTGTTCACCTTCACTTACAATAACACCTTCTTCAATCTCAACTCTATTTAATCCCCAGATAACATTATCTTCAGGATTTCTTGATCCTAATCTGTATAAATCATCACTTGTCCAATCCTCTGAACCATCATTTCTTACAGTAACAGTAACTTCTGTTGTCTGACCAGGTGCCATTGTGCTAGGTATTGTATCATCAACACAAGTAAAGCATTCTTCGTCAATTTCTCCATCACAGTCGTTATCTAGATTATCACAAAGTTCTTGTTCAGATTCATATATAGGTTCACAAGTACTCCATGAATCCCAATTACATCCATTACTACATTCTCTTGATTGTTCACCTTCTGCGCAAATTCCAAGCTCACCGGTGTCACATTCTCTCTCTTCTTCATCTCCTGGTGCACATTCACCTTCATCTTGACATTGTCCCCATAGATCCCATCCACAGATATCTAAACAAATTCTAATTTGATATCCGCAGTTACCACATTCTCTTGAGTCTAAAGATCCTGGAGTACACTCTCCTTCCCCAGAACATTCACCCCAATCATTCCATTGACAAAATGCTGAACAAAGTCTTGATTGAGATCCGCAATCTCCACAATCTTGATCATCAGAATCTCCTGGCGCACAAGGTCCTTCTCCAGTACATTGTCCCCAATCATTCCATTCACACGTATCACCACAGATTCTAGATTGTTGTCCACAATTTCCACAATCTTGTGATTCTGAATCTCCTGGTGCACAACTTCCTTCTCCAGAACATTGTCCCCAGTCATCCCATTCACAGGAATCACCACAAACTCTTTCTCGTGTTCCACATTCTCCACAAGATTCACTTTGTGTGTCTCCAGGTTCACATGATCCTTCGCCTGTACAGGCTCCAAAAACATATTCACATAAAACATTACATTCTATAAATCTTTGACCACAATTACCACATTCTTCCCAATAAGAAGATCCTGGTGTACAATCTCCTTCGTCTTCACAATTTCCCCAGTCATCCCATTCGCAGGTGTCACCACAAATTCTTTCTCGTGTTCCACAATCTCCGCAATCTTCATTATCGGAATCTCCTGGCGCACAACTTCCTTCATCAGTACATTCTCCCCATGAATCCCAATCACAGGTATCTCCACAAACTCTTTCTTGAGTTCCGCAGTTTCCACAATCTCTCTCTTCATTATCTCCTGGAGCACAAACGCCTTCATCCTGACATTGCCCCCATGGATCCCAAATACATAAATCACCACAAATTCTTTCTCTGAATCCGCAATTTCCACATGATTCATTTATTACGTCACCAGCACTACATTCTCCTTCCCCCAAACATTGTCCCCAGTTATCCCATTCACAGGTATCACCGCAAATTCTTGTTCTTAATCCGCAATCTCCACATTCTTCATCCTCAGTTGTCCCTGGCGTACAAGATCCTTCTCCAGTACATTCTCCCCAAGGATCCCATTGACATTGATCATTGCAATCTCTTGTTTGTAACCCACAATTACCACATTGCCTTTCTTCTTCATCACTTGGATCACAAACTCCTTGTCCATAACATAAGCCCCATTGACCCCAAGTTCCATCAGGTAAACATAATCTCTCTTGAGTTCCACAATTTCCACAAGGTCTTGAATCCAGATCCCCTGGTCTACATTCACCAACTACAACATCATCCCCACATTCATCATCAAGCCAGTACCATTCAGGTATAGCCCTAATCATTCTCCAAAAACAATCATAAGTTCCTGGTTCTGTAGGAGCAGTAATATCAAAGTTAAAGGAATATTGTTCTCCTTGTCCAACTGTAACTCCTGGAATCATAGTTACTGCACTAATGCCCCATAGATTATTGAAATTAGGCCTTGTTGATCTTAACCTAAAAATATTATACATCCAAATTATATTTCCATCATTTCTAAAAGTAACAGAAACTGATCTTGTCTCTCCTGGTCCCATTACATCAGGTATCGTATCACCCATACAAGTTGAACAAACCTCATCGATTTCTCCATCACAATCATTATCTAAAGTATCACAGATTTCTGTTTCAGGTGGAAGAAGTGGATTACATTCTCCCCAGTTTCCCCAACTACATTGTTGACTACATGATCTTGATTGATCACCTTCTGCACAAATTCCAGGTATTCCAGTATTACATTCTCTAGTTTGAGTTGATCCTGGTGCACATCCCTGTCCAAAACATATTCCCCATGGATCCCATTGACAAGTATCATCACAAGTTCTTGATTGTTCTCCACAATTTCCACATTCTCTTGTTTGCATTGATCCTGGTGCACATCCCTGTCCAGTACAAGTCCCCCATTGACCCCATTCACATTGATTATTACAAGTTCTTGTTCTCTCTCCACAATTTCCACATGCTTGCGTTTGAGTTGATCCTGGTGTACATCCTTGATCTTGACATGCTCCCCAGTTACCCCATAAGCATTGATTAGAACAAATTCTTGATTGATGACCACAATTTCCACACGTACGTGATTCAGAAGATCCTGGTCCACAGTCTCCTTCATCCTGACATTGTCCTGGTACCCAACTACATTGATCATTACATGTTGTTAATCTCCTACCACACCATCCGCAAGGATACCAATAAGAATCTCCTGGATTACAATCTCCTTGATCTTTGCAATTACTCCAAGAACCCCATCCACATTGATTATTACAAAATCTTTCCTTATATCCACATTTATTACAATCTTTTACTTGTCTATCTCCTGGTCTGCATCCTTGATCATAACATGACCCCCAACTTCTCCATTCACAGTTACTTCCACATTGTCTATCTTGCCTTCCGCAATTTCCGCAATTTCTAGAATCCCAATCTCCTGGCCAGCAACTACCTTGATCTACACAATGACTCCAATCGTCCCATTCTCCCCACGGCAAACAATCTCTCCATCTCCAACCACATTTTCCACAATCATCTGTTTGAGAATCTCCTGGACGACATTCACAATTTCCACAATCTACAGGACATGTCACACAAGTCTCTGGACCATTACAATCATCGTCACCACAATAAGCGCTGACGCTAAGTGAGACAAGAACTAATAGAATAAATCCAATGAACACTCTTAAAACTAACTTACTAAACCCTCTTTGCATAATAAACACCCCTCTAGGCATTAAGTCCTTCTAAAAACTAGAAACGACTTATTTTTGGCAATTCTTCTATTCGCCTCTTTTACAACCGTGATTCTAAATTAGCTCGGTTAGCTCTCCTCATAGCTCTCGAATCTTGACAGAATCCAGAACCTGGATCAGTTCTAACTTCAATAACACCATGTTCATTAGCAGCCAGTTTTCCAAATGCCCTTACATCTCCTTTTGGAATCATATCCACCCAAGTTCCAAAACCATCAGCAGAATTTACTGTTGATAATGATCCGAAATCTACACCCTCTCTTGGAATCGCAACAGCTAGTGCTCTTAACCTTCCATTTCCAACATCATCATCACTTTCTGCTCTCAATTGATTTTCAAGTTTTTGTGCTGACCATTGTTGGTATTCCCAATTTCTTGGATTACAAGCATCACCACCAAGGTAAACTTGAACTTGACCTTTTGCCATTGCTTGAGCAAGTTCCTTAGCATATTTTGCAACAAATTGATTAGCATTTTGAATTCCCAATTCAAACGCCAAATCACTTTTTTCATAAATATGGGTTGGTACTTGAATGGGTTCTGTTGAATGTAAAACACTCTCACCATTTCTATTTGAGACTTTTGCACCGATTGAATAGGTCTTTCCTGATTCAACATCGATACCTACAATTCGTGTATTATCACTACCTAAGGGAAGCCCATCTACTTTTTGACTTCCATCATATAATGACAACTCTTCAACATTCCTTCCTCTTCTATATTCTTGTTCGGTATCCATTCTACCTGCGTTTTCTTGAATTCTTGCATTAATTCCACATCCTTGTAAAGCAAGACAAGAAGTAGGTGTATATGATAACATTAACAATCCCCTATCCTGGTCATAAAATGCATTTATTGTAGAAAGATCCGGAATAATTTCCCCCGGTCCTGGTGTTGGGTTTGGTCCTGGTGTAGGCGATGGTGTTGGGTTTGGTCCTGGGTCCTGTTTTGATCCACTTCCCCCATTCCCACATCCTACTAAACCTAAACCTCCAGTAACTAAAGCTGCACCTAAGCCAGCTACAAATAGTCTTCTAGAATATAGCCCACCTTGATTATTACTGTATTGATTATTATCTTTCTTTTCCATTACTTACACCCCCTCTGAGTAGAGAATTGGAATATCGTATTAGTATAAATAATTTTATGGACACTAATTGGTGACCAATTTTTTACTTTAAAAACTAATCTAGAAAAAATAAATTCATCCAAAATCAAATTTCCTATACATTCCACCTCCAATGTTACATTGTTTAATTATTTAATCAACTCCAATTCGTAAATAAAAAAATAAAAAAAATTAACAGTTAACGCACCAAACTTCTATGTCTTCGATATGGAAATCAAGATAACTGCCAAGTCCCCATATATCCATAAGACCTGATTCCCTATCCCAGACATATCTAATGCTGTCAAAGGTGATTGATACGGGCGGATCGTCTCCAACTTGGAAAGTTGCTAATGACCACCAAATATTATTTACGTCGATTACCTCACAAGTCATCTCGTTTACATCGTCGACTTTTCCTTTCGTTCTCAACCTAATCCTGTCACCATTAGCAAGAACGCCTTGGACACTTAAAGACATCATTCCATAATATTCATCGAAATCAATCTCTCTTATCCAAGCTGAAAAGTCGATATCGCTACTTTGGAATTCTGTATACTCACCAATGTATTGGATTTCTCCACCTTCTCCTCTCAAACTAAGTTGTTCCAATTCACAATCAACAGTACAACCCTCATCGACGTATCCATCACAGTCATTATCTAGTCCATCGTCACAAATTTCATCCCAAGGACCTGTAGCATTACATCCATAGAATCCACCCCATAGACATGTTGCTTCACAGAATCTAGTTTCTAAACCCCTTGTACATTCACCAACATTTGTTCCACAGAATCTTGATTGAAATTCTCCCGGATAACAAACTCCAGGATTAAAACAATTACTCCATGGCCCCCATACCCCACTTGGTAAACATTCTCGTGTTCTTGTTCCACAGAATCCACATGATTGTGTTTCAATATCTCCTGGATCACATGGATCATCTTCAACAGAAACTGTTATCCCACAAGTATCTCCAAACCATTCTACTGTTTCCTCTAACATTCTCCAGAAACTGTCATAATCTCCTTCAGTACTTGGAGCTGTTATTGTAAATGAAAAAGTTACGGTCTGCCCCGGAATTACACTAGAAAATGGTAAATCTACCCTAGTAATTCCCCATACGTTTTCATCCCATATTCCAAGTCGATATAAATCAGCTTGTGTCCAAATAGAGGTTCCTGTATTTCTCATAGTAACCGTAACATCAACTGATTCACCCGGTTCAATTTGTGGGGGGATTGTATGTGCAACACACTCTGCGTCATTTTCAGGAGCAGCTTCAACCACCACTGCCCTTCCACAAGTGGGACCAAACCATTCAACTCCTTCTTCTAACATTCTCCACAAACTGTTGTAAGTTCCTTCGGTTGAAGGTGCCGTAATGTCAAACGAAAACGTTGCAATTCCTCCAGGAGCAATGAAACTTAATGGGAGATTCACTCTAGTGACTCCCCAAACATTCTGGCTCCATATCCCTAATCTATAAAGATCTGCTTGAGTCCAGGTTGTTGTTCCTGTATTTCTCATGGCAACCTGTACGGGTCTAGTTTCTCCGGGTTCCATTGTAGCCGGAATCGTATGAGTCATACATTCTGCGTCATTTTCTCCATCTTCTTCAATTGTAACTTCTCCACCACAAGAATCTCCAAACCATTCTACTCCCTCTTCTAACATTCTCCAGAAACTATCATAACTTCCAGTACTTGCCGGAGAAGTAATTGTAAATGAAAATGTAACAGTCTCTCCTGGATTTACGGGTGATGATGGAAGTACGACTCTGGTTATTCCCCAAACGTTCTCATCCCATATTCCAAGTCGATATAAATCAGCAATTGTCCACGAAGTGGTTCCAGTATTTCTCATGGTAACGGTAACAGTTCTTGTTTCACTAGGATCCATTGTTGCAGGAATCGTGTGACCCACACATTCGGCATCGTTTTCAGGTTCAGCTTCAACGGTCACTGTTCTTCCACAAGATTCTCCAAACCATTCTACTGTTTCCTCTAACATTCTCCAGAAACTATCATAATCACCAGCGGTTGATGGAGCAGTTATTGTAAATGAAAATGTGGCAGTTCCTCCTGGTGCTATGAAACTTAATGGAAGATTTACTCTAGTAATTCCCCATACGTTTTCATCCCATATTCCTAGTCGATATAAATCAGCCTGAGTCCAAGTAGTTGTTCCAGTGTTTCTCATTGTTACTGTAACAGCCCTTGATTCACCAGGTTCCAAGGTGGAAGGAATAGTATGCGCCACACACTCCGCATCATTATCATCAGGCTCAGCCTCAACTGTAATTGCTCGTCCACATGTTGGTCCAAACCATTCAACTCCTTCTTGAATCATTCTCCACAAACTGTTGTAAGTTCCTTCAGTTGATGGAGCAGTTATTGTAAAAGAATAGGTAACCGTTTGTCCAGGGGGCAAGACTCCCAAAGGTAAATCAACACGAGTTATTCCCCAAACATTCTGACTCCATAATCCTAATTTATGACCGTCAATTGTATTCCAGGTTGTTGTTCCGGAATTCCTCATTGTTACAGTAACAACTCTCGATTCCCCCGGTTCCATGGTTGAGGGAAATGTATGACTTACACATTCTGCATCATTATCATCAGGTTCTTCTTCAACAGTTACAGCTCGTCCACATTCATCATCTAACCAATACCATTCAGGTGAAGCCCTTATCATTCTCCACCAACAATCATAAGTTCCAGGAGTTGATGGTGCAGTTATATCAAAAGTAAAAGTATATTGTTCGTTCTCTCCCACATTTGAACCAGGGATCATTGTTACTGCACTTATTCCCCACCTATTATTAAAATCAGGTCTTATTGATCTTAATCTGAATATATTATAAATCCAATTAACATTACCATCATTTCTAAACGTTACTGATACAGATCTTGTCTCGCCTGCACCCATACTAGCGGGGATGGTAGTTGATATACAGGTTGAACAGACCTCGTCCTCTTCCCCGTCGCAATCATTATCTAAATTATCACAAATTTCAGTGGTTGGTGGATACTCTGGTTCACAATCTCCCCAGTTCCTCCAGTTACAATTATTTCTACAAGTTCTTGATTGATCACCTTCTGCACAAATTCCTGGTATTCCTGTATTACAATCTCTTGTTTGAGAAGATCCTGGAGCACATTCACCTTGGTTTTCACAATCTCCCCATGATCTCCATTGACAATTATTTCTACAAGTTCTTGATTGTTCTCCACACCATCCACAATCTCTTGTTTGAGAATCCCCAGGTGAGCAGTCTCCTTGATCATAACATGACCCCCAGCTTCTCCATTCACAGTTACTTCCACATTGTCTATCTTGCCTTCCGCAATTTCCGCAATTTCTAGAATCCCAATCTCCAGGACTACAGGAACCTTCATCTACACAATGACTCCAATCATCCCATTCTCCCCAAGGTAGACAATCTCTCCATTGCCATCCACAATTACCACAATCTCTTGTTTGAGAATCTCCTGGGTCACATTCACATCTTCCACAGTCAACAGGACATGTTACACACGTCTCTGGACCATTACAATCATCATCACCGCAATAAGCAAATGCAACTGAAGCTAAAACTAGAAAACACACTATATATAATAGAACCATAACACTCTTTTTCATTTTACCACCCTCTTTGATTGAATAATAACCCCTTTTTAGGCAAAAAATGTATAGGTGGTTACTATAAATACTTTTATTCACACTTCAGCGTACTCAATCGTTACTCTAGACTCCCAAAAACATTTCCATAACGTTTTTAAATAGATCCTAGTTTTTAGGCTACATGGAAGGCATAATTTCAAGTTTCAAGAGAGCAAAACACTCTCAGACACCAAACCAAATGATTATACAAGTCAAAGGTGTAACAACTAAAGAAAAAGCAAAAGATTTAGTTGGAAAGGAAGCTGTTTGGGAAAGTCCTGCTAAGAAACAGATTAAAGGAAAGGTAAAAGCTCCTCACGGAAATAGTGGATCAATCAGAATTCTTTTTGAAAAAGGTATGCCAGGCCAAAGCCTTGGCTCCAAAGTAAAACTTTCTTAAGGTAAAGCGATTGGTATTACTCCTCTCTCTGCTAAATATACAAATAGGGCTCCTAATAAGAATCCTATCAACAATCCTTTCATGACATCTGCCGGACTTGTTATGAAACCTTTTTTATTCATGAGCATCACCTTTTTTTATTACTCATAGTTACTCCCATATTTAAAATTTGTTATTTCTATGAAAAATTTCCGGTTATATCGACGAAGAATTTATAAAGAACAAAGACATATTATTCACTATGAACTATACAAAAGTATTAAATGACTCAGTTTTACTTAAAAAAACAATGGTAAAAAAGAATATTTTAATAGTTGCAGGCGTAATAAGCACATTATTGGGAATTGTTGGTGCAATCCCTTCATTTCTTAATAATAATATAACACCTGCAATACTTTCAACAGTTCTAATAGTGGGTGGTCTCGTTATTCTGGCAATAGGATTCGGGGAATTATGATAGAAAGAGACTTATCAGATAAGGTAAAAAAGAACCTATTAGATTTACATTTCTCAAAACATATTCAATCCCAAAACACTTCTATAATACTGCTTTTCACATTTTTCATAGGTTTAATAATAGCATTCATCACAATCCAAATAGATCCAAGAAATCTAAAACAACTATTCATAGTGTCAGTTATAACCATATTATTTGGAAGCATTCTTTCAATCTTAATTTCAACCTCAAGAGTCCACCAAAGACGAATCATCTCTGAAATTAAGAAACTAGATCTCTGAATATTGGAAAAGTTTATATATACTCTTTCTGAGAGTGTAAATTACGCAAAATGAATCGCGTGTTAGCAAAAAAGGTGTTTTGGATAGGATTAGTTCTAGTTCTATTAATGCCATTTACTTATGCAGCGAATGGAACTCCAGGCACAGGCGGTATCTTTGAGACAATCCACAATACTCTCGGTTGGATTCCTGACAAACTTACTGGTGACTGGCAAGATGAAGGTTTCTTCCTGGCAAGATTTATGATTTTTCTCTTAGTTTTCTCAATTCTTTTCTATTTATCTGCACCAATATTCAAAGAATCAAAAGGCGTCCGAATTGCAGTACCTATGATCATTTCTATCATGAGTGTCGTCTTGATTCCAAAAGAAGTACTCCAGAACATCTTCCAGACTTATAGTTTATTTGTAATGATCGCTTTATGGATAATCCCTATCGCCGGAGCGGTATTTATTAATTATAAATTAAAAGATACTTTAGGTGATAATAGAGCATATCATCTCGTCGCACTTCTATTATACGCTTTCGTCGTTTGGGCAATTTTCCAAATGGATAGCAGCATGTTTGAATCCATAGGATATGCTGAAGCTTTTGGAACAGTTCCAGTTATAACATACGAAATCCGAAATTACCTATCCCTTGTATCTGCCGTCGTATATTTCTTAATATTATATCACATGTTCCATTTAATTTCAGGAGGAGCAGAAAGTGGATTTAAGATGACTGGTGAAGGATCAGCTACAAGATGGGCAAGCTTCAAGAATATTTTAGGTTCGGGTCCTAGAATCGATAGAGGTGTTGGTCTTTCATGGAATAAAAAACATATGGAAGAAAGAAAAATTAAAAATAGAGAAAAGGCCGATTTTCTACACCAAAAAAAATTGGACAAAATAAGGAGAGAAAAAGAAAAAATCCAAGCAGAAGCTGCAAAAACTGCAGCTGAAGGTGAAAGTCTTCATGATAAAAAACAAAAAGAAATTGAACTGGCGAAGTTAGAACAAGAAGAAAAAGATTTAGAGAAAGAATCAGAAGCCACAGGAGATACAGAAGAGGCTAAACAAGAAACTGAAGAAACAAGAGCAATTGATGAAGAAAGAAGGAGGGCACATGAGGATACAGAAGAAGCTGAAAGGGTTGGGGAAGAAACAAAGGAAGAAGCTAAAGATGTAGAGGAGGAAATTAAATCAATAATTGAAACTGTAAGAACCACAGAAGAAGCTCTAAAAATTCTAACTCAAATGAAACCAATCATTGTAAATATTGGTCAAACCATGAATGAGTATGACTCCAATAGGGATGAGCATCTTAAGGTGTATATAGAAGAAAGACTTAAGGAAGTTGAAACCACTGATACCAATGCTATCTTATCATATTATAAGAGAGTTAAAGTGCACCTCGCTGTTGTTAATGAAATGAAAACCAAAATCGCAGCTGTTCAAGCTTCTATTAGTGGGAGAATAGCTCGATTTAGAAATAGAAAGATTCTTGCAATTAATGACAAAATTGATAAACTACAAAAAGAAACTATGAAAGAATCTGGCAGAATAAATAAGGCAATTACCGATGCTAATAATCACTTTTTAAGCATTATCTCACAGCTCCATAATCTACATAACAATTGGGATACAACTAAAGACGATTTGGCCCGACCAACCTACCCTGCATGTTATCCCAACCTTAACACCCTTGTTGATTCTTTAGATGAATTAATCAATATGTTTAATTGGTTAATAAAATTTGAAAAGGAATTATACAGACAAGAAAAATGGATTGTGGAAATTGTTTTAGAACAAGAGAGGGAAATTTATAAATAAAATGAAAAAAACAATTCCAATACTAGCATTGTTGTTATCATTACCTAATGTAGCAGCATCTGCAGTTTCAGACTTTGGGAATACATTATATAATGTGTTTAATCCAATTTTTGGGCTGTTTGATATCGGACAATACGGTGGTTTCTATCTTAGATTCATTGTATTCCTTTTAGTTTTCTCTATATTATATTACGCATTAGGTCTATCAATATTCAAAGACGGTAAAAATAACAGACTCAGAATCTTTATTGCTTTAGTTATCGCAATAATTGGTGGAATTGGTATCCCTACAAGAATTTTAGAACAGATTGCTTTCTCATACAATATAACTGTTGTTTTCTTCCTAATTGCATTACCAATCTTTGCAATTGGAATGTTAATGACAAAGGCATTTGATGATCCAACAAGAATCAACTATGTCATCAAAGGTGTTTTGTTTGTACTTCTAGCATGGTTGATTGGAAATGTTGCGAAAATCCCACTTGACACATTAGGAAATCTAAACATCTTAGAATTAACAAGCTGGCTTGGATTTGCTCAATCTTTGTGTATAATATTAGCAATTTGGAATTTCTTTTTTGCAATAATCTCTGGCGGAGAACACAAAGAGTTACTAAAGCCACATTCCGCATCAGGATTCTGGCCTTGGTTTACTAAAAAACCAGAAGCAAAGAAGCCTGCAGCCCAACCTAACAAGCCTTCAGAACCCAGCAAACCGCCCGCCGAAGAAAAAAGAGAACAACTCGAAATTGAAAAGAACTTGGGTAAATTTGAAGTAGAGATCATCGCTGGAACAAGAAGGATTGCTGGAGTCCCAGTAGTTGCAACTCACGATCCAGATAGCGCAAAAAAGACCTATGAAGAAATTATTGAATTTACTACTAAAGAAATTGTTGAAAGTCATAAAAAAGTATGCAAAGATGGAAAATATGGAAATGTATCAGCCCATGCAAAGTCAGGTATGCTTCAACTTTATCAGGAATTTGGAAAACATTTTCCGGGTGCAATCACTGGGCTCAATATGCACGCCAGTGAGACTGAATTTAAATCAACCCACAAACTAGTAGGTGAACTTCAAAAACTGGCGGCAATAGCAAATGGCGACGATCAACATGGGGTATTGTTCCTCATAAGCCAAATAAAAGAAGGGCTTTCTAAAGTCAAAACAGAATAATAACAATGGCAACTATAAAAACAATCAGAACACTACCCGAGGCCGCTGCTTATTATACAAGGTCTACGGACACTGCTGCTAGATCATCTTTTCGTTCATTCCACTCTAAAGTTGATGATATGGCTGCTAATGATATTCAATTACTTAATGATCTTTCAATGAGCACCTCATTATCAGCAAAGGTTGAATTCGAGACACTGGTGTTATTTCAAAAACATGCATCGAGCTTAGGTGCAGAAGCAAAAAACGCGATTCAAAACGGTGATCTAAAAAAAGCCGGAAGATTAATTGGAGATATTTCAAAACTTGCAAGTTTAGCACATACTGTGCATGAAGAAAAAAAGAAAGATGCAAGAAAATGTCGAGAAATTGCTAGAGTAGCGGATATATCAAGAAAACAAATTGAAAGACTTGCAGAAGGAATGAAAGATTCAATCTCAGATATAATTAACAAAATCAAGAAAGAACAAGAAATGAAAATTAAAGAACTTCAAAAAGCTCAACATGAAGCACAGAAGAAGTTAAAGGAGGCAGCATAATGGAAATCAAACTTTGGAAAAAACCAAAAAGTCCAACAATAATAGAGGGTTTCCCTGGATTTGGATTAGTAGGGACAATAGCTTCTGAATTCTTAATTGACCACTTAGAAACAGAAATGATTGGAAAGGTCACTATTGAAGATTTTCCACCCATGATAGCAATACACGACAAAAAAGTAGTTGAACCCATGGGAATTTTTTACAATAAAAAATACAATTTAGTTATAGTACATGCTATAACAGCATCAAATGGATTAGAATGGAAATTATCAAACAAAATTTTTGACTTAGCTAATTCACTCAATGCAAAAGAGATTGTATGCCTAGAAGGTGTGGGTTCTGCACAACCTGATGCAAAACCGACAAACAAAACATTCTTCCATGCAACAAAAGATTCTAATTCAAAAAAACTAGTAAACCTAAAAGTTAATCAATTAAAAGAAGGGATTATAATGGGAGTTACAGGAGCAATGTTAGTAAATGCAGAAAAAACACCAGTAACTGCACTATTCTCAGAAACTGCATCAAACCTTCCAGACTCTAAAGCTGCAGCTAATATAATAGCTACATTGGATAAATACTTGGGATTAAAAGTAGATCCAAAACCACTCTTACAAAAAGCCGCAGATGTTGAATCCAAACTAAAAGACCTTTTCTCTAAGAGTCAAGAAGCGTCTGAGATTGCAGAAAAGAAAAAGTTATCTTATGTTGGATAAACTTTTATTTTTTTCTTTTCATTCTACCTAAAACCTTTTTAAGAAGAAAAGAACCCATTCTGCTATGAAACAAGTAGCAATTTACGCTCCTGCAACCATTGCAAACGTAGGACCTGGATATGATATATTTGGTCTAGCATTAAATTCCCCTGGTGATATTGTTGTTGCAAGATTAACAGATGCCTATAAAGGAGTTAGATTAACACAGATTATAGGTAATGATAAATTGCCAAAAGGTCCAACAAATGTCGTACAGGCAGTTGGACAAAAAATCTTAGAATATTCTGGACAAAATGTTGGTATAGAATTAATATTATACAAAAATATGAAAATTGGCACTGGAATGGGAAGCAGTGCATCAAGTTCTGTTGCCGCTGCAGTTGCTGTTAATGAAATTCTTGGAAGCCCATTTAAACGTTCTGACCAACGAATGCTGGATGCTGTTGTACACGGTGAAGCCATTGCAACAAAAGGCTCCGGTCACCCAGATAATGTTTTACCTTCATTATTAGGCGGATTTCAATTCATTTATGATGGAAAAAATTATGCACATACTAGATTTGAAGGTGGAAAAAATCTTTACTTTGTTGTTGTTTCTCCAGATATTGTAGTCGAAACAGGTCCTGCAAGGGAAGCCTTAAAGAAAGCACCCTACCACCTTGATGGAGTTGTTCAAACTTCACAGGAAGTAATAACTCACTATCTCAGCACAGGAAAAATCGATATTGATTCTAGAGATTTAGGTAAATTAGTAAAGAAAAATGGTTCCGAACAAATAGTACATGATTATTTATTAGGGGGAATAGAAGTAGTTAGTGGTATACGGGATGAAGATCTTAAGAGATTGGAAAGGGGTGTTATGATGGATGGTATAGTAACACCTGTCAGAGCTGACTTTATTGATCATTATTATGATGTCCGTGACGCTATTTTTGCTGCTGGAGCAAAATGCTTTTCAATTTCTGGATCTGGACCATCTGTTTTCTCAGTTACTGATAATGAAGAAGAAGCACATATATTAGGAGATGCAGGAAGACAGAAATTTGAAGATAACAAAATCAAAGCTCAAGTACATGTATCTCAAATAAATAACCAAGGTGCTAGAGAAGTTTAATTTTTCTAAAAAGTTTTATATACTCCCAACTTAGTTTAAACACTGAAAAAAAGAGGATGGACAAAAACAGAAGATTTATACTGTGGTTTGATGAGCTTACAATAGATGACGTTCCATTAGTTGGAGGAAAAAATGCTTCTTTGGGAGAGATGTACTCCAATCTAAATGAAAAGGGAGTCAACATACCTAATGGCTTCACAATAACTTCTACTGCATACAGATATTTTATAGCAAAATCTAACCTAAAACCAAAGATCGCAGAAATTCTAAAAGATTTGGACACACATAATGTAACTTCACTAGCAGAAAAAGGAGAAAAAATCAGATATCTAATAACTCATTCAGAATTACCTGATGAATTAAAAATCTCAATAAAAAAGGCCTACAAAAAACTCTGCAGCCAATACGGCCATAACACGGATGTTGCAGTTAGATCATCAGCAACTACAGAAGACTTACCAGATGCATCTTTCGCAGGGCAGCAAGAAACATTCCTTAACATTAAAGGGGAACACGCTTTAATGGATGCATGTAAAAGATGTTTTGCTTCTTTATTCACAAACAGAGCAATTTCTTACAGACATGACAAGGGATTCAATCAAACAAAAATCTACCTATCTATTGGAGTCCAAAAGATGGTCAGATCGGACCTATCGTCCTCAGGTGTTATGTTCTCTATCGATACAGAATCTGGATTTAAAGACGTTGTGTTCATAACATCAATATGGGGTTTAGGAGAAAACATTGTACAAGGTGCTGTAAATCCAGACGAATACTACGTTTTCAAACCTACATTAAAGAAAAATAAGCATGCAATCTTATCAAAAAGAATCGGTGAAAAGAAAATTAAGATGGTTTATGCTCACGATGCATCTAAAACAACAAAAAATATTCCAACACCAAAAGCTCAAAGAGAATCTTTTGTATTAAACGATGATGAAATCTTAACTTTGGCCAAATGGGCCGTCATTATTGAAGAACATTATTCTAAGAAAGCAAAAAAATTCAAACCAATGGATATGGAATGGGCAAAAGACGGAAAATCAAACAAATTATACATTGTACAAGCTAGACCAGAAACTGTCCAAAGTCAAAAAGACAGATCTGTCTTAGAAGATTACAAACTAAAGAAACGTGGAGAAATCTTAGTAACTGGAAAAAGTGTTGGATCTAAAATTGGAGCAGGAAAAGCACACATAATCCATAACATCCACGACATTTCAAAGTTCAAGAAAGGAGAAATTCTAGTCACAGATATGACAGATCCCGATTGGGAACCGATTATGAAATTAGCCGCAGCAATTATTACAAACCGTGGAGGAAGAACATGCCATGCAGCAATCGTAAGCAGAGAACTCGGTGTTCCATGCATTGTCGGAACCAATCACGCCACGGAAAAAATTAAACCAAATCAACCAGTTACCGCCTCCTGTGCAGAAGGAGAAGAAGGATATATTTACAAAGGAATCTTACCATTTGAAATCAAGACAACTAAAGTTGCAAACATAAAAAGACCAAAAACAAAAATTATGATGAATGTTGCAAATCCAGATGATGCATTTAATATTTCATTCATTCCAAACGACGGGGTTGGATTGGCAAGAGAAGAGTTCATAATCAACGATTATGTAAAAATTCACCCATTAGCATTAATCAACTACAATAAAATCAAAGATAAAGCTGTAAAACAAAAGATTGACAAAAGAACAATCGGATACAAAGACAAAGTCCAATTTTTTATAGATAAACTTTCAGCAGGAATTGCAATCTTAGGGGCCGCATTCTACCCTAACGATGTAATAGTTAGATTCTCTGACTTCAAATCAAACGAGTACGCGAACTTAATTGGCGGAAAAGAATACGAACCAAAAGAAGAGAACCCCATGATCGGATGGAGGGGTGCATCTAGATATTATTCACCTCAATACGAACCAGCATTTGGTCTGGAATGCAAAGCAATCAAGAAAGTAAGGGAAGAAATTGGATTAACCAACGTAAAAGTGATGGTTCCTTTCTGTAGAACCCCTGAAGAAGGAATAGCCGTACAAAAAGTTATGAAAAAATATGGATTACAAAGAGGGAAGAAAGGCTTAGAAGTCTATGTGATGTGTGAAATACCTTCTAACGTTATGCTTGCAGACCAGTTTGCAGATATTTTCGACGGTTTCTCGATAGGATCTAATGATTTAACACAATTAACCTTAGGATTGGACCGTGACTCTTCATTAGTTTCTCACCTATACGATGAAAGATGCCTAGCTGTAAAAAAACTAATTGGATTAGTAATCACTAGAGCAAAGAAAAGAAAAAAGAAGATTGGAATTTGCGGCCAGGGCCCAAGCGACTTTCCCGAATTTGCAGACTTCTTAGTTAGGTTAGGTATTGACTCAATTTCACTTAATCCAGACACTGTCGTAAAGACAACATTAAGAATCCTAGAAGTTGAAAAGAAACTTAAGAGATAACAACAATCTTCTTACTTAGACTTTTATGGAGGAAATAATCATACTCACCAAGAATCTTAAACTTATTCCTTTTCAATAAAGATTTATAATTAACAAAATCAGGAAAACCAACAACAGCCCTCTTCCCTAACTTCTCCCTCAAAACTTGAAGAAATTTATTATAAAAATCTCTATCAACACTCTTTGTATTCTTTCCATATGGAAGATCGACTACAACGTAACTAATCTTCCCGAGGTTAAGAGCATCTTCAACATTAACAGAAAAATTCTTCACTTTAAAAAACTTCAAATTCTGTTTAGCTCCCTTAACCATAAAAGCTGATATATCCGATCCAACAGCTTTCAATCCCATCAATCCAGCCTCAATCAATATTCCTCCAGTCCCACACATTGGATCAACAACACTTCCTTTCTTAACACCTAACAAATTAACCATAGCACGAGCCAACTTAGGATGAAGTGTTGTTGGATGGGGGCTGGGACGATTAGGATTTCTTCGCTCATCAAAACCATTTATTCTTCCAAGCAACTTTCCACAAAATATTTTACCTTTGAAAGAATAACATTCTATCAACGTTGAAGGATTTTCCAAATCAACTTTTGGTTTTTTCACCTTATCCCATATATAACTAGCCATTTCCCTCTCAGAAAACTTCAAATCATGAAACCGAAGACAAAAACTCTTAGAATAAATCTTAGACCAATCAAATGCAGAAAATTTCCTAAAAAATTCCCTATTACTACAAGTAAAAAGGAGCTGATAATATTTATGTGTAAAAGCAAGTCTAGAAAGTATCTTAACATCATTAACATCAGCAATAAGAAAATTCCCAAATGACATTCCTTTTTTACCAACCAAAGAATAGATCTCATCCTTAGCTAACTTCAAATCCTCTCCCGACAAAACAAATAATACCTTCATAATCCATTAATCATGCATTAGTTATTTAAAATTTATCTAAAGTAATATAAACTAAAATCCTTAAAATTTGGAAAAAGAGGAACTACATGGCACAACTTAAGCGTCATCTTGGATTTTGGGCACTTTTAGCTATATCTATTAGTTCTATTATCGGTACAGGTATGTTTATTGGCCCTGCAATTGCAGCTAATTATTCGGGAACAACATCTCTCATTGCATGGGTAGTCCTATTAGCAATTGCAATTTACGTCTCTGCTTGTTTTGGAGAATTAGTAGCAATGTTTCCAAAAGCAGGTGGAGTTTATGAATATACTAAACAAACTTATGGAAAATTCGTATCATTCTGTATTGGATGGCTAGCATGGATTGGAGAAAACATCACAACTCCATTATTAATCCTAGCAGCATTAAACTACCTAACTCCTGCAGAATTTCCATTAATTTACAAAATTATCATTACATTAATCTTTGTTTTATTACTAAACATAATCGCTTACGTAGGAATCGAAGCTAGTAGTATGACTACAATAATATTCACAGTAATTGCACTTATTGTTTTATTGGCCGTCGTCATTCCAGGATTCTTTTTTATCAACCTGGAAAATGTAACGCCCCTAATATCTCATCCCCTACCACTCATATTTGTAACTCTATTCTTCATAGTGGAAACTTTTTTCGGCTGGGAAGCCACAACATTCCTTTCAGAAGAATCAAAAAAACCTGAAAAAGATATCCCGAGAGCCTTAATCATCTCAACAATAATAATAGGTGTTTTCGGTGTTCTCTTAGCATTCATTTTATTGTCAATTTTCGGATGGGAAAAACTAGGAACCTTGGGTGCTCCTTTAAATGACCTTTCAACCTTAATTTATGGAGATATTGGTATTTGGATAACAGGAATTGGTGTTTACTTAATTGTTATAGGTTCAGCGGCAACAGGTATTTTTGCAGGTCCAAGATTACTCTACGCTTTATCTAGAGATAAATTATTTCTTCCCCAATTTACCGCAATTCATCCGAAATATAAAACACCCTATAAAGCAGTTATCTTCCAAACAATTGTTTCAAGTTTAGTATTGCTCTTAGCATTTGGAATTTACAAAAAACTTCTCTCAATCCTAGTTCCACTCGTTTTAATAATGTATGTCTTAACAGTATTAGCAATCCCCATCCTTCGTTACAAAAAACCAAACATAAAAAGACCCTTCAAACTTTGGTTTGGAAAGATTGGTCCCATTTTAATTAGTTTATTTTATGCATTCATTCTAATTATGTGGTTATTTTATGAACCAGATGCTTTAGGAACTTTCATATTGGCATTAGGTATTGTCGCAACAGGAATCCCTGTCTATATGCTTTTACAAATGTACTACAATCCTCAAACAATAAGATCTGTGGGTAATCTTTTTGCCTATCTTACATTAGCAACTGAAAGAATAATGCTTCCTATCAAAGTCAGAAAAGATATCATTAAGCTTTTAGGAAACATAAAAGGAAAAAATGTTTTAGAATATGGTTGTAACGTTGGAACATTAACAATGCATTTAGCAGAGGAAGTCTCACCAAGTGGAAAAATCTATGCTTTAGACTTAGCAGAAAAGAAAGTTGCTCTAGCAAAAAGAAGGATGGAAAAACATAATCACCATCATGTCACCGTTCTTTACGACGGATTCCTTCACAGTCGTTTACATCCCAATGTCCCAGAGATCCACACAGTAGTTTCAGTAGGAATGTTAGGTTACCTTCAAGACGTTAAAACTGTCTTGAAAGACATAAACAGTAGAATGAAAGTAGGAAACAAAGTATGTTTTGTTGACTACGATAAATTCTTTGATTTCATTCCAAGTGTACAATGGCTTCAAAATGATGCTAAAATAAAAAGAATATTCCATGAAGCAGGATTCAAAATCGAAGTATATAGAAAACAAGGTTTCGCTTGGAAATATATCTACATTTATGGTTATAAGGAAAAAAACGTAAAGAAAAAGTAAAATTATTTTCTATATTGAAATTAAATCCAAAAAACTTATAAATCAGAAAATCTAAGGACTAACTATGAAAAGAGGAAGACCTGTTGCATCAGAAATCAGACAACATATGGTTGATATACTTGCAGTTATGAAAAAAGGGTATGGTTACGAGATATTCAGAGTATACAAAAAAATATTCCCAAAAGTAACATCAAGAGTTATCTACTATCATCTAAGAAAAGGTGTTGAAACAGGAGAATTCAAACAAACAGAAACAGTCAAATCAGAAGGAGAATACTCCTGGGGATCAATAGTCGAAAAAATCTACTACGAACTCGGCCCCAACGCCAAACCCTCTGGTGATGAAAGAGTAAAGGAAGCATTGAAATAATTCTATTTGTAGATACTACTTCGATGACCCGTCTCAATTACAAAGATTATTAGTTCATTTTTCTCAATGTTAATTAAAACCCTATAACGTCCCACTCTCAAACAATAATATGGTGAACCCACAAGCCTTTTTACGTGGGCATAAGGCCTAATCCTAATTCGCTCCAAAGTAGAAAGAATTCTTTTTTTAGTTTCTTTGTTCAACTTTCTAAACTGCTTAAGAATTTCTTCACTATAAACCAGGGTGTACATTATAGACCTAACTCCTTCTTGACTTGTTCATGCGTATATACTCGCCCTTCTTTAATATCCTTCTCAGATTGCTTAATTCTTTTCTTTGTTTCTTCAGAAAGCTCCATTGTATCTTCAAGTAAATCCCAAATAATGTCTTCATAGCTTTCTTTATCGTACATCTTTCTAGCTTTTAACTCCTTCATTAACTCGTTTGAAACTTGTATTGTGGATACCATAGCATCCATATAGACCGCTATAGTATATAAATCTTCCGTTGAAGATTTCATTTTTCCAACTTAATTAGACTGTCAAGAGGACTTTTAATATTCAACATCTTTGGCCTTGCAATATGAACATAAACTTGTGTAGTTAATGGGCTAGAGTGTCCAAGTAGTGATTGAACAGAAGACAAACTATATCCATTTTCAATTAAGTGTGTAGCAAAAGAATGTCGCAATGTATGGGGGTGAACTCTTTTCTTAATATTAGCAGTAATAGTAGCCTTTCTAACAATTTCCTGTATAGTACGATGAGAATACTTTCCAAACCTTCCCAAAAAAACAAAACCTGAGCGACAAGAAATAATATCTCTCAACTCTTCCTTAAGACAAGAAGCAATAATAAAAATCCTATCCTTCTTACCCTTTCCATTCCTTACCCATCCATAACCAGAATCGATCTCAAGATCAGAAATCCTCAAATTAATTAGTTCATTCAAGCGAAGACCTGAAGAGTATAGCAACTTAATCATAAGCCTATGTTTAATATTGTCAATAGAACCTATCAACCTACAAACTTCCTCCTTGTTAAGAACGACAGGAAGCCTTTTAGGCAATCTAGAATAAGGCAAGTTAAGAAAAAAATTCCTTTTATTTAGAATATTAACCATTGCAAATCTTATTGATTGATAATATAGATTCATTGTGCTTCCAGAAAGTTCACGATCTGATATATAATACAAAAATTCTTTTACATGTTTTTTAGTAAATCTTCTAGGCTCAACATCTACAAAATCTATAAATTCCTTAAGACAAACAGAATAGGTTTGGATCGTTCTACTACTATACCTCCGCCTGTACATCTCCCTTTTCATCAAATAAATCAAATCCATCAAAAAAAAGTAAGTAATATTCCTTTATCTGCGTTACCCTAAAGATTTTCGGCATAACCACAAAATAATCATAACATAAAATCAACTTACGAAATTCAAAATATTCTACTTTCAACCCCCTCAAACCCTAAAATTCGCCCTACTTCGCCTATAAGTAGTTAGGCACAATTCAAGAACGAGCCGTTAAATATATAAACTTTATTCACACCCTATTCATTGATGGAAGTTAAGACAAAAGAACACTTTAAGAAATTAGCTGAAATTGTTATAGAAAGTAAAAGTCTTCTAACTGCATTGGATTATGATTTTCAAGTAACGAGAAGTAGACATAAATATCTAGACACAGCTTGTGCTATGGAAGGCATTTATCGTTTAAAGGATTCTAGCTTTATTATGGAAACTCTTGATGGAGCTTCAACATATGTAACTCATAATTATATTGCTGAATTTAATCCCTATGGTAGAATGGTTGAATTAAAATTGAGATAAACGGCTCGTTCTTGAACTCAAAAAATTTAATGACTCCATTTTTGCCACAGCTAAAATTCCATCTTAAATTTTTTGGTTTTCTCCGCTAACGCTCCGAAAACGTGCCTAACACCGTTAGTTACAATTTCAGAGTAGCGCCCTGAAGAAATCTTTATATACAGGTAAACTCTTGAAATATGATATGACGGGACCTACAGGCGATTTACTACTTGCAATGATTGTAACACCTATACTTTTTGCTATACCGATTATCTTTGGATTAGTACTTATTATTAAAAAAGATTTTACTAATAAGACAATATTAGCATTAAAAATTAGCCTTGGAGTTTTTTCGTTACTGTGGATTATTGCAACATGGAGTGTGATAATTAAAGGATTTTTATTTTACTTATTCACTCCCTTCTGTTGTTTGTTATCGTTAATAATACTAAACAAATTTGTCCATCGAAAATATTGGAGATATTATGGAGCATTATTAATAATCTCGATATTTTTTACTGCATATTCTCTCTTTAACACATAGGGCGCTACTCTGAAACTTCCTCGCCGTTGGCTCGGACCTCTCAGCACTGACCTCGCCATGAGTGAACTCCCTTCGGTCGTTCCTCGGCTCGGTCGTGGAGAGGGTAACTAACACCGTTATATACAATTGTTTGGTTTCTCAACTTGTATATTCTTTGAATTTTTTATACACTTTAATTCCTAAGCAGCGAGTCCCAGAAGTCGTGATTTTTCTATCTTCAGATTCGACTGTTTTATTGATTTCAGAAACAATTCCAAAGCATCTTCCTTCTTCCCATTTTCCATAAGGGTATTTGCAACCATCGCAAGATTCTTCAAAACTATACTCGCTGTATGAGATGAAATTAAATTTATATAATGAAATAATTATGGAAAAGAAAATAAGAATAAATGCCAAGCTGAATATTATAATATATCTTCTTTGCATAAAAATTCAAAGTGTTAGGTATATATAAAGTTTTTGAGAAACCAAACAACTTCTCCCTCGCTAACGCTCAGTCGACCACGCTGCGCTCTCACCCTACGGGCTCGGGGTATATAACAGGAATTTAACGGAAAGCTCGTTGCACTTCGCTTTCCCAAATTTTTCTCCCCAGAGGTCAGTCATAAAATTTGTGGTTTGCCTAAAATTTTATTCCTTCCGCTCGGCTCGAAAAACTTCGCTAAATTCCAATGTTAAATACAATAAAATTTCCATTTCTTAGACGGTAAAAACAGGGGAGTTCAGTGCTTCGCACATATTGAATTTTACTTCGTAAAATCCATTTAATGGTAAAGGGGTGTTCTTAACTAATAGGGGAGTTCCTAGTCCTAACGGACATCTACACTTTTACTTCGTAAAAGAAAATTATATTGGAAAGGGGGAGTTCTAAATTTAAGGGGGAGTTTTTTCTACTGTAAATATTTCAGATTTTTTTCAATATATTTATTAAATATGGCTTATTATGGTTTCTAGATGAAGATTAAAGATATTTCAAAAGAGAATCGTCCTAGAGAAAGGTTTCTAAAAAATGGAGTTATGTCTTTAAGTGATGCAGAATTACTTGCAATTATTCTTCAAAATGGAAGTAAAAAAGAAAATGTTGTTGATATGTCGAATAGGCTTTTGTCTAAACATGGAATAGACAAACTTTCTGATTTATCATTAAAAGAATTACAAGAGATTGATGGGATTGGTCCTGCTAAAGCAATGCAGATTAAAGCATTGTTTGAATTTAATAAAAGACATAACTTATCAAGACAAAATGGAAAGACAATAAAATCAGCAAAAGATGTTTATGAATATGCAACCCAAAGATTAAATTCAAATGATAAAGAACATTTTATGATTTTGCATCTAGATTCAAAAAATAGGATAATTAAAGATGAAGTCATCTCAATTGGCACTCTAAACGCTTCAATAATCCATCCGAGAGAGATTTTCAAGTCAGCGATAAAAGAGAGCGCAAACTCAATTATATTAGTACATAATCATCCATCAGGAGATTCTGAACCTTCAGCTGAAGACGAGCAAGTCACAGAAAAATTGTTTGAAGCAGGAGAATTATTAAGTATTAAAGTTTTAGATCATGTGATTATTGGTAAGGATAATTATCATAGTTTTAAAGAGGATAAATGATTCATAAAGGTACACCTCTTGCAGCCATTGCAACAAACCAACTTGATCCTGCAATTACTGCTCCGAGTATAGCTTGTATTATAACATGTTCTATTGATGTGGGTGGTAGAGCACTGTAAACATAATAGTGAAGAAATGCTTGAATAAAGTTTCCACTAAATAATTGATGGAATGTGTTGAACAATGTTGTTATTGTTCCACCAAAGAGATACATACTGACGAACCCCCATCCACTTAAGAGTGTGAAGATTACATACTTTGGAAATCCGATTCCGATCCCCATTTAGTATCCTTTTTCGTGCATTCTTTTATTGACGCTTTTTCTTCCTTTTCGTACTTGACCGACAACTCTGTTATAGCTTCTTCCTACTGGTGTGACAGATATTTTTTGACCACCTATCATGCCTCGTAGCACATTGGTTGCTTTTGTGCCCCCTCTTGTTCCTCGTTCGGGTGCATCAACGTTTGCTAATCTGACATAACGGGTGTTGCCTATTCGTCGGTTTACTTCAACAGTATCTCCGTCAAGTACTCGTTTTACAGTTCTTCTGTATGCCATGACTACCACTAATAACTACTAATATTTAAATCTATCGGTAATAACGTAGTAAATCAATAACTATTAGTAATTAGTGGTGCTATTAATGAATAATAGCAAATATTTATATACATCTACATATACTTATTTAAATAATGGGTAGAAAACCAGCAAGGGAGCTAATAAAAAGAATTCTTCAATCGATAACAGATAGTCCTAAATCTATTCATGAAATTGCTAATGATGCAGAGTCAAATTGGGAAAGTGTAAAAGAATATTTGGAGAGTTTGAAGGAAGCAGGAATAGTTCAAGAGAATTCTATTGCTAATAAAAGAGTATTTTCTTTAGTCACTTGTAGTGTTCCAAAAAAGAATGGAAATTATTTTGATCTTCCAATTATTGAGAAAGATGACAGAATGATTGCATCTTTGTTTTCAAAGATTAAAGAAGATTGGAAGCAAGTGACTGGTAAGGTTCCAGGAAAGATTCAAGTTCAGAAATCTCTTTTACGAATTAATAAATTATGTAAATTAGATTTACCTATTGGATGGTATCTTTTCGGAGCTATGTGTGTCAAGCCATACGATCCTATGCTTGATTATGGATATCAACCTCTTGGTGGAGAAATAGAAACTTGTGTTCAAGAAGTGGTTAATGAATATTCTAAAGAACCAACTGCATACTCTCTCAAGATTAGACAATATCAAGAGGAAGATAAAGTATTGTATCAAACTAAAGAATTAATTCTATCTTTGTTTACTTCATCTAAATTCTCAAAGAAATATATTTCAGAAATAAATAAATTACTTTATACATTAATTAATAATCTACCTGTTATTAATGATAATGATTCAAGGAGTTTAGTAAATGAGTTTACTGGTGCTGTTCTTCAATTAATTAATAATATTCCAGAGGAGGAAATTCAACATGCAAAACAAGATGTTTTACAAGCATTCAATGAGGTATGGAAGTTAATAGCATTATACGGATACTCAACTGATTTAAAAAGTTATTATGAAGCAAACTATGATGCAAGTATAATATTGAAACATTTTAATTTAGAAATGAATTTGCAGAAACTTGAAGTTATAGAACACCTTTCTAATTTAGATTCTTTAACTCCTGCTAATGTAGAACCTGAAGACGAAGCGTATCAAAATTTAAAGAAAGTTCTTGGTAAAGGAAAGTTCCTTTCTGCAGACGAGCAAAAACAAAAAGATAAAGAATTAGAAAGCATGAATAAATCAGAGTTGCTCGGGAAGTTTGGCTTGAATTAAATGACTAACACAAGCAAAGTCCGATAGATTTCTTGTTACAACACATTCAGCCTCTGCCTTTACTGCCAATAACCCATGAAGAGCATCTTGAAAATGTTCTGAATTCAATTTCTTTGCTTCTTCAATATCTTCATCAGTGTGTTCAACTGTGATTATCTTCTTTTTAATCATATTAAACAACATAGTCACTTCAGTAGAATCAACTGTTCTGTAAAGTTCTTGTAAGGTCCACGTTGATATCGCAATATTATATTTGCAAGACATAGCATCATAAAACATTTTTCCTGCAGGAGTTGAAAGATCCTTACCATATTTGTTTGCTCTTCCTGTTACAGCATCAATAAAGATATTTGTATCGACATAGATTATAGTCATCGTTTATCTCTCACAATTACAACTATCAACCCATTTGCAATAATCACATTCTTCAGAAGGTTCGGGCATTTCTCCTTTTAAAGTTTCTAAAGCCTTTTTGAATATTGCTTCTGCATTCTTGATGCTAATCTTCATTTTTACAATATCTGTATTGAAAATTACTGCCCCGTCTTTATTGACTTTATCAGGATGATAGAATATTAAGTATGCATAATCTTCAGTTTCATAATTGTTTTTTCTCAAAAGAAAGTTGTAAATATCTACTTGGTTGTGATAATGATCAGCAGTATCTTCTTTTAATGGATACCCTCTTGTTTTGTAATCAAGAACAATGAGTTTTTTTCCTTTTTGGAGGATGTTGTCTACTGCTCCTCTGAATAGATTCCCTTCTTTATCAGTCCATTGGATTCCTTTAAAGTTGCTTCTCCATATTTTAAGCAGTTCTGCATCATCAAATAGTTTAACATCTCCGTTTAGTTCTTCAAGTTCTGGAGGAAGTTCTCCTTTTTCCATGAATTTATCAAAATGCTTTTTGAGAATTCCATCCATTCCACTAGGCAAACTTGGAAATATTCCTGCTGGTCTTTTTATGTTCTTATTAAACGCTAACCAGAAACATCTAGGGCATTCTTTTAGTAAACTTAAACTTGATGGTGAAAATTTATAGACCATACGAAGCCACCCCTTGGAATATACTTCTTCCTTCTCCTAAATAATTATCAAATACATGTTGAAATGCAACATTACATTTTAGATCATAATCTTCTTGAGTATATGTTTCTGGAAGACCTTTGTCAAGTTCTACTTCAATTTCTTTTCTAACTTGAGCCCTTATTCTCTTTTTTTTCCTCCAATCAACCGCAGTCAATCCATCATTCTTTAATTTGTGAAGAAGCTCTTTTGCACAATTTTTCACTTGACTTTTTTCTTTATCTGTTAATTTTGGTTTCTTTAATTTGTCAAATAAGGCCAATTCTTCTTCAGTTAGATTCTCGACTACTTTTCTTCTATCTTCATCTCCCAAAGATTTTGAGAATTTTACGAGCTCTTTGAAGAATGTTTCTTGATTCATTGAACCAGAATTATAATCATCAATTAGTGCTTGGAATCTTTCTTGGAAATCAATCCTCATATTATTTAATTGTACCATTTCTTTTAATTTAAAAGAAAGAATATTCTTGAGTCTTTCCATATCAGCATTATTCTTTTTCTTCTCAAACTGTTTGCTCAAGGCATCGAAGTCAATTTTGCTTAAATCAATTGTCTGTTTTTTGGTTGATTCTCGTATGATATATCCTTTGCTCGAGATAGACTTGTCTAATACGCTTTGTATATCTCCCATCACAGAACTGATATCAACATCAGGGTCTAATGAACGAATTTCCTTCACAAGTTCTTGATATAATGCAACATATGAACTGAAGCGTGTTGCATCTTTATGAGGCAATATTGCCTTATAGACTTTAATTGAGTTTCCCCCCTGAATCAAAAAATCTTTTTTTACTTTATCATTGATCACTAATTGTGAAACAGCAGCATCCAACAATGCTATTTTCTTTAGCCCTTTAGTTTTAATTATAGTCTCATAGTCAATACTCTGTTTGTCTAAAAAGTTGTTGAGTTTTTTTATGTATTCATCTAGTGCTTTAACAAGAGCATCTTTTGATTGTATTGGTAAATCTACTCTATCCCCTCCAATTGGAGCTGCATAAATTGCTAATGCTTTCTTTAAATTTCTAAATACATTGATGTAATCAACAATGAATCCTGCAGGTTTTTCTTTAAATACTCTGTTTGCTCTTGCGATAGCCTGCATTAATGTATGATTCTTCATAGGTTTATCAAGATAAATTGTAGATACAGATGGAGCATCAAATCCTGTCATCCACATGTTACAAATAAACGCTATTTTGAAATTATCAGAGGGATCTTTAAATTTAGAAGCAAGATCTTCAGTCACAATTCTTTTTCGATGTTTAGTTATGTCAAGTCCTTTCTCTTTGAATTTTTTAACTTCATTCTGTTCTTGGCTGATAACAACTGCCATGTCAGTTTTTTTCATTTCAGCTATCTTCTGTTTAATTAAATCTGTTTCACCATATTTTGCTTTCTTTAGGTTATCTTGGAGTTGTTTTAATTTTAGTTTCCAGAAATGTTGCACTTTATCATACATTCTAACTGTAGTAAATTTATCTATTGTAACAATCATTGCTTTTCCATCATAGCCCCTATTTGTATAATGATCTACAATATCTTTAGAAATTGCATTTAATCTGTCATCTCTTGTTAATACATCATAATCGCTACCCAATCTTTTTGATAATTTATCTTCTTGTGCCTCATCAAGGCTTGCTTCTTCTATAGCATCATAAATATCTTCATTTAGGGTTGGGTTAATAATCTGCATTTCAGGAACTCTATTCTCATAATAAAGAGGAACTGTTGCCTTATCTGCAATAGATGCTCTAAAATTATAGATACTAACATATTTTCCGAATGTATCTTTTGTTTTTTCCTCTCCTTTCATCATTAAAGGAGTTCCTGTAAACCCAATAAAACATGCATTAGGTACTGCGTTTCGCATATTTAATGCAAGAGTATCATATTGAGTTCTGTGAGCTTCATCAGTCATTACAATAATATCATCTCTATCTGATAGTTTAGGATATGTCCCACCTTTTTCAGTTCTAAATTTATGTATTAATGTAAAAACCATCCTATGATCTTCAGTTAGAAGTCGTTTTAGATGTTCTCCACTTTCTGCCTGAACTTCTTCTTCTGTTACAACTCCGGCATTTTGAAAGTTTTGATATATTTGATTGTCAAGCTCTTGTCTGTCTGTAATAACAAGGAATGTATAGTTTCCTTCAAATTTTCTCAATACTTTTTGTGCAAAGAAAATCATTGAGTAACTTTTTCCAGAACCTTGTGTATGCCAGAAAACCCCTAATCTTCCTTTATTCTCTTTTCTGATTATAAATGATTCAATTGCATTGTTAACCCCCAAGAACTGGTGGTTTTTTGCTACAATTTTGATAATAGTTCCTTCTAATGTAAAAAAGAAAGTAAAGTTTTCAATCAAATCCATACATCTTGTTTTATCGCACATTCCAGTCAGTATTGTATCAAGTGATATTATTCCTGCTTCTTTCTCTTGACTAATCTTTTTCCATTCACTAAAATGTTCATATCCTGAAGTAATTGAACCAACTTTTGATTCTTTTCCATTTGATATAATGATAAATGCATTATACCAGAATAATTGTGGAATTGTTTCTTTGTAATCGTTTATGTTCTCATCATATGCTCTTTTAACTTTGACACCAGGAGCTTTTAATTCAATAAGAACTAAGGGTAATCCATTAATGAATACAATTAGATCAGGCCTTCTCTTGTATATCTCTCCAGTAATCCAGAATTGGGAACCTAGGAAGAACTCATTATTTGTAGGGTTATCAAAATCAATTATTTTTACAGTTTTAACATCATATGCTCCTCTGTTATTTTTGATTCTAACTTTAACACCATCTTTAATTAACTTGTATACTTCCTCATTTGCTTTAACAAGACTCAATTGATTCCTTTCTTTTGTTAACTCATCAACTGCCTTTTTGATGGCTTCATCAGGCAAATTAGAATTCAATTTTTTGATTGCTTTGATTAATTTATCTTTCAATACAACTTCAGAGGTGGTTTCTCTACCAAGGGTCTCAGGGAATTTCTCATCAAAACAATTCAAGTGCTCATCATACTTTAAATCTTCAAGCATGTGTTTGATTGCTTCTTGCTCTACAAGAGTATCTTCACTATACTCTCCAAAACTCATGCTTCCACCTCTTGTTTAGAATATAATACTTTATTTCGCCCCGTAATTAAACTTGGCATTAAATGGTCTCTTGTTAAACATAAATTGTGATTCTTTTTGATTAAATTTTCAATCTCCTTTCTAATATTCCAGACTATCTTTTCAAATTTATTCAAAATAGTTTTTGGCGGGATCAAAATAGAGACTATACGGATTCCTTTAACATTCATGCTGTCCATGATTGCACCTGCATCTTTTTTAGTTGCAACCTCTTTTCTCATGTATTCAGAGAGTAAAAACTGTATCAAATAACCAGGAGTCATTTGTCCTTCTTTAGATCTTAAAGCAGTCATATTCCTCCCAATTGCCGCTTTTACATTCTTCGGAATCTGTGCAATTGCAGCAATTCGTCCAACATTCGTAATTACACAATCTCCTTCCTCTACTTCAATATTTTTTGTCATAATCTTCTTCAGAGATGTTAAAAGTTTTAGATAAATCAAGAGTGGAATCTTCATTAATATTCCAGACGTGAAGTAAAATATTTTCAGTATCATTTACTTCATCAGGTTTTTTTGAGTGAAGACAATCAACAACATCAACAACATCATTAATTTTTTTAACCTGCCACCCTTTAGGTATTTTACCCAAATCAGATTCAATATAATCTAATATTTTTTCATCAGGTTAAAAAAATTAATGATGTTGTTGATGTTGTTGATTGT
>JBHPEA010000012.1:0-31173 GCA_042577505.1 Nanobdellota archaeon
TTTCAGGCGTGGTTGATAAGTCGATTTCTGTTTTTCCTAAATCTCAAATGGGGGGTGTTCTTGGATTTACATATTTAGGAGAGAATATGATGGGATTAAGGGAAGATCATGCCGGTCATATGAGAACTGACCCATTAACACAAATCCATGAAGCAATTCACACCCCTGATGAATATGAAACGAGAAGGATTTCTGAATGGATAATGATGAGGGAAATGCCTAAATATAAGAGATAAGTCTTAAAAATGAAGTCAAGTTATTTTTTCTTATGGTAAATGTTTATTTTGAGACACATGGGTGTAGCGCCAATTTATCAGAGTCCGAAGGAATGGTAGGTCTTTTGGAAAAATCTGGTTTTATAATAGTTAATGATATCACAAAATCAGATGTTGTGGTGATTAATTCTTGTACAGTTAAGGGAGAAGAAAAGATGGTGAGGATTGTTAAGAAGTTGATTGAGTTACATCCTCAGCGTTAGAATCGACTATAATACGAACAGTATCAGATTCTGTTTTTGACTCTCTAAACCATAAAAAACCATCCCTAAACAACACCTTAATACTACTACCACAACCAATTATTTTATTTTTTCTGTATCTTTCTTTAACCATTAATTCAAATTTTTTCTTATCAAATCCATCAACCTTAACCTTATTCTGGATTGTAAAATATTTTGGCATTACTTCTAAGATATCTTTCAATTTCTTCTTTTTTTCTGCCATTAACTTTAGGATCATAACAATTGTTAAAGTTCCATCCCTGCATCTGGAAGGCTTTACTATTCCTCCACCACAACTTCCTTCTCCACCTACAATTGAATTTAATCTCACCATCTCTTCAACAACATTAACTTCCCCCACTTCTACATCAACAACACTCCCTCCTAATTTATCTACAACTTCTTTCAACAAATGAGATGTAGCATCATTCACAACCACTACCCCCTCTTTCTTTAATGCGGCCGATACTAATAATGCAAGCACATAATGACCAGAAACAAAACGATCATCTATAACCAATTCCGCCCTATCTCCATCACAATCAAATCCTGCCCCAAAATCAGCTTTTTTTTCCTTTACTTCCTTTTTCAACCAAGATAAAGAAGATTCCTTAGGTTCAATTGTTCTTTTGAACTCTCCAATTTTTCCGTTTATTATACTAACTTTTACACCGATTGACTCCAATACCTTTTTCGCAATAATACCTGTACCACCATTCGGATCTACAACTACATGAAATTTTCCCTTTGTAATTTTACTAATACCAGAACTTCCAACAACTTTTTTAATAAATGAAACATATTCTTTCGAAATATCTTTTCTAACTACTTTCCCTTTCTTAACATCCTTCTTTATTCTAGATGCCCAAATTAATTTATTCATTCTTTCAGGAGAGATTATCATTCCATCTCTTCCTAAGAATTTCATGCCATTGAAATGGGGCTCATTGTGAGATGCAGTGATAATTATACCACCATCTGCTTTATACTTTCTAACAGCCAATTCAATCTCTGGAGTAGACGCAACACCCACATCAATTACATTAATTCCCACAGAATTAACAATGACATCTTTAATTTTTATCGACGATTTTCTTGTATCTCTTCCAACAACAATTTTTTTCTTATTCAAACAAAATGATGCTGCATAATTCTGAATAATGTTTTTTTTCAAATCCTTTTCAAAAATTCCTCTTACACCCGAAAACGATTCAATTAGTGCCATATTAAATATATGACCTCGTCTATGTTTTTAAGATTTATGGAAAGTTTTTTATAGTCCCTTGATGGGAAGTAAAATATTAAAAAAAGAGGTAATAGAGATGGATAGCCAAGAACTAGGCGGGAATATTATCTTAACTGGATTTTCAGACTTCGATGGGGGCACTATGATAATTCTGAAGAAAATCATTGGTAATTATGCCAAAGACTTTTCTGAGCAAATAAATGATTTCGAAAAACTCCATCTCAAATTAAATCAGGAAGAACAAAATTATCTTGTTGAAGCTATAGTTACTTGTTCAGGATCAGAAAAAACAACAAACTCCTCGCAACCAAATATTTTCATGGGAGTTGATAATGCACTTAAAGAAATCCTTAAAGACAACTAAGTCATTTTTTTCATCATACTTTTTCTAACATTCATAACATGAAGTAGCTTTAATGCATTCATTTCTTGTCTTAACTCCTGTATTTCTCTTCTCAAATCATGGACTAATTCGTAATTATGCTGGATATTGTTTGCATTCTCATGAACTCCCTTTGAATAACTGCTTAATTCAGAGACTTCATGTCTTACTTGTTTTACCCAAGCGTCCACATTTTCTTTCAATACATTAAAATCTTCTTTCACGTCGATTCACCATATACTAGTATACTATTTACTATCCTACTAGTATATAAAGGTTGCTTTTTTATTATATTATGCAGAATATATTTTGCAGAATAGTTTTTATACAGTCGTGTTACTAGACTTCAGTAGTCATTTCTATTAAGATATTTAAACAGTTTGCATTTCCCTCAAGAACTTTTGATGACTAATAAAAAATGAAAACCCTCCCCGAGATTCACGACAAAAATATGAAAAGGAGATTGCTAGATGTAAACAATATTCTACCAATTGAAGATTTGTTAGCAACTGAATCATTAAAATTAGATAAATTGCAAAGACAAAAAGAAGGAGGTGATCTTACATCTGAAAAAGTTGTATCAAGAACTGAATTGCAAGATCTTGCTCCTGAAGTTTGCCACACTGTTGAAGATCTCTTAGGTGTTGAAGTAACTAATAGACCGCCCATTAGATATTTTAGTTTAATTAGACCAGGATTACCTGAATTAACAATAATATATTCTTATAGTTTATCAATAAGCCATGCAAAAAAGTCCCTCGAACCTTTATTGACGGGCCAAATATCTGTGGAAAATATATTTTACGCTACGATGAGTCTTGCGCCATTTGCACTTGTAGCATTTACTCATTACATTCTTAAAGATTCAAATTACCAGACATTTTGGGAGAGAATTAATATCAAGAAAGGTCCTCGAACTAAGGTTATCCCCTCAGTTGCTCATGAATATACTCATCATATTCAAAATAAGGATGATGCCATACCAAGAAAAAGTACAATATTTCGTGAGGGTCAAGCTAGACAGATTGAAGCCAAAGTAGCAGAAATTTACTGCGAAAGGGAATGCAATGAAGCTTTCTTATATGATGTGCAAGACTTGAGAGTTGGTGAACTAAAAAGTACCTATCTTTGGTTATGTCAGAAATTTGGAAAAGTGCCAAAACAAAGTCTGCTATCAATTAAAACTAGTATGGATACAGAAAAGGACCAATCACCGCATTCACTTGGGAATACTCTTTTTCTTTTGTATCCCACACTTACTGGAAAAGAGTTTTATGTCCCAGTCACTCATCAGATTCTTCAACCATCCTAAAGAATATAATAAGTGGCGGTGGGGAGATTTGAACACCCGACTTCTAGATATCTTGGTTAGGAATCATCGGCAAAAGCCTCAGCACTCAAACATATGAGTCTAGCGCTCTAACCAAGCTGAGCTACACCGCCTTACTCTCGAAGGATAAATTACTTCTTTTTAAAGACTTTCCTTAAATCGATAGAAAGTAATATAAATTTTCAATATAAAAAAATAACTATGGGATTTTTCGATTTTCTAAAAAGGAACCCCGAGGAAATTGTAGAAGGCGATTTAGAGATCAGTAGAGAGGAAAGTGTAATCATCCGAAATGAAATGACTTATGTTGCATTAGCTCTTCAAACATTACAGGAACTAAATCAAATGTATCAATTCGATGAAAACAAAAACGAATTTCAAATATATGTCAGCAAAGAAAATATGAATATTCCTCTTACACAATATATCCAACTCTTCAGAGGAAAAATCCAAAAAACACTTGAACACGTTGAAAACCAAAAAAAGTTGCACACTGAATTTCTAAACTTAGCTCAAAAACTTAACAAAGATTTAGCTTTAGAACAATACAAATCTTCAGGTTTACATGAAACCGAAGATCAGATTATTGTTCAGATCAGATCATCAGAAACTATAACTGATAATATTATTAACAGATTAAAATATATCAATTCGATAAAAATCGAGGAGTTCAATTATACAGAATCCCAGACAAGGAGAGAAAATACTGATCCGCAAGCACGCCTTCATTACGAAATTTTAGAGATTGGAAAACTTCTTAGAACATTGCAAGAGAGGATTAAAAGAATTTTAGAAATCGTAGATTCTACATCTGAACAAATAAAACCACCTTCTCAAAATAAAGAATCTTTAGTAAAAGAGTATATGGAAAAAAGATCTGCCACTTAATTAGATTTTTAAATTGATACAATTCTCTCGTCCCTCTGATGACAATAATTATAGCAGCGAAGGCAAAACAGGGATTATACACAGCTTATGATACTGCACATCATGAATGGGATACAATCTTCCCAGATGGAAGCAAAAACTGTTTTTATAATAGGGATGTCCGAAAAATAACTAAAATAGCCCAAAACGCGTTTGTTGGAATCTCATCAGGATGTCTAGATCCAAGATATAGTGAAGAAAGACAACTCAGAGAGTCTTTAGCAGACAGAAATGATAGGTCGTTGTCCGAGATACTTCAAGAAGAGATGAAAAAAAGACAAAAAGTTATTTTGGGTGTTCCTGAGATTAATGTACCAGGATTTTTTGAAGGAAATGCTTATGTCTTCGGAGTATATGAAAAAGACGAATTTAAACTTTATACAGCTGATAAAAGGGGACTTTATTCTTTACGTGAAGAGCCCTCTTTTGTAGGAATTGGTTTTGGATGGGATCCCGAAATTGAATCCTCTTTTGAACATTGGTATAGCGAATCATTATCTGAACCAGAGATTTTAGAATTATTAAAGTGGACGATAAAACAATCATCAAATAAATCAAAAAGTACAGCCAAACCAGGTGATCCAAGGATCTTAGGTTTTGGTTCTGCAAAACTGACAGAAGAGGGATTTGAAGAAATAGAATTCACACAAGATCCAGATGAACTCTACTTTGATCCAAGAAAATGTTAAAGTTTTTCTAGCACTTTCTTCTGCATCAGTTCAATTTCTCCTTCACCATATTTTTTCGCATTCCAAGGCAACTTAAAATCATCACCCTCGAACCTTGGAATAACATGCATATGTGCATGGAAAACTGCTTGACCAGAAACTTCCCCATTGTTTAATAAATTATTAACACCAGGAGCACTTGTTGCTTCTTTAACGGCTTTAGTTACTTTCTTAGTAGTCCTTATTAAATTATCAAGAACGTCATCAGGAATGTCTAAAATCGTTTCATAATGCCCTTTTGGTATAACTAATGCATGCCCTTTATTTATTGGACCAATATCAAGAAAACTAAACACTTTATCATCTTCAAACAACTTAGCTGAAGGAATTTCACCTTTAACTATTTTACAGAATACACAATCATCCATTTTAACACCTCTTGCAAACAATAATCTAATTTCACTTTTAAAATTTAGTAAAAAAAGTCATTTAAAAAAATGACCTAATCCATAACCAGCCGCATATCCTGCTCCAACGGTTAACGCACCAACAGCAGCTCCCCCCATAGCGTAAAGAGAAACACTTTTTTTAAAATGCTTGACATAGAACTCCGATAATGTTCTACTTCCATCCAACTCCTTGTTCTTTTCATTCGCAACAAGCCCGCCAACAATTCCTGATCCAATAACAGGTATTGCAGCAAGGGTTCCATAAACAGCATTTGAGATATCTACACCACTACTATGTTGAAATCCAATTAAGCCTCCACCAACTAATCCAGATAAACCAGTTCCTACGACCAACCTCTTTCCTAATGTCTCACTTTTCTGATAACTACTTTCCATTAAATCACCTTTCAACTAAAAAAAATCCGTTGTTTTAAAAAAATTTCGATTTGATAGAATAATAAGAATTTTAAAAATTACAATCCTCTCAACTTCTGATAATGATCATTAATTTCCCCATCCAATTCTTCCATAACTTGTTCTACGAACTGCGGAATCTGATTAAGAACATCAAGAATACCAATTTGATGTGAAAAGTCTCTACGATCACTTCTTGCTATCTTTTCAACAGCACTTAACTCTTTTGCGCCTTCCTGCATTAAGCTTTCAAAAGATGTTTTGTAGGTTACACCTTTTACAAATCTGTCATGAGGTGTGACTCTTAACTCAATGTCAACATCATTTACATTGAACAATTTTTTCAATACTCTATCGATCCATCTATTCCTTCTTTGAATTGACATCTTTAACCAATTCTGATCCCCTCCTACAGGGCCTAAACTATGATAACTCACAGAGATATTTATCTTATAAGCACCATTTAGATCATTTCTTTCTACTGGAAGAATGCTAATATCAGCAACACTCTCTCTATAAGTAGAACCTAGTTTACCTTTATTTAAATAAGTCATAATTTTACTGTACAATTTATCATATCTAAATTCTCTCCCAGTTACATCAAAGTATCTATCAAATTGTCCTGGAAGTCTGGATAGTGCATCATGAATTGTTTTTGTCTTATCACCAATTTCTTGTCTACAATCTTGCCCTGTGACTCTATCTCTCAAGAATTCATCTGTTGCTTTTTCTAATTCACCATAATCTATTGGTAAACCTTCAAGGCTTTCAAAAGTTAAGTCCAATGATTCCTTGTCACCGTTACCATTCCCTTCTTTTTTTAATAATCTACTATATACTGCACCTAAATACCTTGCTCTGTCCTTTTTAGACATTGTTACTCCACGATATCTTTCCTGCAATCCTTTAACTTGATCAGGAGTAATAGTAGAAACTGATGGTAATTG
Source organism: Nanobdellota archaeon (assembly GCA_042577505.1). GTDB lineage: Archaea > Nanobdellota > Nanobdellia > Woesearchaeales > JACQSR01 > JACQSR01. Next base: position 6,863 of record JBHPEA010000012.1, read on the forward strand.
ATCTGCATCATGAGCTTTAAATTCTTCGATACAGGCATCTAAATCAGCTCGATCTCTAGGTTGGTAACCAGCTCTAACTAATTTAGTACCTCCTTGAAGATCAGGAGTAGAATCTGTTACTAATTCATCCCTCTTCTTAGGACCGTCATCTCTATATCTTTCACTCATAAGTAAAAATCGAGAAAATTACCCTTTATAAATCTTTCCATTAGTAATTACTACAAAGTGACGAAATGGACTGACCGGGACTTTCAAAGTAGAGAATTTCTCTATATTTTTGAACCCGGAGTCTTCCCCATTTTGCTAAAAACTACGATTTTATCAAACCTTCAAACGCAGTTTGAAGAGCCAAGGGGACACGATACCAGATTTCGCCATCAGCCCATAAATCAAAAAAACAAGAATTCCTATTTAAACATTACCTAGATACATTCATTTACTATAATAAACAATAAGAGTTTCTACAAGACCTGCTACACTTACTCCTATCAACACCAAGAACACATACCAAGGCAATAAAGAAGATCCATACAATAATCCCGTCAGATAAAGTAGTATAGCGATTAACGAATTATAAACCACGTAAAAGAACGAACCTACAAACCAATAATAAATCGCTCTCCAAATATCTTTTTTCTTAGACATAAAATAAACCATAATAAAATATGAAATCAAGGAAAGTAATATCAGCAAATAAAAGAAAATCCAGTAGATCACATTAAGAATTTTAATCACACTTACTAACTCTGCCCCCCCACCCTTAGGAATAACAAAGTAAGCTAACATAAGAAGCACTAACATAAGTGGACTGAGAATTATTGCGGTCACTGAAGTTTTAAATTTCATTTACTTCACAGCTAATTTTATATCCTCTTCTTGGACTGTTTTCCTACCAGCGTGATGTGCAATTTTAGAAGCCTGAACTGCAATCTTCTCTGTAATTTCTGTAATCACCTCAGCAAAAGCATCCACAGCTCCAGCCGATACTCTCTTAGCTCCAGCTTCCATTAGAATTCTCCCTACAGGCGCTTTCGGAATAGTACTAGTTCTCCTTGCCATTTACTCTTTTAAAATTAAACCCCAGTCTTTGTTATCTACATACTTATAAAGCACATTTATATAGTTTTCGCTTATATATCACCATAAATTGAGAAAATTAATAAACATTTGAATAAAATTACTCTAACCATGGACCTTAAATCAGCTATAAGAAAGTACGCCTTGCAGAACGCCATTAAGTTCAATGGTAAGGCAAATCCTAAGGCATTAATAGGCAGACTTCTTGGAGAATTTCCAGAATGGAGAAATAAATCCAAAGAATTAGTAAAAGAAATTGAAAATATCGTTGAAGATGTAAACGAATTAAAACCAGATAAACAATTAGAAGAATTAAAATCATCCGCACCAGAACTACTTGAAGAAAAGAAAGTTGAGTCCAAACCACAATTGCCTGAATTAAAAGATGTTAAAAAAGTGGTTATGAGGTTCGCTCCCTCCCCCTCAGGTCCTTTGCACATAGGTCATGCATACGTTCTTTCATTAAACTCCGAACTTTGTAAAAAATACAAGGGTAACTTGATAATAAGAATCGAAGACACAAATCCAGAGAACATAAATCCTGATTCATACAAATTTATTGAAGAGGATGCTAATTGGTTAACAAAGAACAAGGTAAGCAAAGTTATTACACAATCCGAAAGATTAGAAATCTACTACAAATACGCTGAAAAACTCATTAATCTTGGTGAAGCATACATCTGCACTTGTAATCCTGACGAATTTAAAACTCTAATTTTCAAGAAAAAGGCCTGTCCATGTAGAGATTTGCCAAAAAAAGAACAATCAGAAAGATACAACAAACTCTTCAAAGGATATAATGAAGGAGAAGCAGTAATGAGGATTAAAACTTCTATTGAAGATAAAAATCCTGCTATGAGGGATTGGCCAGCAATGCGAATCAAAGAGCATCCCCACCCAAAAACAAAATCTAAGTACAGAGTGTGGCCGTTACTTAACTTTGCTGTTGCCATTGATGATCACGAAATGGGTATAACTCATACGATAAGAGCAAAAGACCATATGGACAATGAAAAACGTCAGAAATTCATCTACGATTACTTCGGATGGAATATACCCAACCATCTTTATGTCGGTAGAATTAATTTTAAAGACATGAAAATTAGTTCCTCTCAAACTAAAACCGATATAGAATACGGAAAATATGAAGGGTGGGATGATATTAGAATTCCATTCCTCAGAGCATTAAAAAGGAGGGGATATCAACCAGAAGCATTCATAAAATACGCTTTAGATGTTGGAGTATCTCAAAACGACAAATACGTTACGGAAAAGGAGTTCTTCAAAACAGTCGACGCATTTAATAAAGAAAATATTGATCCCTCTTCTCACCGTTTTTTCTTTATTCCAGATCCAATTAATATTAAAATAAAAAACCTACCTAAAACAGATATCGAACTAGACCTTCATCCAGATAACATTAAAGGTGGAAGAAAATTTAATGTTGATGAAAATATTGTTGTTTCCAAAGAAGACCAAAAGAAATTCAAGGATGGAGATCTAATTAGATTAATGGATTTATGCAATTTCAAAAAAGAAAAAAACAATTTTGTATTCCACAGTAAAGAATATGATGAATATAAAAAATCAGGGAAAATGATTATACATTGGCTACCAAAGAATGAAACAATTAAAATTAATGTAAAAATGCCTGATGGAAAAGATATTTCAGGTCTTGCAGAAAAAAATATTGAAAAAAACCAAATCAACGATATAGTACAATTCGAAAGGTTCGGATTTTGTAGGAAAGATAATAAAAACACTTTTTGGTTTACTCATCGGTGAGGTGAAAATATGTCAATAATTAATCGAAGTAAAATTAAGGAGTATGCGACTCTAAATGACAAACCCCTAAATGTTTCATCTGAATTTATCAATGCTCTAGAGAGCAAAACAGCCGAAATAATCAAAGATTCATGTAAAAGAGCAAGAGCCAATGGAAGAAATACTCTAATGGAAAAAGACCTCTAATTTAATTTGTTTTTAACTTTCGATATTCTACTTTTTATGCTACCTGCCTTCTTAGAATCCATTGAACTTTTAATATTATTAAATCGTTTTTCTAGTATACCCATTCGAACTTTTAAAGCTTTAATATCATTATCTTCTTCTTCGATTCTCCTATCTTCTTTACCAATATCAGAATTATGAATTTTTGTAACTTGATTAATCCTATCCTTTATCTTGTCCATATTTTGAGTTAAAAAAGCTAATTTATCGTGCTCTTCTTCAAATTCTTTGTGAACAACCTCATCACTTCTGGATAATTTACCCTCAACATCTCTTACTCTCCTTCTCAAATCAGCAAGAATTATTTCGCCTTGTCGAGACATGTTATACAAATCAGCCCTTCTCTGCTCTAACTCATTAATATTCTGCTTCAACTCATGCAAATCCTTATGCATCTGATCATGAGTCACCTGATATCCTCCAGTCTTCTCTTTCTCAATTTTATCAGCAGCAACACAAAGATGTCTCACAAAACCTTTAAGTTTATTTGGCGGTAATGAAAAAGAACTCATTTCTTCTTGAAGATCTTATTGAAAAAGCCCTCCTTTTTTGGCTCTTCTATCTCCAATGGAGGCATTTCAGGAATATTATCCAGATCACTCATATCGACATTTGGAGCACTAGGTCCAGGTGGTGGTGCTCCAGGTCCAGGAGGCATTGGTCCAGGCCCCTGTGGTCTAGGCATTGGTGGAGGAGGCATAGCATAATGTGGTGGTGGCATAGGACCAGGTGCTTGCGGTCCAGGCATTGGTGGAGGAATATTCATAGGATGAGGTCTTGGCATATGTGGCGGAGCGTGAGCTGGCATTGGTTGCGGCGCAGGCTCATGTGGAACTCTAGGCATCGGTGGTGGAGGAGGCATTTGAGGAGCATGAACAGGCATTGGTCTTGGAGCCGGACGTGGAGCAACAGGCTTTGGTACCCTATGTTCTACTCTTGGTTTATGTTTGTGTTCCTCATGAAATATATGAGCAGGTCTCCTTACAGGTACAGACATAACATGCTTCTCACTTTCCTCAATCCGATTTAATAATTTATCAACATCAGTTGTAATCATCTCATTCATAGAAACAAGAGCTTCAGCTATAGTTTGATTTTGCTCAATTATCTTATCAAGTTTATCTCCCAACTTCCTGCTAGGTCCACTTTCATCTGTTTTAATCTGTTGAGCAGCTAATTTAAAAACATCCATCATATCCGACATATTCTTAGTCAACTCAGAAAAAGAATCTACAAACTCTGGCGTTCCAAACTTCTCATACCTACTTTTTATTCTCTTCACTTCCTCTTTTAGTCCGTGAATTTCCTCAGCCGGAACTATTTCGTAGGGTCCCTCCTTTGCCATTCTACCACCAACTTTTTTCTTTTTCTTCCTTATGACTATTATATTTATAAAGATTTCTATTTTGATAATCTTTAAAAACAAACCCCAATATGTGATATTATGAACCTCATTTATAAAAACATAATAGGAATTTTCATTTTCGATGAGAAATTTAGTATAAAAGACAGTATAGACTCCAAAGATATTGAAAAAAACTCAGAAAATAAACTAATTAAGAAATACAAAGCTATTGAACCTAATGAAGAACAAACCAAGAAGATCCTTGCAGAATTCAAGAAACCGATTTACTCAAAGAGATACCACGATATTAATCTTAAATTTACAAAAGAGAGTATTAAAAAATGTATAGGAGAAGAATTTCTTATAATTGAAGCAATAAGTAACATTGATGATATCACAAAATCAATGAACTCTCTTACAAAAAGATTACGTGAATGGTTTGCACTTAATAATCCAGAATATGAGAACAAAGAACATGACAACCCATTATTCATAAAAAATATATTGTTAAATAAAATCCCAAAAAAAGAATCTCCAATGGGTGCAAATCTATCAAAAGAAGATCTTCAACCAATTACAAATTTAGCAAAATCAATTGAGTCGTTAGACAAACTCAGATTCCAACACGAAAAATATCTTGAAAGTATAATGTCGAGATATTGCCCAAATCTAAAAGCTGTTGCTGGTACAATTATTGGAGCTCGTTTAATAGTTCACGGAAGGTCTCTAAAAAGACTCGTGATGCTTCCAGCTTCAACAATCCAATTACTTGGAGCAGAACATGCGTTATTCCGTCATCTTAAAACAGGGGCTAGAGCACCACGACACGGATTAATAATTGCAGATCCTTTGTTAGTTAGCGCTCCACAAAATATGCATGGTAAAATTGCAAGAAATATTGCGGATAAGATTTCAATTGCAGTAAAGATAGATTACTTTAAAGGAGAATTTATTGGAGATAAATTAAGAAAAGAACTAGAAAATAAATTTAAAAAATGAAACAATCAAATATATTCGAAGTTTATGAGCAAATAAAAGGCAGACGTAGATTCCTCTATACAAAGTCAATCTCAAAAGGTAACGTATATGGTGAACGAATTGTCAGAGAAGGTTCTGATGAATACAGGGAATGGAATCCAACAAAATCAAAACTATGCGCAGCAATCCTTAACGGTACAAGTAACATCTTCATAAGAAATAATTTTTGTGTTCTTTACTTAGGATCCTCTACTGGAACAACAGTGTCTCATGTATCTGATATCGTAGGAAAAGGAGGAAGAATTTACGCTTTGGACATAGCTCCAATTGTAATGAAACATCTTGTTTTCCTCTCAGAAAAAAGAGAAAACATTGTCCCAATTCTTGCAGACGGCTCAAAACCTGATGAATATGCTGATAGAATCTCTGAAGTTGATATGTTATACCAAGACGTTGCTCAAAAAAACCAGGTAGAAATTTTCCTGAAAAATGCAAAGCGTTTCCTAAAAAATGGAGGATATGGAATAATAACTGTTAAAGCAAGGAGTATTGATGTGTCAAAAAATCCAAAAGAAGTTTTCAGACAGGTCTTTTCCGAAATCGAGAAAGAAGCAAAAATTGTAGATAAAAAAACCTTAGATCCTTATCAGAGGGACCATATCATTCTTATATGTAAATTTTGAAGTATAAATATTTAAAAGTACATCAATTTCTCCATTACTATGGAACCACAAAGAGGTACACCAACTTTAAAGAAAGGCCTAGCTGAAATGCTCAAAGGTGGCGTTATTATGGACGTCACTGACGCAGAGCAAGCAAAAATTGCAGAGAAAGCTGGAGCTGTTTCTGTTATGGCTTTAGAGAGGGTTCCTTCAGATATCCGGAAAGATGGGGGGGTCGCACGTATGGCTGATCCATCAAAAATTCAGGAAATCATGGAATCAGTTACTATACCAGTCATGGCAAAATGCCGTATAGGACACTTCGTTGAAGCACAAGTTTTAGAATCGCTTGGTGTAGACTTTATTGATGAATCTGAAGTTCTTACTCCAGCAGATGGAAAATATCATGTCAATAAACATCACTTCAATGTTCCTTTTGTTTGTGGTGCTAGAGATTTGGGAGAAGCATTGAGAAGGATGAATGAAGGTGCTTCAATGATAAGAACAAAAGGGGAAGCTGGAACAGGAAATATTATAGAAGCAGTACGCCATATAAGGACTATAAACGAACAAATTTACAATCTCAAGAATTCTCAAAATGGTATATTAAAGAAAGAATCAAATAAAATGCGTGTTCCTTTAAGTCTCCTCCAAGAAACTCTTCGTGCAGGTAGACTACCTATTGTTAATTTCTCTGCCGGTGGTGTTGCAACTCCATCTGATGCTGCCTTAATGATGCAATTAGGATGTGATGGCGTATTTGTTGGTTCAGGGATTTTCAAAAGTAATAATCCTAGATTAATGGCAAGAGCTATTGTTAAAGCAACTACTCATTTCGATAAACCAGAAATAATCACAAAAGTATCTGAAAGATTGGGGGATGCCATGGCAGGATTAGAAATTTCCCAACTTGATGTCAAATTACAAGAAAGGGGATGGTAATGCGTATAGGCATTCTAGCCTTGCAAGGGGCTGTTAGAGAGCACGCGATTATTCTAAGAAAATTAAACGTTACTCCTGTATTAGTAACAAGAAAAGAAGATCTGAAAGACCTTGATGGGTTTATCATCCCAGGAGGGGAATCCACAACAATCTCAGATATGCTTCACTTATATAATTTACATAATCCAATTAAAACCCTCCACAAACGAGGCATTCCAATCTATGGTACCTGTGCTGGAGCAATTATTCTATCAAAAAATCCAGAATCAAAAAAAGTAAAACCACTAGGATTAATTGATGTAACCTTACAAAGAAATGCTTACGGTACTCAAAAAGATTCTTTTGAAACTCAAATCAATATCAAAAATATTGGCAAATTCCATGGAATTTTCATAAGGGCACCAATCATTACAGCTTACAACCATAACACACAAATTCTCTCAAATTTTGAGGATAATCCAATAATGGCAGTATCTGATAACATACTCATAACAACATTCCACCCAGAATTAACCAAAGATACAAGAGTACATGAACTATTTATCACAATGGTGAAGAAATCTAAGGTTTGATTATTAAAGGAAAAGTATATAAGTTAAAAAATGAATTAAAACCAGAGGTGATCAATTATGGCAGAAGAAAAGCCTAAAGTGAAAGTGTACTCAACACCAACATGTCCTTGGTGTCTAAAAACAAAAGAATTTCTAAAGGAAAATAAAATAGAGTTCGATGATATTAATGTAGCTGAGGATGAGAAAGCCCGAAATGAGATGATCGAGAAATCAGGTCAAATGGGTGTTCCTGTAGTTGCAATTGGAGATAAAATCATCGTAGGATTTGACAAAGAAACCATCTCAAAAGAGCTAAAGCTCGAATAAAATGGATATCTACGAAGAATCTGTTGAATTGCATGAGAAGAAGAAAGGAAAACTTGAAGTAAAATCTAAGGTCTCTTTAAAAGACAAAAAAGACCTTTCTTTGGCTTACACTCCTGGTGTGGCTGGTGTTTCAAAAAAGATCGGAGAAAATAAAAAACTAGTATGGAAATATACGATCAAACAAAATTCCGTAGCAATTGTAACTGATGGATCTGCCATTTTAGGTTTAGGTAATCTGGGACCTGAAGCTGCACTTCCAGTAATGGAAGGTAAAGCAATACTTTTCAAAGAATTAGCTGATGTTGACGCATATCCAATCTGTCTTAAAACTAGGAATATTGACGAAATTGTTAACATCGTTAAAAGAATTAAACCAGGTTTTGGTGGAATTAATTTAGAAGACATTTCTGCACCAAGATGTTTTGAAGTAGAAGATCGTTTACAGGAAATTGGTATACCTGTTTTTCACGACGACCAACATGGAACAGCCATAGTATTACTAGCTGCACTAATTAATGCGTTAAAAGTTGTTAATAAACGTCCTGAAGATGTAAAAGTGGTTATAAATGGAGCAGGAGCTGCTGGAAATTCAATCTCCCACCTACTTTTATGCATTGGGTATGATAAAAAAATCTGTTTATCAGTTAAAGAGATTATACTATGTGATTCTCAGGGAATAATATTTGAAGGTAGGCGAGGAATGGATAAATATAAAGAAGCAATATCAAAATATACTAACAAAGAGAAACTTATGGGTTCTCTAGAGGTCGCTATGAAAGGGGCTGATGTTTTCATCGGAGTCTCAAAAGGCAACTTGGTTACCAAAGAAATGGTTAAGTCAATGAATAAAGATGCTATAGTTCTTGCCATGGCAAATCCAATACCTGAAATAATGCCTGAAGACGCAAAAGCGGCAGGTGCAGTTGTAGTTGGTACTGGAAGATCCGATTTCCCAAACCAAATCAACAATGTTTTAGGTTTCCCAGGGATATTCCGTGGTGCATTAGACGCAAATGCTTTTGTAATTAACAAAGAAATGAAAGTTGCTGCAGCATATGCACTCGCCTCCATAGTTAAAAACCCAACTAAAGATAAGATACTACCTTCACCATTAGACAAAAACGTCGTAAAAGTCGTTGCATCTGCTGTAAAAGATGCTGCTTTAGTAACTGGTGTTTCAAACCTAGAGAATTAACCGTTATGATACTCTAATGAACCTTTAGTAATATCTTCATATGCAGAAAATGATGCAATAACTCCCTCTGCAACCGATGTTATAGCTTGTTTCCAAACTGTATTAGTCAAGTCTCCCATCGCATACACTCCAGAAACATTTGTCCTAGAATTCTGATCAATAATAACTTCGTTTTTTTCATTCAGCTTAACTTTTAATTTTTTAGCTAAATCATTTTGTGGTAAATGTCCAATCTCAATAAACAATCCTCCAAGTTTAAACTCCTTACTACCATTATATTCCTTATCTAAAACGACATGAGAGATTATCTTATCTCCTTTGATCTCCAACACATTTGTGTTGTTAATAATTTTAATCTTCTTATTATTCTCAACCCTCTCAAGATTAATAGGTTCCGCCCTGATTTTTTCTTTTCTATAAATGATATAAACTTCTTTAGCATATTCTGTTAATAATAATGCTTCCTTCGCAGCAGAATCGGATCCTCCAACAACTGCAACAACTTTATCCGTAAAGAAAGCAGCATCACATGTTGCACAATAAGACACACCCTTACCATACAATTCTTCTTCTCCAGGAACTCCTAATTCTTTTCTTTTTGTTCCTGTTGCTAAAAAGACGGTTTTTCCTTTGTACTCTTCACCAGATTTTAACTTAAATGAAAAATTATCCTTATTCTTCTTAATGTCAACAACCTCATTCTCAACAGTTTTAACACCAAGATATTCTGTATGCTCTTTTAAGTGATTAGCTAATTCCAATCCAGTGAGGCTCTTAAAGCCAGGATAATTCTCAACAAGGTGTGTTAAAATAATTAATCCGCCTACTTCCTTAGCAATTATCAGCGTCTTAAGTTTAAACCTAGCAGCATAAATTGCTGCTCCATAACCTGATACTCCGCCACCAACAATTATTACGTCATAAATTTCATCTGCCATACACAAAGAGATGAAAAAGGGCTTTATATACTTTTTGATATAGCCCCCTATATCTTTTTTAAGTCTTAAAATCATATTTATTAATTAGATAGAATCATAGCCTTTATCTTCAATCAGATCAACTATCTCGGGACCATCTTCCTTCACAATCTTTCCCTTCACCATAACATAAACTCTTGAAGGTTTAACATAATCAAGAAGCCTCTTGTAATGGGTTATAATCAAAACTCCAGTCCCAGCTTTAACTGCCTCATTGATACCTTTTGCTACTATCTTCAATGCATCAACATCCAATCCAGAATCAGTCTCATCCAATATTGCAATCTTTGGTTTTAGCATCAACATCTGCAATATTTCCATCTTTTTCTTTTCTCCACCAGAAAAACCATCGTTTATATACCTATCAGCAAAACTCTGATCAATTTTCAACAGCTTCATCTTTTCTTTCAACAATTCTAAGAATTCAGCTATCTCAATTGTTTTCCTTGCATTTAATGCTGTCCTTAAAAAATTTGAAACAGTAACACCAGATATTCCAATTGGATTCTGAAATGATAAAAACAACCCTTCTTTTGATCTTTCATGTGCTTTCAAACCTCTTAGATCAGTTCCATCTAACTTTACTTTGCCTTCTATTATCTCATACGACGGATGACCCATCAAACCAAAAGCTAACGAACTTTTCCCAGAACCATTTGGACCCATTAGGGCAACAATTTCTCCATCATCTACTCTTATATTTACTCCTTTAACTATTTCGCCCCATCCTTTCTCTTTCACTTTTACATCTTTAACTTCAAATGTCATAGTTTATGCTCATATTTTGATATTCCTGCTGTCAAAACCTGCAATGATAAAAGTGCACATTTCATTCTTATCGGAGATAGTTTAATCCCTAACAATTTAAAAATGTCTTCATTTTTCAACTTTTTCACTTCACTCAATTTCAATCCTTTAATTTTCTCGGTAAGTAAAGAAGCAGAAGCATTTGAAATAGCACATCCTTTCCCTTTAAATTTCACATCTTGAACAACATCTTTATTCAGCTTAACCATTATCTCAATGTCATCACCACAAGAAGTATTGCTATCCATATGTTTAATATCTGGATTCTTCAGATTACCAAAGTTCCTTGGATTCTTGTAATGATCCAGTATATTTTCCATATAAATTTTCTCAACGTTCATTTTATACCTTGAAAATTTTTTTTGCCTTCTCTATACCCAAAACCAATTTGTCAATCTCCTCTTTAGTATTATATAAGTAAAATGAAGCTCTTGTTGTTCCATTGATCCCCAAATGTTTCATTAAAGGTATTGCACAATGATGGCCTGCTCTTACACAAACTCCCTCAGAATCTAATATTGTTGCCATATCATGAGGTGGTACCCCCTCAAAATCAAATGAAATAATGCCTCCTTTTTCTTTTGCATTACCAATTATCTTCAAACCTTCAATTGCCGTGAGTCTTTTTGTCCCGTACTTAAGTAATCCCTTCTCGTGATCAAAAATATTATCCAATCCAACTTTCCTAAGATAATCAATAGCTGATGAAAACCCCATCCCTCCTGCTATATTTGAAGTTCCAGCTTCAAATTTCCAAGGGAGATCATTAAACCTTGTTTTTTCATAATCTACATCCCTTATCATTTCCCCTCCATAAAGGAATGGATTCATTTTCTCTAAAAATTCTTCTTTTCCGTACAATCCTCCAATTCCTGTAGGGCCGCACATTTTATGACCAGAAAACACTAGGAAGTCACAATCTAAATTCTTCACATCAACTTTAAAATGAGGGACACTCTGTGCTCCATCTACAATCATCATAGAACCTTTATTGTGAGCAATTTTACTAATTTCCTTTACATCGTTTATAGTACCTAAGACATTCGACATATGAACAACCGATACAACTTTAGTTTTCTTTGAAATTAATTTCTCTGCACTTTCCATATCCAAACTACCATCCTCATTCATTTCAATATACTTAACTTCAAATCCAACCTTCTTTGCTAACTGTTGCCAAGGAACTAGATTCGAATGATGTTCCATTCTTGTCAATACAACTTCATCTTCTTTCTTTAAATTTAAACCAATAGAATAGGCTAATAAATTGAGAGACTCTGTTGAATTTTTTGTAAAAACTACTTCTTCAAATTTTGAATTAATGAATTTACTTACGTTTTCATGAGCTTTCTCATACATTAATGTTGCTTCTTCACTTAACTGAAACAAACCTCTATGAATATTTGCATTATACTTTTTGTAAAAGTCTCCCACTGCATCTATTACAATATTTGGTTTTTGAGTAGTAGCCGCATTATCTAAATAAACAATCTGCTTCCCATCAAATTTCCGTTTTAATATTGGAAAATCTTTTCGATAATTTATCATATTCGTTTTCATATTAATACCTTATTTAAAACTATTTTTTTAAGCTCATCTCGTAATCCGCACATATTTGAACAATGGCCGATTATGAAACCATCAACAATCATTTTCTTAGCTACTTTCTTCGACACACCTCTCGATTGAAAATAAAATAACTGATCCTCATCAATATGAGTTATCTTTGCCCCGTGTGAACATTTAACGTCTTCATTATTTATTTCAAGATAAGGTAGAAACTCTAACTGAACGCCATCGTTTAATATGAGACCACTATTATCCTGTGTCCCATCACAACCAGAAGCATTTTTTCCAATATCAATCAACCCAATACATTTTGCTTTAGCATTACCGCTAACTAAACCCCTATTAATCAGCTTAGATTTTCCATTTTTTCCTTTATGGACAACCTTTACATCAAAATTATATTCTTGGTTGGAATTACACACAAAACAAACATGCTTCTCCAAATAAGCGTCATCATTAAGCTCAATCACACTTTTACTTTCTAGAATTTTTGCCCCACTATTGCAATCCCCAAAATATAATTTCCCTCCTTTCATAATTTTAACACTCATGGAAATATTTCCTTCTACGTTCCCCAAATTTTGAATGGAACCTAAATGAAGAACTGCATCTTTATCGATAAAAATTTTAGTAACATGATTTTTACTCTTCAATATCTTACGCAAAATACTTGATTCAGTTCCAGGCCTACAATATATAAATAAATTCTTACTATCATCTAATTCTAGAGAAGTATCTGCATCAATCTCAACAACCCTACCATTCTCAACTTCTCTAAAAAAATCTGTAACTTCTTTATTCATTTTAACCAACTGATTCCTCCATCCCCATTTGAATCAGTTTATTTAACTCGACGGCATATTCAAGAGGTAATTCCTTGACTACTGGTTCAATAAAACCGCTCACTATCATTTGCATTGCCTGATCTTCATCCAATCCCCGACTCATTAAATAAAACAACATCTCCTCATTGATTTTACCAACTGTTGCTTCATGACCAACATCAGATTTCTCACCTTTAATATCAATATCTGGATACGTGTTAGATCTACTTCCATTATCCTTTATCAGAGCATCGCACTTAACATTTGATTTAGAATTTTTAGCTTCTTTTCCTATTTGAATTATGCCTCTATAAGAGGTGACCCCTCCGTCTACACACAAACTCTTTGAAACAACCTTCGAACTTGTATTAGGGGCAAGATGAAATATTTTAGCACCAGTATCCTGATTCTGCCCATTCTTCGCAAAGGCAATTGCAATGTGATCAGCAGAAGAATTTCTTCCAACTAACATGCTACAGGGATAAAGCATTGTAACTCCGCTCCCTAAATTACCGCCTACCCATTCAATAACTGAATTTTCTTCAACAATAGCTCTTTTTGTATTAAGATTGTAAGTATTGATACTCCAATTTTCAACTGAACTATATCGTACTCTAGAATCTTTCTTTGCAAATATCTCAACACAACCAGCATGAATTGAAAATTCATTAAATTTAGGAGCAGAACACCCTTCTATATAATGAACTTTGGCACCTTCCTCAACTATTATCAAGGTATGTTCAAATTGACCCATACTAACTGAGTTCATCCTAAAATAAGCTTGTAATGGTAATTTGACTTCCACTCCTTTTGGAACATATAGAAAAGTTCCTCCAGACCAAACAGCTCCATGCAGAGCAGCATACTTATGCAAATTAGGATTCACAGCCTTCATAAAATACCTCTTAAACAAATCTGGATACTTCTTAATAGCAATATCACAATCTTCAAATATTACTCCCATTTTTGTCAACGACTTCTTCAAATTATGATACACTACATCACTATCAAACTGAGCTCCAACACCAGAAAGTGCTTTTTGTTCTGCTTCAGGAATCCCAAGCTTGTCAAATGTCTCCTTAATTTTTGGATCAACATCTTCCCATTTTTTAGAATTCTTCTTTGCATCAGGCTCAACGAAATATTTGATTTTCCCCATATCAAGTTTACTTAAATCAGGCCCCCACTTTGGAATTTTCTTTTTTTTATAGATCTCAAAACATTTCAATCTATGTTTAAGCATCCAATCAGGCTCATCTTTATGCTTAGAGATTGTCCTGATAACATCCTCAGTCAAACCAGGTTCAGTCTGAAATTTAACTCCAACTTTATCTACATGATCATACAATTTCCTATTGATTCCCTTTACATCAATCATTTCAATAGGAAATCTTAACAATTGTTAACTTTTAAAGCTTTCGCTAAACAAACACAAGAGAAATGAAATCTCCGATATAATGAGTTAGTACAACCACAACTAATGCAATCCCTAAATGCTCTAAAATTACTTTTATAGGATTAGTTTTATTCATCGTTGCAATATAATAACTTAATAATCCAAGAAGTAAAAAGCCCCATCCAATGCTTACATAAACTGAAATTGGATAGTCAAACATCATTATTGGAACAATAAAAGTCAAAGAAAATAGCATTTTAGCAAAAAAAGTAGATAAAGTTGCTTTCCACACTCCTTTATGTGACTTATTTGATGACTCTTCCGAAATATGAATCCCAAGTGAATCAGAAAAGGAATCAGCTATCGCAATTGTTAAAACGCCCCCAATAATGAACAATTTAGACTCAGTAAATGAATTCAAACCAACTATAAGGCCAAGCGTAGTAATAACACCTGAAGTCAATCCATAACATATCCCCTTCAATAATGATGATTCCATAAAAGAAAAAATAATATTTTAATTTAAAAAACTATGCAATCTTTTCCTTTTTTTCATCATCCCAAATCGAAATGACTTTAACAGGGCAAGATTCAGCAGCCTCTTTATTTATTGGGACATCTTTTTCTTCAATCTCTTTCTCCTCTTTCCCATCATCTAGCTTCTTCCCGCCTTTTATACTAGACTTATCATCGCTAGCCATTTCCCAAAAATCAGGTGCAATAGCCGAACAAGCTGCGCATCCTATACAATTTGGTCTATCGTGCTTCATTACAAACTTAGCCATAATATACCACCTTACTGTCCAAATCTCTTGGCATTTAAAATTCTTTCCTTTGCAATCTCAATTCCGGCATCTCTCGGAGTAATTGACTTCTGTTCAGCCCTTTCTAATGCTAACTTAGTATTGGGTCTAATTTTCCTTTCAATCATCGGAAAGACTTCTTCTGGCTTACCACCTATATGTTCTACATAAGAAGAAATGACTCCACCTGCATTAGCAATAAAATCTGGTATGATTAACACACCCATCGTATGAAGTTTATTTTCAATTTCAACAGTTGATGGAATATTTGCACCTTGAACAATAATTTTAGCTTTAATGCTACTAACATTCCCTTCATTAATAACATTCGCTTTCGCTGCAGGTATTAAAACATCAACATCTAACTCAAATATTTTCCCGTGGGGGATTTTTTCACAATCATCATACTCTACAACTGATCCTTTCTCCAACTTCACTTGTAACAACTTCTTAACGTCAAGTCCATTCTCATTGTAAATTGCTCCTTTTGAATCTGAAACTGCAATAATTTTAGCCCCATCCTTAGAAAGATATTGGGCTGCAAATGTTCCAACGTTTCCAAACCCTTCTATAGCAATTTTTGAACCAGATACGCCGATTCCTTTATGTTCCATAGCAACTAACGTAGAATGATAAACACCATAACCTGTACTTCCTAACTCGTGAGGGATCCCACATGCATATCCCTGACAAAGTGTTTGTGGTTTTCCTGTAGCTGATTTAATATCTCCATTCGCTTTTACAAAAACCTCCATTTCATGTTCTGCCATATACATATCTGGAGCTGCAATATAATTATTTGGACATTCTTCTTTTATTTTTCTTGAAAAAGCAGCAACAATTTTATCCTTCTGTTCAGGAGAAATTTCTTTCGAATTAGCAATAATTCCGGATTTCCCTCCACCAAAAGGTAAATCTGCTAACGCATTTTTATAGGTCATAGCTCTAGCTAATCTAGATACTTCTTCAACGGAAACATCAGGAATCATCCTTATCCCGCCTTTAGCTGGACCGAGAACTGTATTATCAATTACTGTTATACCCCTCATCCCTGTTTCAGGATCATACACCTGAATGATTTTTTCAGGCCCGATTTCATTGTATTCTACCATAAATTTCCCAGAAAACGCCTACATATATAAATTTTTGTAACTATCAAAACAAAAAATTTGGTGGTTTTCCTTCTCCATATTCTTCTAATTCAATTTGCTCTTCAGGATCATCATCATTCGCGCTACCAACATGAGCTAAACTGGAAAAATTACCTTCCACGACATCTGGATCTCCACCCATATCTCCCGTATCATCTAAACTATGATCAGGTTGATCAGATTCAGATAATCCCAATACACTCGAATCAACTTCTTTTCCTTCCAATTTATCTTGAATGAACGTCTGTGCAGTCCGATATTCAGCAACAATTCTTCCATATTCTAATTGAACTTCTTCTCGCTTAGGCAATGTAGTTCGAATTTCAGGTAATTGTGCTAAAGCTGCTTCTGCATGTAACAACAAAATTCCCAAATCTTGGTGCGAAGCTCCATTTGCTGCTCTTATAGATAAATCTTTTAAAGCGCTTCTATAGGATAATAAAGTATAATCTTCAACTTGGGTTACTGGTACTCCTTCAGTAACTGGAAGTACTTTTTGATCTAAAACTTCAGCATATTTAAGTAAAACTGCATCGTAAGGTGGAGGTGTGAATTTAGAAGAACTAATTAATTCGGTTCTAAATGCATCAACTTCTTCCTTCTCGGACTCTGGTCCTAATGAACTCAACTTTGCCTCCAGATAAGGCCTCATTCTATGTGTAAATAAATCGTGCCATTTTTCATAAATCATATGATTCCCATAAACTTGAAGTCCTTTATCTTCTACCTCTAATTTCAATTTTCCTCTAGCTTTTTCCATATTTCTATTTACTCCTATGACATACGCTTCTAAACCATTATCTGTATTAACTTCATACATTCCAGAATTTGCTGCTATCCATGTTGCAGTTTTTCTAGTTTCCGAATAATCTGCTTCACTCAAAGACCTCTCATTAGAATCAGCAGCAACAGTAGTATCTATACTTTTTCTTGCAGATGGTGGAGTTAGTCCTACAGTAGCACCAATAGTAGCATCTTCATGTAACTTCCTTTCTGCAGGAGTCTTATACTCAGGATTAGCACCATTTGCATCCCAATCTAAAGCGCTCCCTATCCCCCTACTTCTATTATTACTATTAGATGTCATTCTCTACTTTAGAATGATAATAGAATCCCGTATAAAAATGTTTCTAATATTTACTACTATCAAATAGTGTATTAACTATCATATATACTACTCCATATAGAACAAACATCTAAAAAACTAATCCTTTTCTAATCCACTAAGATCACCAGTAGGTAATCCTAATTCCTTAGCCTTCAGAACTCTTCTCATAATCTTACCGCTTCTTGTCTTTGGTAAACTCTTCACAACTTCTATCTCTTTAGGATAAGCATGACCAGCTAAAGTCTTCTTCATGAACTTCTTTATATCTTCATATAGCTTTGGAGAATACTTATACCCTGGATTTAATGTAACAAATGCTTTAATAATTTCTCCGTACAATTTATCTGGTTTACCAATCACTCCAGCTTCTGCAATAGAAGGGTGGGCTACTAACGCAGATTCAACTTCAAATGGTCCAACTCTATGACCTGATGTTTTAATAACATCATCAGCCCTACCTACAAACCAAATAAACCCATCCTTGTCAATTAAAGCCCTGTCACCAGTTATATACCAATTATTTTGAAAATATTCATTATATTTCTTCTTATTCTTCCAAATAGTCTTCATCATTGAAGGCCAACCAGGTTTTATTGCTAAATTTCCTTCTCTATTTTTTCCTAACTTTCTTCCTTTATCATTAATAACCGCAGCTTTAATTCCTGGGAAAGGTTTTCCCATAGATCCCAATCTAATATCGACACAAGGAAAGTTCCCTACCACTATTCCACCAGTTTCTGTTTGCCAATAATTATCATGAATAGGCATTCCATAAGCTTTCATTCCAAACCTAATAGCTTCAGGATTCAAAGGTTCACCAACAGAACAAATAAATCTTAAGTTAGGAAAGTTTTGTTTTTTTGAACCACTTTTCATTAACATCCTTATTGCAGTTGGAGCAGTATACCAAACAGTCACATTATATTTCTTTAAAACACCATACCATTTCTCAGCAGAAAACTTACCCTCATAAACAATTTGAGTAACCCTATTCGACCATGGACCTAATATCCCATAAACTACTCCTGTAACCCAACCAGGATCTGCAGTACACCAATAAACATCGTCTTCTTTCAAATCTAAAGCATACTTAGCTGTCATATGACCATGCAACATTCCATAATGACAATGCACAACACCTTTTGGTTTTCCCGTTGTTCCAGAAGTATACAACATAAACGAAAAATCATCCTTTTTCATTGGTTCAGCTTCATACAAATCAGATGCTTTATGCATCTCCTCATCATAACTTATGCCACCTTTTCCGCCAACAACAAAAATATATTTCAACTTGGGCATTTGTCTCTTAACTTCCTTCACCCTAGGTAATAAATCGACATGAGTAACTAAAGCCACAGCTTCACTTTGACCAATTCTATCGACTAATCCTGATTTTGAAAAAGCAGAAAACAAAGTACCAGCTACGGCACCCCTCTTTAAAATTCCTAAAAATGAAGTATACAACTCAGGAATTCTTGGAAGGAACAAGAAAACCCTTTCTCCCTTACCAACCTTGTGTTTCTTCAATACATTAGCAAACTTATTTGATAACCTCATTAAATCTAGATAAGTATAAGTTTTTTCTTCATCATCACTAATCCAAATCAAAGCTTTCTTCTTACCTAATCCTTCCTGGACATGCCTATCAACAGCGTTATAAGCAGCATTTAATTTTTTTCCTTTAAACCAGTCAAGTTCACTTTCGAACTTTGAATATGAAAAAGAATTATAGAATTTAGCATAGTTAACCATATTAGGTTTGCCTACTAACCTCTTTTTTGCTACCTTAATAACCTCCACCATATACCTTCCCAAATATCTCCCCTTTTTAATATTTTCGCATTATTAATGCAAAACATTTAAGTAGAATCATTATTAGAAAATTTTATGCCAAATAGCCTTCTTTTTGGAACTGCTGGTGTGCCATTATCATGTGAAGAAAGAAGTACAGTAAATGGTATTGAAGAAGTTAATAATCTAGGCCTTGGTGCGATGGAGTTAGAATTTGTAAGAAGTGTAAACATTTCAAAAGAAAAAGCACCTGAAGTTAAACAAACCGCTGAAAAAAATAAAATAGTTCTCACATGTCACGGTCAATATTACATAAACCTCTACTCACTTGAAAAACCCAAGATCCACGCATCCATTCAAAGAATCATAAACGCAGCAAGAATTGCAAATTTATGTGGTGCATGGTCTGTGTGCTTCCACGCTGGATTTTATATGAAGAGGGATCCCGAAGAAGTTTATAAGAATATTAAGAAATACCTCAATGAAGCAATTGAAAAATTAAAAGAAGAGGATAACAACATATGGGTACGGCCTGAGACAACAGGCAAAGGGACTCAATTCGGAACCGTAGATGAAATTCTTCAGCTAAGCCACGAACTTGATAACGTAATGCCTTGTGTAGATTTTTCCCATCTTCATGCTAGATCAAACGGAAAATACAATACAAAAGAAGAATTCAAGGAAGTGCTAAACAAAGTCGAAAAGGTATTGGGGAAAAAAGGTCTAAATAATATGCACATTCACATTTCTGGAATAAATTATGGTGAAAAGGGGGAGAGAAACCATCTTGAATTAAAAGAATCTGATTTAAACTACAAAGATTTACTAAAAACTCTTAAAGAGTATAATGTTAGAGGTGTAGTAATAAGCGAATCACCAAACATTGAAGAAGATGCAAAATTAATGAAAAAGTATTATGAAGGTGTTTAATGTACATACACAACATTGATCCAGTGTTCTTAAGCATTGGACCATTTGAAATTAGATACTATGGTTTAGTCTACGTTCTAGGATTCATTGCTGGTTACTATATCCTTATGTGGTACCAAAAAAAGGGATTCTATGATCTAACAAAAGAGGATGTCGAAAATCTACTTCTTTATGTGATGTTGGGTGTAATACTTGGAGCGAGGCTTGGAGAAATTATGTGGGAACCAGCCTACTATCTTTCCAATCCAATTAACATACTTAAAATTTGGGAAGGTGGTATGTCATTTCATGGAGGTATAGCAGGTGTAGCGATAGCTGTGTATTTCTTTACAAAAAAATACAAAGTCCCTTATTTAGTAATTGGAGATATTCTTTCAATACCTGCGACAATAGCCTTAGCATTTGGTAGAATGGCTAATTTCATTAATGGAGAATTATTTGGAACTCCTTCAAACTTACCTTGGTGTGTAAAATTTCCTGGTGCTGAAGAATGTAGACACCCCATACAATTTTATGCAGCAATCGGAAGAGGTTTTTTCTCTGCTTTATTGATATTCATTGCAAAAAAAGGATTTAAACCTGGATTCTTGACTTTTGTGATGATATTTCTCACTGGTGTAGGCAGATTTGTTGGTGACTTCTTGAGAGAAGATCAAAGGTGGTTAGGATTATCTCTTGGTCAATATTTATCGTTAGCAATGATCCTCATTGGAGGTTACTTTT
This sequence comes from Nanobdellota archaeon, assembly GCA_042577505.1. GTDB lineage: Archaea > Nanobdellota > Nanobdellia > Woesearchaeales > JACQSR01 > JACQSR01. The sequence continues at coordinate 28,029 of JBHPEA010000012.1, forward strand.
TGTACAAGAACTATAAAGAAGAACTAAAAAACTTTTTTTCTAAGCCTTCAACTTAACCAATATTTTATTGACATTATTCTCAGAAATTTTCTCTTCCGCTGCAAGAGCTTTAACGAATGCGTACAAATTTGTAACCTCTTCTTTAACGTCATCTTTGCTTTCTCTTAAATCGTTAATGTTAACTAAACTCTGTTGAATTTCAAATAGAAGATAGTCAAAAAAAATTGAGGGAGAATTGTCTTTTACCTTCCCCCACACACGCTCCCTCAACAACATAAACTTCCATGATTTCACTCCTTTTTAAGCTTTCCGTTTGGTTTAACCATGCTAAAATATAAAAAAAAGTATTAGTATACAAATGTCATCAAATAGGGGTTAAGAAATGGTCAAATCCAAACCGTTTTAGAACACTTTCTTTTCCATTCTGGTAAATTCTCACACCTTTCTTCTTAGTTATCTCTCCAACTAGGTAACCAGGTACCTTTCCTAAATTCTTTTCTGAGACTGTAAAAACTAATTCAAAGTCTTCTCCCCCAAAAAGAGCATAATCATAGGGATCTTTCCCAACCTTCTGAGCTGCATCAACAGTTGATTCGGATACTGGTATGTTATCTTTGTAGATAACTGCTCCTACATTACTCATAAGACAGATATTTCTAACATCCGTTGCCAATCCATCAGAAACATCCGCCATTGCATTGATATTCTTAGCAAACCTTTTTGAAAAATCTAATCTTGATCTTGGTTCTAAATGATCTTTTACACTTTTTCCTTTCAATCCCTTTTGAAGAAGATGCATCCCAGCAAAAGATTTACCTAAATCTCCTGAAACAAAAATAAAATCACCTATCTTTGCTTCAGACCTTTTACAAAGATATCCTTTCTCAACTTCCCCCATTAACGTAATTGTGATACTTATTTCCTTACCAGAAGTAGTATCTCCTCCAATCAAACATACTCCATACTTCTTGCACACTTTCTTTATTCCTTTATACAAACCTTTCACAAACTCAACAGTACTATCTTTCCTTAAATTCAGAGAAACAAGAGCGTATCTAGGCATCCCTCCCATAGAAGCTATATCCGAAACATTGCTCTCCATTGCCTTCATTCCAATTTGATTAGGAGAAAAATACTTAGTAGAAAAATGATTACCATCAATAAGTGTGTCTGTAGTAATACAAACTAGTTTTCCACCAATTTTAACAACAGCACAATCATCTCCAATCCCTAAAAGTACTTCCTTAGGTAATTTATTCTCTTTGAAGAGCTTAATCAGTCCTAATTCCCCTCCAATATTTTTAATTTTCATCCTACAGATGACATGCATAAAGTTTATAAACATTTATATCTAGTTAAGATGAGGTGATCATATGGCAAAAGTAACAATGGATTGTGTATTCCCAGAAAAATTAATCAAAGAACCAATATTGTACAAACTTACAATGAACTATAACGTCATTCCAAACATTCTAAAGGCAGATGTGACAAATCAAAGGGGTTACTTAGAATTAGAATTAAGCGGCGATGAAGATAAAGTTGAAGAAGCAATCAAGTACCTCAAAGGTCTTGAAGTAGATGTTAAAGTAAAATAATAAAGTTTATAAAAAATGTGCTAACCCTGGTCACTATGATAACATTTTGTTGTTGTTAGGTTTCTTTCATTGTACTAGCTGGGAGGATAGCCAAGCGGCCAAGGCGGACGCCTGCAGAGCGTTTATTCATGGGTTCGAGTCCCATTCCTCCCTTCCTATGTTAAGAACGCTAAAAACAGCATACAGAAAGGACCCTGCTCTGAGAAAAGGGATCAACATCTTAGAAGTATTTCTATATCAGGGGGTCCATGCAATTTGGATGCATAGAGTTGCACATGCTCTATACAGGATAAAAATTCCTTTCATCCCAAGACTTATCTCCCAAACATGCCGTTTTCTTACTAAGATCGAAATCCATCCTGGAGCCAAAATTGGAAATAATTTCTTCATTGATCACGGTACTGGTATTGTAATTGGAGAAAGTGCAGAAATAGGAGACAATGTTATGATGTATCATGGTGTAACGCTAGGTGGACATGGATGGTGGACAGATAAAAAAGGTGAAAAAAGACACCCGACAATTCAAGACAATGTTACACTTGGTGTTGGTTGTTCAGTTCTTGGACCTGTCAAAGTTGGAAAAAACTCAAAAATTGGAGCTCATGCGTTAGTCATCAATGATGTTCCAGATGATTCAATTATAGTTGCAGAATTAGCCCATAGAATAGTAACTCTTGGAAAGGATGAGCCAGGAGAAGAAATAAGAAAAGTTAAAATACCCCCAAAAGAATGGTTTGGTAAAAATGGCAATAAAACTGTTTAACACGCTTACTAAGAAAAAAGAAGAATTCAAACCAATTAATAAAGGCAAAGTTAGTTGGTATAATTGTGGACCTACAGTTTATAATTTTATTCACATTGGTAATGCAAGAAATATTGTGTGCTTTGATATAATTAGAAAATACCTTGAATATCGTGGTTTTGAAGTAACTTTTGTGCAAAACATAACTGATATTGATGATAAGATGATCAACCGTGCAAAAGAACTCAAAACAACTGTCAAAGAAGTTGCAGATAAATATCAAAAACAATTCGAAATTGATTCAAAAGCCCTAAATGTAAAAACACCTTCAGTTCAACCTAAAGCTACAGAACACATTAAGCAGATAATTTCTCAAATTGAAAAGATTATGAAGAATGGTCACGCATATGAGACTGATGATGGTGTTTACTTCAAAGTTTCTTCTTTCAAAGATTATTGTAAACTTTCCAAACAAAAAATTGATCAATTAAAGAAAGGAGCGAGAGTTAACGTCGATGAGAAAAAACAAGATCCTCTCGACTTTGCACTCTGGAAAAAAGAAAAGCCTGGAGAACCCTCATGGGATTCACCTTGGGGAAAGGGAAGACCAGGTTGGCATATTGAATGCTCTTCAATGAACACTAATTACCTTGGAGAAACGTTCGACATTCACTCAGGTGGAAAAGACTTAATTTTCCCCCATCATGAAAATGAAATTGCGCAAGCAGAATCTGCAACTGGAAAACAGTATGTAAAATATTGGCTCCATAATGCATTCCTAAATATCAATAAAGAAAAGATGAGCAAA
>JBHPEA010000013.1:0-30730 GCA_042577505.1 Nanobdellota archaeon
TAAGAATGACTATGTGAAACAATATCTCCAAATTCCCTACCTAAGACTTTCAATGCTTTGTTTAAAGCACCCTCCTCCTTATAGAAAAGACCAATTACAAGTTTTGTCATTTGTAATCACCTAAATCCAACTTCTTTTCTATATCCTGTCCTACTTGCTTTTTTATAGATATCGCAATTTTCTTACCAACAAGCTGAGACAACTTCATCAAATCAGCTTTTTTAACACCACCAAGATCTTTTATTTTATTTGCAAACAACTTCCTTGCTCTAATCCTACCAATCTGTTTTAACCTCAACAATGGCAGTAATTCTTCTTTTACACCATATCTAACTCTGAATCTTGTTTTTGAAATCTCTTTACGCAAGGTGGGAAAATGAAGTAAATTACATAGCTCATGAGCAGTATACAACAACCAATTAGCCATCTCAATTTTTACTTGCAACTCGCCAGGTCTAACTGAAAAATCCTCAAGTATTGATTCCTCAGAACTCTCTCCAATCCACTCATTAAACATCATAGCTGTCTTAAAAGTATCAAGGTATTCATCATATTCTGGTTCAAACATAGAAGGTTCGTCAACTAAAATTATATCGTGTTTTGATACTAATTCCTCCTGCAACGGAGCTATTTCCTTAACTTTAGCTCTAACTAAAGGTCTCATCTCAATTGTATAACAAATCATATGAAGAAACGAAAACTCATTAACTTTCTTACTTGCCGCTTTTTGTAAACATTCAATGATGTGATGCGCAGTGTAAGGATCAACACAAAGCTCAGAAACTCTTTTACCAATCGGTGTTGCAACATATTTATCTTCATTAGACCTAACAAACTCCCAATCTTCAAGCATATCCAACATACCTTCAATGATCCTTTCTAACTTTTCAGTATCTTCATATTGGTGCGCCCAGAAGGTCTTGTCAAAGAAAGAAAAAATCTCCTCACGTGATGATACAAATCCTGTTGCTATCAAAGTAAGAACATACATCCTTAATGCGGGCTCTACAGCTAACTTCGAATGAATATCCTCTGGCAAACCCTTAATGTATGTCTCATATATCTTATCCCTATCAACTTCAGTTTGAGCAACAGCAATAGCCTCTCCAGTTTTATCATATTTGGGTCTACCTGCCCTCCCAGCCTGTTGTAAATAATCTAAAACAGGAATCCAAGCCAACCCCCTTTTACCGAACCTACGTAAATCCTTAATGATTACCCTATAAGCAGGTAAATCAAGCCCATAAGCAAGAGTTGGTGTACAAGAAATAATCTTTATTTTCCCTTCTCTAAAATTATCTTCAATAAGTGTCTTCTGCTTTGAAGTCAATCCAGCATGATGAAAAGCAATACCTTTTCTCAAACAATATGCTAGTCTTTCGCATTGTTTTGTAGGAGATGAAAGTGATCCTTTTGCCTCTAAAGCTAATTTCAATAAATCTTCATCACCATCCTTAATATTTTTAGCAATCTCCTCAGCCGTCTTCTCTGCAGATCTTTTTGTATTTACAAATACTAATGCCTGTTTTTTTAACTTAATAGTATCGAAGGCCAAAGCTAGTGCTGGCGTAGGATTAGTACTAGAAATTTTTTTTATTTTACTCATGAAAAAACTGCAATAGAAGTAAATTTAAATAAGTTTCTAGCCATCAATTACCCATTTCCTATATTTTATTGGAGTTCTTTCAACCGGTTCAATTCTCTTTGCAACTACAACAGTCCATTCATGTTCAACCTCATCTTCCCCATCACTAACTCTAACCTTTACCTTCTTCTCTCCTTCACTTGTAAATATCCTTTGGTGGACCGGTGTTGCGACATATTCTTCAAACAATCCAAAACTCCATATATACATTAAATCATTACTATCTCCATCTATAGCACTCACAGAGAAATTTACAGGCTCATCAATATAGGCCCCTATCATCCCCCCAGGAGACGAGCTTGTAATGATAGGTGGCCTATTTACATCTTTAATAGTCAACACAAAATCTCTACTTACCTCATTTTCCCCATCGTTAGCAATTATAACAAAATTAACTTCTTTATTCTCTTGATATCCTGCAATATCATGTCCAGGAGTCCATTCTAGAAAACCATTCCTAATTATCGCACCTTCTGGGCCAGAAGAGAGTTGCAAATCAGCAGAATCTTCTCTATCACTAACTTCAATAGGGATTCTAATCAATTCACCTTCATAATAAACTTTTTTATCGATATCATCAATACTCGGTTCCTGATTATTGTCCAGCACATTTATCTCAAAAATCTTCTCAATCGACGAAAATTCATCAGAAACTTTAACTTTTACATAATGGAGCCCAGCATCATCATAATCAGTTTGTTTTGTATTACCATCCATCCAACCACTAAAAGAAATTTGAACGTTATCTCCATCCGCATCATTTACAATTGGATCGATTTCAATATAATCTCCTTCTAAATATTCTCTTTTCCCATCGTCGTCAATAGTCGGCCACTGATTTAGATCCCTAACTGTTATCGTTACACCTTTAGTAACTGTCAAATTCTTGCTTTTTGCATTAAAGGTAATGTCAACATTTCTCCTTAAGAGGTGGAACCTACCCAATGTTCTATCTAAAAAACCATATTTGCCTACAGTATCATGACTTGGAACCCAAACAAACTTATTATCTTCAATATAAGAATCAGGAGGCAAATCGCCTGTAATTTCAACGTCATCACCATCAGGATCTTCTACTTCAAACTCAATTTCAACTTTTTGACCTTCATTCATTATTGCATTCTTAATAGGTTTTAAAACAGGAGGTCTATCTTTATCATTTACTTTGATTATCCAACCTTTTGATAAGAAATTTCTACCATCATTAATTTGAACATTTAAAACATAAAGTCCACTATCCTCATAACCTGGACTAAAAGTAAAAGTGTCTTCTTCACTTACTAATTCATCATCTAATTCCCACCGATAATATAAAACATCCTTATCAATATCTTCTGCAGTTATTGAGAACTCAATCTCTTCGGCTTCATTCATGACTATAGAATCTTCTTGGGGTGAGTATGATTCAATGAATGGTTTCTCGTCCTTTTTTTCAACAATAATAAGAATTTCCTCTTCAGTATAATCTACACCATCTGAAACTATCACGTTAGCAAAATATTCTCCAGCATCTCCGTAATCAGTTTGCCACACCCCTTCTTCATCAAGAGGTTCTGTAAAATTCACAGATAGCGTATCATTATCAGGATCGTATAGCTCAATCTCGATCCTTACATACTCTGTCTCCTGAACAGTAATGGTTGTTAGCGCGACAGATAATGTAGATAACAAAACTATGCAAATGATTATCGCGCTTATCCCTTTCATCGTAAGAATACTAACCTTGAGTGATTCCAACAATTACGGGAGGTCTATTCACATTTTCTACGGTAACAGTTACTTCCTGACTTACCTCGTCTTCTCCATCTGAAGCAGTGATTATTACGTTGTATACTCCCGCATCGTCATATGTAGTTTCCCAAACTCCATCATCCCCAACTGGGTCGCTGATAGCAATTGAAAGTGTATCCTCATCAGGATCTGTAACAAGTACCCTTATGGATACATCATCTGTTTCTTGAACTCTAATATCTTCTATATCTTCAATAACCGGTACCCTATTAACATTCTTAACGGTCACCGACCATAGATTGTCAGCTTCTAAAGTACCATCAGATACAATTACTTTTATGGTGTGAGATCCGGAGTCATCAAATGAAGTTTCATAGGTAAAAGATTCTTCTTCTGATATAACTTCCCCATCTAGTTTCCATTGATAGGAAAGTGGATCGCTATTCAAATCTGAAACACTTAATGTAAATATCAACTGGCTATTCTCATCTAAACTTACAGTTTTATCATCTGGATTTAATGCATCAATTGATGGTCGCTCTTCTTTCTTATTTACAACAATTAGAACATCTTTTGATACAGAAAACTCCCCATCAGAAGCAGTTATAGTAATTGTATACTCTCCTTCATCTCCATAAGTTGTTTGCCAACTACCACCTTGATCTAATGGGAAACTATAATCAAAATCAAGTACATCATCATCTGGATCATATGCATCTGGTTGAATATTAATCAACTCAGTTTCATTTACAATCACAACGATAGCATCTTCTGGAGTTACTTCTACACCCTCTTCATCATCTGTCTCATCTTCATTGCTCTCTTCATCATCTTCACTGTCATCTACTTCTTTAGTCTCTTCGCTTTCATCTACTTTTATCTCTTCTATCGGCACATATGTTATTCCTTCATCTTCCTCATTTTCATTCTCATACAAACTACAAGAACTCAGAAAGACTACAATTATTATAAAGACTCCCATCAAGGAACGAGTGACTGTATTCATCATAACACCTCTCATTGCTATTAGATACCACCCTATTGGTGTTAGCTAAAATATATTTCAGCTTCTATATAAACATTATTGTGTTAAATAATATAATTACCATGTAATAATGATAACCGGTTATTTTTGTTTTTTCCGACTAAAAACGAAGGAAACCGATCGAAAAATATATAAAGAGACTAAATAATTGGCCTAATATTAAAAAAACGAGGTGCTAACTATGAAAATCCTTTATATATTTGCAGTATCTGTTCTATTGTTGTTTGTGGCAGGTTGTGCAGAGGAAGAGATTCCTCCAGAACCGAACGTAACGCCTGAACCCCAAGAACCCGAACCCAAAGTGGACCCTGTACCACCTCCACCACCATCATCAACTGCTCCAAGTAGTGTAGATGTTCAAATGGTAAGAGGCGGATTCGATCCAGAAGAGGTCACTATTGCTGTAGGTGGAACAATTTCTTGGTCTATTGGAGATACAACAACACACAAATTGACTCTTGTTGGCGTTGGACCTATTGGACCAACATTGAGAAACGGAGACAAATTCGACTACACATTTGATGAAGCCGGATCATATGAAATTGTTGATATAATCTTCAAAAAGAAAATGGTGGTAACAGTAGAATAAACCACACTTTTTTTATTTTTTTTCGAAAGTTATTTAAAACACAATTTCTAAGGAGAGTATATGAGAATTTTAATCTTAATCCCCCTATTATTGTTTCTCCTAGTTTCTTGTGGTGAAGAAGAAACTCCCGTAGTGCCTCTACCACCTGAACCAGAGCCGATACAAGGAGAAATTAAATCCATGGATAAACCGGACGATCCGCTAGTAATATCTCCTGAAGTTATCGAACTTGAGGGTGTTGAAGAAAAACCAAAAGAATTCACAATTTATATTGAAGAGCAAAAGTACAATCCTAAATCTATTACAATTGAACCAGGTACCATTGTTACCTGGGTAAATAAAGATAATAAAGTCTATAAAATCAATGAAAAAAGTAAGAAATTAATTGGAGAGAGAATTGGACCAGAGGAAGAATTCACGTTTACTTTTGAAGAACCAGGAACTTACCAAATATTTGATTCAATTCATACGTTCATCCAGGGTGAGATTATTGTTGAAGAGAGAGAGGATGTTCTTACTGGTATGACTATTTTCGGTTCCAATGTTCAAAGAATTAATTCATTTGTACTTGCATTTATAATGTTAGTAGCCCCAATTGCAGTTCTAATATATATAAAGAAAGAGAAAAAGAAAAAATAATTACTTTTTCTTCTTCTTTTTGCCTCCTCGTGCCATTTTAGCACATGAGATATCTCCTTTCTTATCAACGAAGTATAGATAACCAGACTTCTTTTCAACTCCTACTTTCTCAACTTTTTCTGGTTTACCGCCTTTCTTGCCTCCTCGTGCCATTTTAGCTCGTGAGACATCACCTTTCTTATCAACGAAGTATAGATACCCCGATACTTTCTTCACACCTACTTTTGCTACTTTTTCTGCCATTTGAAATGACCTCCACTTTTTATTCCTCGTCTAGAAATCTCCACGTATTTAAAACTTTCGTTTTAATCCTCCTCGATAAAATGTTCAATTCTCGTCTAATAACTTTCACTTAGGAATATTTATATAATACACACATATATTTTAATACATGGCAAACAATGTTTCAAAATTCCACAAGGAAATTCTTGAAATAGTTAGAAATTCTATCTCTTTGAACAAATTCTTTGTTGAGAAAGATATTGATGAAAAAATCAAGAGAATAGAAACAGTTATATCAGAATTCAATAAGAAGTATCCCCTCCTAAAACTTTCTTTTTCAAAAACAATGAGTAGGATGGAATTAATCGTTTCTTTCAGAGGGTATAGCGATGTAGTTGCTTTCTTCAACGATGTAGTTGTCTCAATACCTGGACTTAAAACAATAGGAGTCAATACATTTGATGAAGTGGAAGTTTCCAATCAAGACAATGTAAAAAATCTGATGAACAAAGTTAAACAAAAAATCTTTGTTTCATTCACATCACCAGAATCAGGATCAACCGGTTTCATTCTTTCATTACATAAGAAAAATGTTCAAATAGAATTTGATCCTACAGATTTTGATCTCAAAGGATCCCCATTACTTAATGTCTTATCAACAATCGCACTCAAAGAATCCAATCCGAACATAGATATTTTCAAAAAAACCGGCCACATAGGATTCACAGATCTCTTAAGCGAAGAAGAACTCAAAAAAGAAATTGCACGTTACCATCCTAAATGGAGGGAATGATTTTATTAATTTTCTTCTCCAGTATCCTCAATAACTGTATCATCAGCATGGCTAATCTCGGCTTTGTATGTTCCATCATCTTTTTTCTCTGTAATTTCAAAGTCGTACCCTGTTAAAGGACTCACACCATATCTTCTCTGGCTAACTCCTAATTTAGCTCCAACAGGAAGCTCTTGAATTTCCCCGGTTTCAGGATCTGCAATTGGTGTTAAACTAACATCTACTGCTTCAGTCAAATCCATATCTCTAATTTCATCAAGACTTTCAATAACTCTTTCTGGTCTATCTTTCTTTGCTCCAACTCTTGCAGGTCTACTGATTAATCTGTCCATTAATCCATCGCAACCCGACATCTCACAGGTAATAACTTGTTTGGTATCTAATGAAAAAACACGGGTAAGAGGATCTTTGTGATATCCACATCCCTCATTCCTACATTGATATTCATAAATTGGCATAAAATAATAGATTTTTCTTTTATTTAAAAGAATTTAGATACTAAAAAAGCGAAAAAAACCCTGTGAGAAATACTGTTATTTCTTTTTTTCAACTCTTACCCATTTTCCATTTTGAAAAGTAATACGTCCTAATTCTTCATCTCTAAGAAGACGTTCATAAAATTCTTGATCAACTTCTTTTAGTTGTTCGTTTGTCAACCCATCATAATGATTTTTATAATATGCTGGTAGATCAGTCCCGAACTTTCCTGCCAAGGGGATATAACCTAATAATTTTTCTTTTTGTAAACCCCTATACAAATCAGGCACTTTAACTGCTAATTCTGCTCGTTTCATACCATCATAATGTTCTCGATAATAAGCAAGTGGATCATCACAAAATTTTCCTGGAATGAAATCTAACAAATCACGCTTTCGCAATCGTTTATGTAAATGGGGGTTTACAATTGGTAATTCATCCACTGTTATGCCACCATGATGCTTCCAATAAAATGCTAAAGGATCATCTCCAAAATCTGTTGCAGGTGTTTTCCCACCCCTTCTCCCCCGTTCTACTGCACTTTGATCAACATTAGGAATAGCTACATCAAGCAATTCTCTTTTACCTAATATTCTATAAAGACCACTGTCGATTTTTGCAAGTTCGCTTCTTGTTGTATCATTTCTATAATGCTCTCTAAAGAATTCCACAGGACTTGCATCTCTGTCAGGCCTTTGAGCCCATCTTACACTGCATTTATAAACCATCTTTCAAGAAGAATTAATAAATTTATAAAGATTTTTCCACAGAAATCAATTTTCTTCTCTGGAACCTTTCAGTAAATCTTATCGTGGTGATCATAATCTAAAAGTGTAACAATCTTATTCTTTTCATCAATATCATAAGTCATCACAAAAGACTTATCGATATGAACTCTTCTTGCACCAGATAAATCGCCCCTTAGAGGTTTGAAATGGTAAGGATTTTCTAGAATTTGCTTAATTTTATTTGATATGATTCTCATTTGTTTTGGGTTCTTTTTACTAATCTTTGAGAATATCTTATCGACGTGATGTTTAAGAGATAATGTATACATCTTACTCGATACCATATCGTTTTTGGAAATCATTAAAACTTCCGATAGACATGCTTTTCTGCTTTCTAATTTTATCTAACTTGTCAAGATATTCCTTTTTCACTTCCGGATCTTCTTCTATCATAGATTCCATGAATATCTCTACTTGTTTACTCATACTGATTCCATGGTCTTTGCAGAAAGCAGAGAATTCCTTATATGTATTTTCTTGTACATTGAATGTTTTTAATACCATATGTATCACCTAGTTATTTAATATTAAATAAGGTTATTTAATCTTATTTAAATGTTACGTAAGAATCAAGAAAAAATAGAATCATAGACCTACTTCCACCTTTCATAAATAATATTCTCAGATTTAATTCCTTTTTTGATTAACAACTTTTTCATATCTTCTATCATGTCAGGTCTTCCGCAAACATAAACTTGTGTATCTTCCTTGGGTGTTATGTATTCATCAACAAGTGCAGTTACCCTACCAACATGACCTTTAATTTTTCCTTTAGGTTGAGAAATTGTTGTAATAGATTTAAAATTAGGATATCTTTTCAAGTGGTCTAAATAATCTTTGTCAAGTAAATCACATTCATGTCTATAACCATATAAAAGAACAACTTCTGATTTTATTCCTTTACCTAACAAATCAGCAACCATAGCACGCAATGGAGCCAAACCACACCCTGTTGCAATAAAATAAACGGGATCCGAAACGGGTTCCTTAATCTTAAAAATGCCCATTGGTCCTAACAAATTAATCTCATCCCCCACTTTCAACTTCTCAAAAAAACCAGAAGCCAATCCACCAGGGATTAAAGTAATCAATAATTCAATTTTTTTCTTATCTTTTGGAGCAGAAGCAATAGAATATGCTCTACGAGCGGTATTCCCATCTTTATCTTTTAGCAAAAGCATTACATATTGTCCAGGTTCAAACTCTATCTCTTCATTCAAGGATAATTTAAAATGAAGATTTGCTGGACCATACTTCACTACTTCAGTTACTTTTGCAACTAATTTTATTGGTTTCATAACTCAAAGGTTACAGAACAAATTTTAAAGGTTATGGTTTTAATACTCTATGCCCCGTCTAGCACCAACACCTTTGTCAAAATAATGCTTTATCTGATTCATTTCAGTAACTAAATCAGCCCTTTCAATCAATTCCTTAGGAGCACCCCTACCAGTAAATATCAATTCCATATTGCCTGGTTTCAATTCAATAATCTCATTCAACTCCTTAACATCAAGTAACCCTTTCTCAAAACAGTTATTTATCTCATCAAGTATTACAACATGGAAATCTCCAGTAGAAATAACTTTTTTAGTATGCTCATAAGCCATCTCAACTTGTTTTTTCTCTTCAGCATCAGCTAAAAAACAATACCTACAATAACCACACATGATATCTTCGCGAACGTGTGTAATCTCTTTGAAAGCTTCAAATTCATCCTTAGAAAACTTATCCAAACTCAATTGATCCCTTTCACGAATACAACCTTTACCGTACTGATGAATTTCCATTCCAGGCAATTTAGTTTTTATAGCAATAAGTTCACCAGTATAAGCGCCCCCTTTGAGAAATTGTATAATACAAACCCTCATGTTTTGTCCATACGCACGTAAAGCTACGCCTAAAGCCGTTGTAGTCTTCCCTTTATTGTTACCAGTATAAACATGTATCTTACCTAAATTATGCTCTGCCATTCTTACACTGTACACTTAGAGTATGCGCAATTTGGACAAGTGGAACATCCTTCTGAAATAACCATCTTTGTTCCACACTCAGGACATTTTCCCTCCTCTGCTTGTACTTTCAAAGTTTCCTGATTTTTCTTCAAGTCCGAAACCAATTGAGAAACGCTCGCTTGTTTCTTCAACTCCTCACTTGTTTTACCTTTAACTGACTCAATATTCAACACCTGATTTGATTTACTTCCATCCCTATAAACAGTAACGCCTTTACATCCTTGTTTATATGCATCTAAATAAACGTCCTCAACCTCTTTGATAGTTGCATTGTTTGGAAAGTTGACGGTTTTCGAACAAGCATTGTCAATATTCTTTTGGAATGCAGCTTGCATACTAACATGCCATTTTGGTGTTATATCATGAGCCGTAACAAAAACTCTTCTCACCTCTTCAGGAATCTCATCCATCCCATGTAAGGTACCTCGTTTAGCTACCTTCCTCATCAAATCCTCAGAATAGAATCCTCTTTCTTTTGCAACTCTTTCGAACACCCTATTCACATAAACTATCTCAGTACCATCCATTACACGTTTAATGTAAGCTATTGCAAAGTTAGGCTCAATACCGCCAGATGTCTCAGCCAACATACTTAATGTACCAGTTGGAGCGATAGTAGTTACTGCCGAATTTCTCATCTTAATTCCCTTTTCATTCCAAACTGAAACATCCCAAGCTGGAAAACATCCTTTATCAGCCCCTATATCACGAGAAGCTTCGTGTGAATTCCTTTGTATGAATCCCATCACTTTATCTGCTAGTGTTATAGCCTCATCAGAATCATAAGGAATTCCCAGCTCATAAAGTAAATCTCCCCAACCTAATACACCCAATCCAATCCTTCGAGTATATCTTACCATATGAGAAATTTTCTCAATTGGGAACTGACTTGCATCAACAACATTATCCAATAACCTTACTGAAATCTTTGTTACATGTTTCAACCTCTCCCAATCAACGTCATTATCTTTTACAAAAAGAGATAAATTTATAGAACCCAAATTACAAGCTTCATAAGGCAACAATGGTTGTTCTCCACATGGATTAGTAGTTTCAATCCTACCTAACTTCGGACATGGATTATCTCTGTTAACCCTATCCATAAACAATAATCCCGGATCTCCATTCTTCCAAGCCATTGTTACAAGTAAATCGAAAACCTTCCTAGCATTCATACTTCCTGTAGGCTCTTTTGTTTTAGGATCAACAAGATCATATTCCTGATTATTTATAACAGCCTCCATGAATTTCTCAGAAATTTCAACAGATATATTGAAATTTTTCAACACATCATCGCTTTTATCTTTTGCAGTTATAAAATCTAAAATATCTGGATGATCGATAGACAAACTTCCCATATTTGCCCCTCTTCTATTTCCTCCCTGACGAATTACTTCAGTTGCAGCATCAAATACATGGATAAACGAAACCGGCCCTGACGCAACACCATCTGCTTGTACAACCCTAGTACCTTTTGGTCTTAATCTAGAAAATGAGAATCCAGTCCCACCTCCAACTTTTTGTACAAGTGCTTGCTCTAAAACAGCTTGGAATATTCCCTCCATACTATCTTCAACAGGCAAAACAAAACAATTAGAAAGCTGACTATGTTTAGTTCCGGAACCAGCTAGTGTTCTTCCACCAGGTATAAATTCTAAATTTGAGAGTATCTCATAGAACTGTCCATAAATTTCTTGTACCTGATCTTCATTCTTACCATATTTCCTCTCAATCTCAGACAACACCCGAGCAACTCTCTGGAACATTCCAGTCGGGGTTTCAATACAATCTCCATTGTTATCCTTCAACAAATAACGAGCTTTAGCAATCAATATACCATTCACAGTCAACTTTGAATCATCAACTTTACCTAAAATGTCCAATTTTGCCTTACGAATCCCGGACCTTTTATTCCTATATAAGATGTAAGCCTTTGCAGTATTAGCATGCCCCATCTTTATCAAAACTTTCTCAACAGTATCTTGTATCTCTTCAACTGATGGAACAGCGTTCTCACTATAAACGCTATTCAATTCTTCAATTACTCCCTGAGAAATCTTCTTTGCCTGTTCAAAATCACGACCACCAACAGATTGAGCAGCATTGAATATCGCACTAGTAATCTTATTCTGATCAAAATCTTTTATCTCTCCATTCCTTTTCTTTATCTTTTTTATTTTGTTCATAGCAACTTCCTGCATTTTCGCACCTCTTAAGATATCCTCTTTAGCTCTCTTTCAAAAGTATTAATATCATCAAACTCCCTATAAACTGAAGCAAACCTGATGTATGCAATTTTGTCAAGTTTCCTCAGTTTCTTCATGACCATATCCCCAATAATACTACTTTCAATCTCAGTAGAATTTATGGAACGCAAATCATTCTCAATTTGATTTGTCATGACATCTATTTTCTCAGTAGGAATAGGACGCTTCTCACAAGCTTTCTGAAAACCTTTAATCAATTTATTCCTATCAAATTGCTCTCGCCTTTTATCCTTCTTAACAACAATCAAATCAACACTTTCAACTCTTTCATAAGAAGTAATTCTCTTATTGCATCTGAGGCACTCCCTCCTCCTTCTAATTGAATTTAAATCAGGACTTTCCCTAGAATCAATGACTTTTGTTTGACTAAAACTGCAATATGGACACTTCACAATACCACCTCTTTCTTCATTTAATAGGAATTACTATAACACAATATGTTGTATATTTTTTCTTAAAAAACCCAAGATATTGTAGTATCACTTATATTTAATATTTTTGTGTCTTCTCAAAAGTAAAGAATTAAGCTGACTGAACGTGTCCGCCTGAAACCTGTATATGCTCAAATTCTTTTGTCTGCATATTCAAAGAAGTTTGGATATTATGGTGCAATCTCCACAATACTGTCCTGTATTTTGGATGTAATCCTTGCATCACCCTTTTCCTAAGGACATATTTATTATAGAAATCCTTAAGATGACTATAAAATTTAGATTCGTTAAATTTCTTTTCTTGATCAAACTCAACATCTAATTTTATTAGAATCCAAATCCTACCTTTTGTGAAAATTTTCTTTTTACCTTTTACAACAACCTCAAAATCACTCACATCATAACAATGCATATATACATAGATATTTACTTTATTATAATCATCAATATTCTTGAAAGCAGTCCATTCGTACTGTCTGTCTTTCCCAAAGGGAGATGGAGCTTTATGTTTGTATGTCTTTTCATACACATTATATTTTCTAGTCCTAAACCAAGTTGCCATATTTTCATATAATTCATTCATACTCCAAACCCCTTTATATCTAATATAGGCAGTTGGTGTAGGTATTCCTTTATCGAATGGCATACTTGTTCCATATAGAGAAGGTATTTAAAATTTCTTATTTACAATTAGGGCAAACTGCCATATCATTAACAGTCTCAATTTTCTCACTAAAATCTCCACATACCTGGCAAATCTTTTCAGACCGGACTATCTTACTAATTGGCTTCCTTTCAGCCTCCCTAATATTAAATTTCTCAACAAGAAGATCAAATAATTGGGGTTCAATTTTCAAGATATCTTTCAAAGTTAACAACCCCACTAATTTTCCATTTTCCAAAACAGGGAGATGCCTAATATTCTCTTCCTTCATTTTAAGCAATGCTTCAAAAATGTCAGCATCTGGTTCAATTGTAACTAGGGCAGTTTCAGTATAATCTTTCACCTTTTTCTCCAACGGATTAAAGCCTTTCGCAATAACTTTCCTAACAATATCCTGTTCAGATATTAATCCAAGAATATCTTTCCCTTTTACAACGAGAGCGCCAACGTGTTCTTCGGCCATTAAACTGGAACATTCACCTAAGGTTACATCAGGAGAAATATATACAGGCTGTTTTGTCATAGCATCAATAACCTTTATACCAGTTTCCATGAAATCTTATAGAACTCACAGCTTAATAAACATTTCTATCTAATAATTTAACAGAACTTCAACATCCTTCCCAAATACTTTTTTTAAATCTTCAAAAATCGGTTCTTTAATGAAAACTTTTTGTGGTATTTGGACTTTAGCTAAACTTTTTTCTAATTCTTCTAAGTTAGTTTTTTGTACAACACCTAATGAGCCATCCTCATTGATTGGCGCTTTTGAAAGTTCTCTCTCTTCGTGATCAATATCGTGAATTATGAACGCGATTTTATCGAGTAAAATTATCTCTCCATATCTTTCACCGTGTTTAACTCTAATCTTCGCTCTTTCTAATTCTCTTCCTCTTTTCCTCTGCATATATTCAACTAAGAACTTAATCAAAGCACCAGCATCTTTCTTAACCCTCTCAACTTCTTGTTTAGTTAACTTCTTTGCATCATAATCTTTCTTTGCTTTCATTAACTCATTCAAGATTCTCAAGAACTTAGCAGGAATTTTTCCCTGGCTAATCATCTCATCCTCGAAAGTATTTACAATCTCAATGTCCAATACTTTCTCTATACCTTCTAATTTTAATACATCCCTAATAATTGAAATAACAGAATCGTAAATATTAATAACATCATCTTGCTCTTTCATAGTTTCAATTTGAGCAAATAATTTCTTAATTCTTTTCAAATAATCATCAGCTTCTTTAAGCAATTCATCAACTTCCTTTCCAGTAACTTCTTTCTTAGTACCATGTTCAATATCTTTTCTTACCTTAATCACTTTTTCAAGTGTTGATACATATTTTTCCTCGAGGAATTTTTCTTTCTTTACGAAAATCTCTTTCATTAACTCTGCAGTCTCTTTTGGAGCGGGAGGTGGAACACCATACAACATCAATGCAGCTTGTGATGGAGTCAATATCGCATAATAAACATCTTCCATTCCTATATCTTTCAACTTCATATTAACACGCTGCAACATCTGATGTCCAGACGCCATAAATATATCTATAGCCTCAGCACTCGGTTTAATTTTACCCATTCTGAGTAATTGTTTCCAAGGCATGAAGATTCCTCTATCGTAAAATGGAACTCCATCTCTTAGTAATGTGAAAATAATTGGATTAGCTTCTCTTAATGAATCCCAGAAGTCTGTTAAAATGTAAACTTGGATGTTTAATTTATTTCTAACGCCAGTAATTTCACCAGCTTCTATACCCATTCCAATAATAATTGCTCTGAGCTTGTCTTTCAACTCAGCCCTTGTCATCTTTTTAACATCAGTATCATCAATTACAATCCAAACATCAATATCAGAAGTCTTTGTCGCTCTACCCTGTACTAATGAACCTGCTAAAACATAACTAATGATATACTTTTCAAATTTCTTTAGAACCATTGATTTATGCACTTCAGCAATTTTTATTGCCTGCATCATTCCAGTATCATAAATTGGAGCAGTTACTGCAACTGTTTGTAATACATCGTATCTCCCATCGTAACAAGATTGCCATAAATCAGATAGAATAACTGTTTGAACAACAAAGTTCTTGTCAATTTCAGCAGCGGTAGTTTGAAGAATCTGTGATAATTTATCTTTTAGCTCAAACTTAGACATCTTTTTTGAGTCAGTATCATCCACGAGAACCAAAACATTGATCTTGTCTTTATCCTCTTTCTTAACCTCTCCTTCTTTTGGAGGAGGTAATAAACCAATACCCATGATGTACTTATCAAATTTCTCAAGAATTATTTTCTGATATTTCTCTAATTTAACCTTAATCTCCTTTAATTTATCTTGGGTCTCTTTTGGAAGCTTAGAAAGCATGTCTTCTTCTTTCTTAACTTCCTTACTTTCTTCCTTTTTCTTGGTTTCCTTCTTCGCCATTTTTAGAATTTTAACTTCTAATCGTTTATGATATTCTTTTATAAATGTTTACATTAAAAAACCGAAAAGTTTAAATGGGTTACAATTAAAAATAGGTCATTATGGCAGGTAAAGGCTTAGAAGGGAAATTATACATCAGTGATGTTCTTGACAAAGCTAGGAAGGCAAAATCAGATACTATTGAACAAGCTTTCAAATCGTATGAAAAACATGGGGGAGAGAAAGCAATGGATGCATTCCAAGTTGCAACTGTAGTTCCAGCCATGCAGGAATTTTATAATACTTTCAGGGATAATATGAAACCATTTCAAAAAGGCCATATTCCAAGTTCAAAAAAGAAGGAAGTGAAAGCTGCTGCAGTAAAAGCACTTGAAGCTTTCTTCAAAAGAGCAGATCCCAAGAAATTAAAATTAGTTGAGGGAATTAAGGATCCTGAAGAAAGGTATAAGATTCTATGTAAGGAATACAACGAAGCTACAACCCAGGGTGGAGACTCTCCTTTCGGAGGGGGTATTGATAAATTTATTGATAGCTACATTGGCAAAAAGAGCAAAAACTTAGATAAAATGCTGATCGAGCTCTATCATAATCAATCGAAGTATGCACAAGGTATGGTTCACGCAGTTACAAGTAAAGCATTTCATTATAACGTTGGAAGACATGAGGGCTTGGACGTCGCTGCTCATATGAAGAAATTAGCGAAAACAAAAGGTTATGAATTGCCTCAAGAACATGAACCAAATTTCATGATGTTGCAGAAAGAGGCATTTGAAGGATTATATAAAGGACTTATGCATGGAAAATGGGGCGATAAAACCCACGAATCTTACCATTTAATGAAACCTACGAAGGACGCAGGTCATTAATTCTTTTCTATATAGAAAATAAATACCATCTAAACCTTGTTCTCCTCTATAAAACCGAAAAGTTTATATACTCTATTCACCACTATTAAGTTATAACAAGATAGTTTCATTTATAAATAAGGGGGCTAAAAAACTATGTCACTAATTAATATTGGACCAACAGTGTATAGTTCTAATAGTCCTAACTATGCAAGTTTATCAAAATCTGCAAAAACTGGACCAAGTGAAGCTTGGTTAGATCATGCTTTAAGAACAGCAAACACAGTTCACGATTCCACCTCTTGGAGAACTACAATGCTCCCCCATCATATTAGGGACGACGTAATGGGTAGAGGAGAAGGCACTACTTATCTAGAGATTCTTACAGGTAACGCTGTTCCAGATAAATGGGCAGAAGGATGGCTTACACCAACAAAAATCCTTGAATATGTAGATGCTAAAGAAAATAAAGGAGTAATTAGAAGTATCTCTGGAGTTCCTTTTGAAGAAAACTTTTTTGGTCATAAAGATGCAATGTTTGCAGAATGTGATCCAAGACACGTTGGTAAATTCTATTCTATGTCAGAAACTGTTAAACAAGACTATATTAATTTCCTTAATTCTAAAGAAGGTCAAGTACTTGTTGAAAAATTAGCAGAAACAGGTAATCATCCACATGATATTGCATATGTTGCAGGAGGTTATCTTAAATCTCAGGGCCTAAAACACCAATGTGCAGCAGTTGATTTAAGGGATGGTATCTTTTATGAGAATCCTCAATTAAGAGCGATTGCAGAATTATTAGGAAGGCAAGAGGGAATGACCCCTCAAGAATTTATTGAATACACCCAAGCTCACGAAATTGCACACCTATTCCTTACTAATCCCCACGATCCAGTTGAAAAAAAGGAAGCAGAAGTAGAAGCATTCCTTGCAGATTTCTACGCAGCATTAGCTGAAGGAGCATACAAAGGATATCACATTAGCGTTCCGAATTCAGAAAGAGCAGAAGCAGCTTCACATAAAGCAAAAGAAAAACACGCAAGGAAAACAGTTGCTAAGATTGCTGAAAATGGACTTGAGCATAAGGTAGAAGAAGCTGAAGAGCAAGAAGAAGTTGAAGAGGAAAACGTAGAGTACAATCTCGAGTTAGAAGAAGATTACTTAGTTGCAGAAGAGCAAAATGAAGAAGATCGTGAATATAATATTGAAGTTGAAGATGATGCTCAAGATGATAGTTCTGAAGAAGCTTGATTGACCAAACTCATTATGAAAGCTCTTACATACGTCATAACCAATAACATAATCAAGCCGCTAATTATCATAACAAACACATTATCTACTACGCTGTTCAATAACACTATCAAATAAAGTGGCAATCCAATCATAATCCCACATAAAAGATACATCAATATTATCCACGGCAATTTTCCAAACGCAATTTCAAGTGTTTTCTTAACAACTTTCTTTAATTTCATATTACCAAGTAGAGAATTAGTAATTGGCATAAAGTAACCAATGACTAATAACGCGATAAAGAAAATGTAGCTAGAAGATTCCGCTTTAAAACCCGCATTAATAATTACCAATTGAAAAATCCCAATTATTATTAAAAAATATACAATACTTACAATAATAAATCTTGAATAATAATTAAAGAACTTTCCATCCTCAAACAAACTGTTTGTAAAACTCCAATATAATCCACCTATTAATGCGAAGAGTATACCTGAAATTATAATCCACATTCTCAAATCCTTGAGTATACTCTCATAAATTTCCATACTCTCAACAAAACCATCTGAAACTAAACTTTGACCCGAAAATATTCCTTGCGTAATCTCATCATCTGTTGGCAGATCATTATCCAATGTTTCTGTAATATTAATCAAACCTTCAGTTACCCTTTCCTGAAAAAATAAAGAATTCCCAAACCATAAAATTAGGAACGTTAAATTCAAAACGATTATTAGAACCACAAGTAGCTTATTCTTACTAACACCTTTCCACGCATTCTTCAATGCTTCAAAAATTAAATTAGATCGTGCCACTTCATCTAGTTTGATTCCATTGATATGAGCATATTGCGTCTTGTCCTGCCTGACGATTCAAACAATATTGATTATATCTACAATAAACACCCCATGTTTCCTCACATACACAACCATCAGATCCTGCTTTTCTTTCGTCTACACAATCATCAGTAGGTCTTTGCTCTAATCTTATTCTATAATTCTTAACACCACCTTGTATTGGATCAGTATAATCACAATCATCAGGAGTTACAAACACCCCTTCAGAAATATCTTTCAAATGGAACAACTTCAATTCAATAGTTTTTGTATTCCTAATATTTTGACTAGTTTCAACTCGAGCAGTGTAACTTGTTACAGCTACACTTTCATCTTCACGATAAGGAACCATATCTACTAATGCATTAAATATTACACCCAGTCTTAACCTACCGTTATTGTAAGCATCGGCAGATACTTGGGTTAATGGCTGTCCAAATTCATTTACTACATCAACTTTATCTGAAGCCTCTCCAAACTTAAATCCATTATTATTACCATCAGTTAGGGTGATCCTTGCAGTTTGAGTACCTGATGTAAGTACCCCTCCACCACTTTCAACAGAAAGTTGAAAATTATTTGGAGTTACAAGTATGCTTGTACCTTCTCCCATTGTCATGCTTGTAGAAAGTTCAAAAAAGTCATAGTTGGCAGGTCCCTGCACTGTAATTCCTCTTGATAATTCATTTTCAATTCTTCCAGATCCATCTTTTAATCTCATTCTCAAACATTGATCTGGACCAATTCCCCTATTTACATATGGTTTCACCCAAAGATCTTCATTGAAAAATAATCCATCTATTATCGATCCTCTATCTACCAAATCCCTTGGAATAACATTATTACCAGACCTTACTTCAATACCTTGAATAGTAGCAGTCCCTTTGGTTCCTAAAAATGCAGTTCCTTGATCGCAAGTAAAAACACCAGTTGATGCATCGATTCTACAATCTAAAATATCATTTGCAGTTCTATCAGTTATTGGTGTATAATATACGCCGTCTTCGTTACCTTCTCCAAAGCAAGATGCCCTAAGGTCACCAGTTATCTCTCTGTCAGTCCTTAATACAAATTTAATATGATCATATCTTTGAACTTCTTCTCTAATATCATGTCTTGCTTCTGTAACTAATTGACCCTGTCTTAATCTCGGTGTTCCTCCAGTATCTCTGGGTAATTGTCTGTCAGGAACTTCTTTATTGTTTAAACAATCACAATTACTTCCCATAGGATCATTTTGTGTTCCACAATCAACTCCAGGTTTTGTTAATTCATCCCTTGTTACACAAGTCAATAAAACCTGATAACTACTCATATCACATCCTGGATAAATTGTCCAAGATCCCCTATACTCATACCTTGACTTTGCACTTCTTGGATTATATCCTAAATATTCCCTTGTTGCAGTCAATGGAACAATATTAGTTGCCGTGGGTGTTGTATAAGCAACATCCATAAAGTTCTCCATACTTAATTCCCAATCATATCCAAATGCAGCTAAACAAACTTTCCTCATAAAAGCTTCCTCACCTACACCTAAGAAATTATTCAAAGCGGCATTGTTATATTCATCCGACAACTGCGTTTGAGTATCAGCAACACTATCTAATATTCCATCCAATCCTTTTTCAAAGGTCTCACCAATACCCAAATCTTCATTAGCACTTACTAAACTTATAGGACTACATTCATCCCTAAATGCATTTATAACTCTCCACATTGTAGAACAAACATAAGATGTAAACAATTCTTTACACACACCGGCGTCAGCAGTACCAGTTATTCTAATTGTTAGTAAACAACCCTGAAGTGCCATCATCATCTGTTTTAATTCACTCAACCGAGCCCTAATCTGACTTAATGCTAAACACTGGAATGCACTTGTATGTTGTTTTGCAGGATCTAATACAATTATACTTTCATTCCCTAACAAGTCATCAAATAACCAATTATTCTGCCCAAAGCACGCACTTAAATCTCTTCCTTCAATATATCTAAATGGATTATATTCAGTAGCTTCTGATGGTGCTTCCCATCCATTCTTATGATATCTATAACTAAACTGCATGTCTTTGTATTCATTACCAGCAGTTTGAATTGGCTGTTCACCAACATGATCTTTGTGTTCTACATCTGATGGAGTATAGTATACATCTCCTTCCTCTTCAAAATAATCCGTATTAATACAACAACACTCTTCCCTTTTCTTGGAATCTGCCATAACATTATGTTCAGGGAAGAAACAATCTGTTGTATAACCTTCTCTTGATGTCTGAATAAAGTTAGGTATAGTTCCACCAGCAAACAATGTTTTATCTTTCGAAGGTAATGCATCACAAACAGAAGCAACTAAGCAATGACCTTCCCATTTTGGCCTATTTTGACTTGTACTTGTTCCAGCAGGTACAATTTTTCCATTAGCAGTAACTTCTACTCTATCAGTTCTAACTTCACTACTATCCTTATTCTTCTCGCTACAAATATCCTTACAACTTTTACTCTTAGCAGTTATGAAATTGTCATCATCATGTTTTATTGCATAAGTAGTTCGAATTCTCCAAGGACCACCAGTTGGTATGTTTATATTGTAAACAGTATCATCCCTATTATTTGAATTAGAAAGTACCCTATTTCCTAACTCATACATAACTCGTTGATTATTACTAGCAAAACCTTCCAAGCAATCTTTATTTCTATCAGGGAATACATTCTGTGGAATATTGAACCTTGGAGCTAACGTTTGACATTTATGTCTCTTCAATGGAACTCCAGAAACTCCACCATCAGATGCGCAACCTTCTGACAATGTAGTAGCCCTTTTAATCAAATCCTGATCCTTTTTCTCTTCTGTCCATTTTGAAGGTGCAGGATGTCCAAAGAACCTATCACAACTCCATCTATGCCCTGAATAAACCGTAGCTTCAGCTTTCCAACCTGATGCACAACTTGGATAACAAATTTTCAAACAAGTATCAGACATCTCTTCTCTGTCGAATTCTCTCCAATCTCCACCGAATTGTGAATTAAGTTTTGCTCTATCTAAAGCAGAACTTCTCAAACAATCACTACAATCATTCTCTCTATCACTATTTAAACCTAATTTTTCAAGTTCCTTAAGAGTATCTTCAAAAGAACAACTCCATCTTCTGTAAACTTTAGTAACAAATGATAATATTATTGAACTTAAACAAGCAATTCCAACGATCTCCAAAACATCATCTAAAAACTCCTCAGCATCATTCAGGAAATTAATAGATTCGTTCAACCATTCTACCGCATCTTCCAACATCCAATCAGGTAAATAATCCTGAGGACTCATTGCAGTGTCATCTATTGCATAAGCTAACACCTGACAAAATGTTTGTGTCCCAGGAATTCTTGTTGATCTTCCACTATAATCATCATAATCAGAATCATCTCCATAATCATAAGGTAATTCATCATAAGGAACAGTCTCTGTATAATGTACTGTAATCTTAAAGGGAAACAACATCTCTCCTCCTCTTATACCTTCAAAGAAAGTCTCCCAATCTTCTCTTACCCACCTTGTTAGATTGTCAAACCTCTTTAATCTACAATTTCCATAATATGTAAATGAACCAGGTTCTAGGGGTCTTAATGTACACCCACTAATTAAATCACAAGATAAATTTGTCAGTGGATGGTTTCTAGTAATGTCATCACATGCACTTCTTATTTGAGCATTTGTTATTGTTATATCGCTTGCATCACCAATTCCAGTATAACTAAAATTAAACGCAAATTGGATAATCTCAGTTCCTTCCGAAATTCTCTCAGGTGATAAAAATGTAGGTTGTTGTAATTCAACAATCGGATAAGCATCAAACTTAAATGATCCAGACCAACAGGATCCAACATTTATATGAGATCTTTCCAATCCCCTTTGACCACTCTGATCTGTTGCAATAAACAACATATCAACTCTAACACTATCAAATCTCCTTCTCTGTAAATCTCTATAAGTTTCTGTTCCATCTCTGATAAATTCATCAAATTGTCCAGGATCAACTTCTTGAACATTCAAACCCAAAGCAGCAATAGCTGTTAAATCAACATCCTTAAATCTGAAATTTCCATTAGCATCAGCTGTTGTTTCATAATCTGCTCCAGAACTACATTGTCTTCTTCCTCCAAATGTAGTTGAACATTGACTAACTAACTGTGATTCAGGTATTGTCTCCAATCTTTCTGATAATCCACCAACATCTACACTTCCATTTAAATCAACACCGCCGAACGGCGATCTTCCTATAAATAAGTAAACTTTTGCATTTGGTTCTGTTACTCCAATTATTGTTACTTGGTCTGCAAAATTTTCAAAAACACTATCTCCTCTACGAGGACTAGTTATCTCAATTTCAGGTGGTGTTGTATCTATTATTACTGATGTTTCATAAATATCGGTATTACCAGCAACATCAGTTAATACAAACCTTAAATCATAATTACCGTCCCCTTCACCTAAGGTTACTTTTCCAGTAAAGGTACCACTTACATTTAACGTCTCAATACCCTCCCAAGTTGTTATTTCTCCAACTTCAATTGGTTCGGGTTGTGGAGATGTACTATTACCAGGAACTGGGCCTGCATTCACAGGATTTGATCTTGGACCTTCATTGCTTGCATCATCAATAATAGAAATTCTATAAACATAAATTTGACCAGAAGTTACCCCGTTATCAACGTAAAAAGTAGTACCCTTTGAATTAACTGCAGCTAGTGCACCTACATCTTCTCTCCATATTACATACCTATGGAAATCAGTTATATTAGTTTCATTCCATCTGAGTTTTACTGATCCCTCATTAAGTTCATCAACTATTAAGCCACTAACTCCAGGAGGAGCTTCTGTATCTACTCCGGGACTGTATAGATAACTAATACCTAATATTCCTTGTTCCGATGCTGTTCCACTGAAATTAACTTCAGTACTAAATGATATTGCTGGAATACCTGAAATGGTCAGTGTAGGTTTTGAAGAATCCACAGTTATAGTTCCACTTACTTCAGCCCCACCTGAAACAACTCTTACTTGATTTACATCTGCAGGTAAAGCAACATTATAAAATCCAACTCTACCTGCCTCTCCTACAAAATCAGCATCATTTATTCTTGAGACTTCTCCATTAATATACAATGTAACCTGAGTATAAGGGGATGTAGTACCAGTAATATCAATACTCCTAGATGTAACATAAGTAGGTATTCCAACATTCAAACTAGTACTTTCATTCTGCGCTAAAGTAAAAGGTAATGTAACTATTAAAAAGATCATCACCAAAGCTATTGTTCTTTTCATTTTAATTACAGCAAATATGATGAGATGGTAAGAGTAACTGCCACCTTTCACCTCGAAATTCTTTCATTACTTTTCGGAAAAAATCACAGGACATTCCGTAAGATTTTCCCGTCGATAACCATAGGTCACTAGTCAAATGCCTGTGAGGTATATAAACCATTTCATCATGATGTTCCTTATGAAAAATTTTGTAACCATCAAACTTCATATTCCAAAAACAAAACTTCTTCTTGAAACTATGAGACAGTATAACCAAGCCGTTAGTTACATATCCAACAAAGGTTTTGATACTAATACTTGGAATAGATATAATCTTCATCACCTTTGTTATTATGAAGCTAGAAAAATCTTTAAACTCCCCTCTCAATTTATCATAAATGCCAATAGAGTCGCTTCCCAAACTTTGAAGTCTATTAGAAAAAAGAAGGCTTCCAGACCAATTTTTAAGGAGTATTTGCCATTGTCTTTCGATAAAAGAACTTTTTCTTTCTACTATGACAAAGTTAGACTTACAACTATTAATGGAAGGATTGATATCCCTATAGAAATTCCTGAATACTACTGGAAATACCTCGATTGGAATCCTCAGACTGCAAATGTTATCTTGGACAGAAAAGGCATAATGTTCATTCATATTACCTTTTCTAGAGCTATTAAGATTATTAAAAGCCAGGGAAGACTCGGTGTCGATGTTGGAATAAATCATATTGCAGTAACTAGTGATAGGAAATTCTTCACTGGATCCAAAATCAAGAATTATAGGATCAAGTTCAAGCGTTTGAGAACAAAACTTCAAGTTAAAGGCACTCGATCTGCAGAAAGACTGTTGAAAAAGATTTCTGGCAGAGAGAGACGTTTCAAAGCTTGGGTTAACCACAATATTAGTAAAAGAATTGTAAGCAGTTGTAGTGCAGGTACTATTGTGCTTGAAAACCTCAAAGGAATAAGGAATATTCGAAAAGGTAGAAGATTCAATTTCTGGTTGAATGGTTGGAGTTTCTATCAATTGCATAGCTTCATTGCGTATAAAGCAGCTAGAAGAGGGATAAGTATAGTTAAAGTTAATCCCTTCAATACTTCTAAGCGATGTTCCAAATGTGGAAGCATTGGTACTCGTTCCCATGGTTCTTTCTTCTGCCATTGTGGTTATTCTCTCAACGCTGATCTAAACGCTAGCTTCAACCTAGCTAAATATCACAGCATGTCTGATGATGTTTCGGTTGCTGTAACACAACCAAACATCCAAAGTGATGATGTCAAAGGTCGTTTGACAACTGCGACTGAGCTTATGGATAAAAGCCATTAACTTAAGTTAGTGGATTATGTTACTCAAACACCGGTACCGGAACATTTCCTGAATGTTCCCCTATTTTTGAAATAAACTTATATCTTTCTTTATCCTCTGTCTCATCAGTTACTGGTACATAAAACTTTACAGTGTTTTTATCCTTCATAGCATCCCAGCTAGGTGTCCATTCTGCTTGGTAACCACCAATTACTGACTCTTCATCAAAGACATATATAGTAATATTGTATGTGAATGTAGATCTACCTAATAATCTAAATTTATTTACATAAACAGGCAATGCATAATTCTCTTCAAATTCATTGGGCCCAATAACATTTATGAAAGCCCTTCCTTCGAAATCACTTTCCTGACCATCTACCACTTTTCTAATTTTAACATTATCAAATTCTTTTATTGGTGTCAAATCTAAATTGTAAGCCCTATGTTCCAAGCTTGTTTGCAATGGTGCCTGTGATTCCATGTATCCTTCTTTTTCTCCTTTCACAAAGCCAGAATAACAAAATGGCATCCTTCCTCTTATTCCGGCAGTTCCAGCCCCAATAATCTCAGATGTTCCTATTGGACAACTAAATCCACCACAAATTAATGTCAAGTTAACACCTGTAACTTCATCATTTTGTGCAGTATCAAATGTTGTAATAGTAATTTCATTTCTCAAAGCAGTACAGTAATCTTCTTCATAAACTCCATCACTACCTTCTAACACCTCAGAAGCAAAATTCTCCCTGTAGGGTGTATTACTTCTTACTGATACTTCAGTAGCAAACTGAAATCTAAATTCTCTGTTCGTCGAAGATTCTTCATCATACAAAGTTATCATAACAGGATATACAAAATCATATGTGAAATGCCAAATATGTAAACATAATCCAGACAGTATCCCAAATCCATCTTGCGAATTACTTCTTAATACACCATTTCTTGAGGGTCGAGCATAAGCATAGAAAGGCCAATTCTCCAAATAAGAAACTGTTGCATGTATTTTTCGATATTTTGTATCTGAAACATTCCATAAATAATGCAATCCAAAATAAGAATCCTTCCATGTCAATGCACTCTGACTTTCAACATAAGTATTTGGATTATACTCAGCATTTGCAATTTTAATATACTGAAAATTCCTACTAACCAAATCTTTCATCCTTTCAGTAATTTCTGGTAAATACCATTCTCTTCTTTCACAAGTAACCTCTATATTAGTATCAGGTATTGATTGATCCATTGCCATCAAATCAATAGTCTTTCTTTCCAAGAAAGTATTTTCATTTTCATCATCAATAATATCCCTAGCAAGAAGATAGACTTGTTTTAGTCTAATAGGTATGATTGCATTAAATAATTCAGTCTCTTGAGAAGAACCATTGTCTAACGTTATGACTTTTAATGGATATTTTAAATTTACACTCACATCGTCCTCATTAATTGATGTCACAACCTCAATATCTCCTAGTTCCTCAATCTTAAACTGTGTCCTCAAAGGTGCAAAACTGCCCAAACAAACTTTCAAATTATCTTTTACATATGAGGTAATACCAAGTTCCATACTTTCTAAGGTAGGTATTACAGAGTTCCCTTTATACCACCAATATGGCACTATAAAATCTCCAAATCCAAATAAAGATAAGTAAGAATTATGGTTTGCTCTAATGGATTCAGGTATTTCTACATAACCTCCTTGTTCTCCTATATTATTGATAGCTTCTGTTGCTAAGGAACTCACACAACCAGTTACAAATGTATCTACAGGAGTAATAGCAACAGGTTCAGGTTCAATTACTTCAACAATTCTAGATTTAAAATGTAGGAATAATACTACTGAAAATAGCATCAAGATTCCTACTATTATGAAAAATGTTATTTGACCTCTTTTTTTCATTCTATTTTCTCGACTATATCATTGTAGTACATTTTTATCCACGCAAGGTAAATAAGCGTGATAATTAAATTAATTTGCACTACTGAATTGGGATCTTGACTGAAGATACTCCATACTAAATTGTATAAAATGTATATTCCAAAGATCAAAATCCAAGGTATTACGAATCTATGTAATTGAATTGCGATTTTTGGAGTTTTCTTTAATGCTGTTAACGTATTATTCCTAGTTAATAAACTGTATAATACCATAGATGAATGAATTATTAAACCTAAAAGAGGAATTAATACAAACGGCAAGGCGTCTTCTTTCACGCTTAATGCAAGAATGATGAATAGCGTTATCCAAAAAACAAACCAAATTGTATTTGCATAAAAATAATGTAAAAATTTCTTCAAAACAGACGCTTTTTCTGCATAACCGATTGTTATTAAAGCAAGAATAATGATTGCTATCCATCCACTTATTTTTCCATCTATGAATGAGAAAGCTATTAATGAGATTATTATCAATCCAACAATAATGAATGCAATTGATTTTTTTAATCCTACTTTTGCTAAAACACTATCTAAACCTTTTGAAAATCTTTGATTTAATCCTTTATCATCAGCAGCTTTCCACGACAATGCTTTGAAAACTGACCATACAAGCACAACAATAAATACGTACAATATTGCAGCAATTAATGCAAACCAAAGGAATCCGCTTACCTGATCTGCTAAAACACCAGCTTGCTCCATTGGTAAATTTTGTACATTTTGTAATTCATTCAAAAATCCTATTCTGGTAGCAGCAGTAATTAAAAAGAGTCTTGTCACAAGGGAGATAACAATCAATGCAATTACATCAATCGCTGTAATAAATAAAACATTATACCCTAATCTCTGCCATGCCTTAACAAACAACGTTTGCTTTGCCTTGTTTAATAATTTCTTCCACATTTTTTCCTCCTAAAAGTCCACTTCATTATTGACATCTGATGCTGGTGAATTTGTTCCAGTTAAATCCGTATCTTGTTCTTCTGCATATGTTGTTGGATCTCCGTCATATGTAATTATTTTATTACAAACCTCTGAATAACTGTCATCTAAAACCTGAATTCGGTTTGAAAACTCAATACAAATTTCAGTGTAATTATATTTTGAGTATTGGACTATCGGATTATCTCCTGCACGACTTACACTTTTACCTTCACCCACAGTTATATAAGTTGGATATAATAATAAATTCCTACTTTCCCCCTTTAATCTAACATTGAAAGTTAAATTTCCATATCCTGAATCTTGTGGATTGTTTACAACAAAAGTGAATTTGTATAAATGGAAAGTTCTTGCTCCTTCTTCATCAATAGCATACGCGGTAATATCTGGTGGTTCGTCACCCTCTCCTGCTAAATAAGAATCCAATTCAAATTCTGTTCCTATGAATGAAATTGCCTGACTTCTCTGACCTTCAATATGCGCAGCAACATAAATTAATCCTGATGAGGTTGATATAAATCCCCCGCCTGCAGGAACATCTTCTAAATATTCTCCACATATTTCTGAAACATAACAATCTACACTTCCAAAAATTTTAGTAGCACACAAAGCATCATCAACGGTCTGCATCCATTCCTGCTTATCCTTATCATCCCAAAACAATGCCCCAATAAATGTCCCAAAGTTCCTATCCGCAGCCCAAGCCTGAAACTCATTAATAATACCCTGAATAGTGCTTCCCCATAAATGATGATTATATGCACTGTCTAATTGGTTGAATAAGTCACAATCTACAGAATCACTATTGTCACAATCATCTTCAAATTCATCTACGTCTGTTGATATTCTTTCGGCATCTTCTCCCGGTAATTGCCTCCACACTTCATCACCTCTGATAGTTATGCAAGTTGAACCACCTGGACAATTTAATATTCCATTTTTTACTCCACCATCCCCTAAATTAATCCCATCAATTCCATTTTCATCAGTTATAATACCAATAGGATATCCATCCTGATCTGGAGAACCGTAGAGAATTCTTGTTCCACTTTCCCACACTCTTTCTAAACCATCAGTACAATAAGCATAATTTACTCCGCACGAATATGTTCTGGAGTCACTATAATCTCTATACCATTGTCCAGTTCTTGGATCCTGACTATAATGATCAACGTCTTCATGGTAGAATCCACGATTGTCTCTATTAGTCTCTCCAGATCTCCTAATATTTCCATCCCCATCAATTGTAATCTGAGATGAACCAGTCAATCTTCCTTTACCATCCCTTTCAAACTCAGTTCTGGTTGTTTCTCCGGTTACAGGATCTGTGCTTTCAGAAGCTGCAATGAACCGTTCACCATTTATATCTACATATGTTTCGGAATTTCTAATCCATTGACCTTCACGACCAGGGCGCGCATCTGGAATATAAGTTGTTCGAGTTTTTCCATCTTGGGAATCTATCACCCAACTTCTAACACCATCTGATGGTCTATTGCTAGTTAATCTGGAGATCTCACTCCCACTCGAATCCTTTATTATCCAAGATTGACCATCTTGTAAAATACTTGCTGCACCCCCTAAATTCAAAGAACCTATTATATCAGTAGGAACATTTTCAATTGTATTTCCGCCAATTGTAATATCTACACTAGCTCGTTCTGTAGGCGAACCTGTTGGTGTTGTAGGAGGATCAAAATACCTAGTAATAGTTGCTTCACCTTGTTGTTCTGTTTTTTCCCAGGGGCCAGTTTGGATAGATGCTGGAAGGCCCGCATCAGAGAGACCCCTTCGATCTCCTTCACTATCTTGAAAAATTCTATTTCCATTTGAATCTCTATAACCTGTGTCAGAATAACCCCCTCTTAATATCACAGCCATTGCATCAGCTTCTGCTTTACTACCATAAATTGTTGGATCGTTACCAACATAATAACTAAGAGTTCCATCAGGATCAACTATTTCTCTAACGGGATACCGATCCCCTGTTGCGCCTGAAGCGGTTCGACCTTCAACTACTTGTCTTGCCCTCGCCCTTGCAATAGATTCGGGTACTCCTTGCGCTTTATACCATTGATATATCTCATTTTCAGTAGAGGGTAATCCAGCTGGAGGAGGTGTAGATCCAGGAGGTGGCGTTGCGGCAGCCCTGTGAGAATCAATAGCACTCAACACAGTATTTCTAATACTATCTGATGCGAGAGCTCCAGGTTCATTACATAATGGATTCCCACATGCATAAACATTTTCTCCAAAAACTACATATCTTTCATCATCAATAGTCACAGTTTCTAAAGTCCTACCACCAATAATAGTTGATCCAACTTCGGGTCCGGCAGGTGGGGTGGGGGCCACAGGAGCTGGTGCAGGTTCAGGAGGGGGTGGTACTTCTCCTGGAGACTCAACAATTAATCGACCATTATTATCATAAAATCTTGTTCCATCACTAGTATCCACAGTAAATCCACCAGTTGCACGCGGTCTAATAGTAATCTCACTTAATCCATCAGTAGATTTGAAAGTAATCGAATCTGGACTAGTTGCTGGGATTTCATAAATATCCAAATCATTATCACTTAAAACACTGTGGGGGA